>CAKSBI010000014.1 GCA_934437985.1 uncultured Lachnospiraceae bacterium
ATCTGTGCAGGTGTATTGTCATCTCCTATTGTGAATCTGACGGTACCGTATGAATAATCAGCAGGGTTATTGATTGCTTTGATAACATGGGAGACGATTTTATTGCCTGCATTACATGCTGACCCGGTTGAACAGCATATTCCGTACAGATCAAGCTGTATCTGGATGGCCTCACCATCAATATAGGCAAATGATAAGCTGACATTTCCCGGAAGCCTGTGGTCTTTTGAACCATTAAGCTTTACGAAGTCTATTTCATTCATTACTCTTCCAATAAAGAGCTCCCTTAATTGCTCAATCTTCCGGCTGTTATACTCTTTTTTTCCTGCAGCTATTGCAGCGGCTGTACCAAAGCCGGCTATTGCAGGTATATTTTCCGTACCCGGGCGCATATTGCGCTCCTGCTTGCCGCCAAAATGCAGTGAATTAACTTTAATACCATCTTTTATATAAAGGAAGCCAATTCCTTTTGGCCCATGACATTTGTGTGCACTGGCACTTAACATATCTATATTATCTTTCTTTACATCTATTGGAATCTGTGCATATGCCTGAACAGCATCGGTATGGAATACTGCACCATATTCATGTGTTATCCTGGATATTTCGGATATATTTTGTATTGTCCCTATCTCATTATTGGCATACATGACTGATACAAGGATTGTATCACTACGGATTGCGTTTTTTAATGAATCTATATCAACCAATCCGTCATTATCAACCCCGATATAAGTCACCTCATAACCCCGGGATTCAAGATAATGACAGGTATTTAAAACTGCATGATGCTCTATGCAGCTTGTTATAATATGTTTCCCCCTGGATGCATAAGCTTCCGCAATACCTATAAGAGCCCAGTTATCAGCTTCTGTTCCGCCTGAGGTGAAGTATATCTCATTTGGTTCGGCGTTAATTAAGCCTGCGATCTGTCTGCGTGCCGTATTCATTGCAGCCCTGCTTTTTGAAGCGAAATCATATATTTCGGAGGGATTACCATATATGTTCATATAATATGGCTGCATAGATTCAGTAACTTCTTTATACATACATGTTGTGGCTGCATTATCAAGATATATCATAATTAACACCATTCCAAATAAGTCTTATATAATATCATATGCAGGTAAGCTTATATTGCCCCCCTGTTTCTTCTTAGTCATTAAGATATTCCTGGATGATAAAACGTGGTCTTGCCTTTGATTCGAGATATATCTTGCCGATATATTCGCCGATTATACCTATTGACAGCAGCTGAAGACCGCCGAGTGCCCACACGGATGTCATAATGCTGCTCCATCCAAGCTCGCTGTCACCGATGAAATGTACCACAATTGTGTAAACAAGCATTATAAGACTGAGTAAGAATATGATCAGTCCAAGGCTTGTAATAAAACGTATTGGCTTGATGCTTAATGAAGTAACTCCGTCAAAAGCAAACTGCAGCATTTTCTTTAGGGGATACTTTGATTCTCCGGCAAAACGCTCATGTCTTTCATAATATACATTAGTTGACGGAAATCCGATCATTGGCACAATACCACGTAAAAATAGGTTAACTTCCTTAAAATCAGCCATATTATTCAATGCCCTTTTGCTCATTAATCTGAAATCCGCATGATTATATACGATATCTACACCCATATGTAATAACATTTTGTAATAGGTCTGCGCAGTAAATCTCTTGAAGAATGTATCTGTTTTTCGTTTGTTCCTGACACCATATACGATGTCATATCCTTCATTGAACTTGTCGACCATTTCATCGATGGCATTGATGTCATCCTGCAGATCAGCATCCATTGAGATGACCATATCGGCCTCCTCTTTGGCAGTCATAAGACCGGCAAGAACTGCATTCTGGTGACCTCTGTTTCGTGACAGACATATTCCACGGAACATTTTATCATTTTTATGTATCTTACTTATCAGCTCCCAGGTGCGGTCCTTTGAACCATCATTTACATAGATCACCTTACTGTCTTTTGATATCTTTCCCTGTGATATAAGGGAATTGTACTTTTCTTTCAGACGGCTTGTAGTCTCTTCAAGTACAGGTTCTTCATTGTAACATGGAACAACCATGTATAATATATTAGACATTTTATCACTCCTTATAGTGTTTTGTTTTATTTTGTGCCCGTTTTCTGCGGTCCTCCCACTGCTGTGCATGAGGTCCGTTTTCCTTTATGTGATCCTGATAATCATGGACTGTTATACTGTTATCCTGTATTCCGTATGGCAATAACTGCTTTGGCACCGGTAACAGATTATCAATGTCATTGTTATCATATGTACCGTATGTTGCGGCAGTTTCTTCATAAGCCGGTGTATCCGGTATAATGTCGGATACCTTAATCGGCCCCGGGATATCAATATCAGGGTTATCATACGCTGTTGAGGTTCCAGGGACATTAAAACTGTCAGGTTCTTTATTGCTGCCAGGTTCTTTAATACTGTCAGGTTCTTTAATATTATCCGGCACATTACTGCCGTTATCATCCCCTAAAGCTTCACCTGTATGCTGTATATCAGCAGAATGCACGGATGCATCCGGCTGTTGTCTGCAGTATATGTTATAAATTGCATACCCTGCCATACATACGAACATTGGATATAATGCATAAAACATGCTGTGACTTTCTGAAGTGTCCGGTATTATCAGGCATAACGGAACTGTAAATACCGTAAGTTCCATAAGCAGCTGGTTATAACTGCGCCTGCGTTTTAGCATAAGCAATGAACCGGTGACCGCTGTTATATTAAGGAACATCCATATACCCGGCTCAATATAACTGTTGAGCATATAGTTATTATATATTGTCTGCCCTCTACATAAAAGTATAAAATTATTCCAGCAGTCAGATACAGATATACTATGTAGATTAATGCCTGACATGATATATGCTGTCCTGTGTATGTCATATATAAAGCTGACAGGTACAATATACATATCCAGGTGCACAAGGCCAAAATATATAAGCAAAGCTGTGCACACAAGTAAAACCGACTGCATGATATCCTTCAGCCTGAACCGTGTAAATAAAAACAATGATAATATCAGTGGTATCGCAACAGGTGTAGCCAGTAAAAACAAGCCGCATAATATACCGGTCACGATGATAACCAGTGTAAAATGGATATTCCTTGTATTGTTAACCTTAAAAGCATTATATCCATATGTAAAGATTGTAAGGATAAAGAGCAAAAGCACCGCATATAACAGATCAGGGGAATACACTATACATCCGGCTAATCCATATGGTGATACTGCGGCAAGCAATAAGACAATACAACCTCCCACCGTTGTCATAACCTTACGTGAAAATAAATATAAAAGAAGCATTAAGATAACTGAAAGTACGATATTAGTACAGATTACTGCAAGGCTCCCGTCCCCGGTTATATATGTAAATGGCCTGATCACATATGAATACAGTGAACCGGCGTCCTCCTTATGCAGGCCGGCTATATCATTAATATAAGAGCTGTGACAGTTATAAGAAAAATATATTCTCCCTGCAATTCCTGCAGACATCAGAATAATTACAGAAGCCACATGTAAGCATCTGTATATAATGCTGCCATTGCATCTGCTTCTGTTACCCTTTTTTCTGCGGATAAGTCTTGCAATTGCGCCTGAAAAAAAGAAAAGTAAAACTAACAGCACAGGAATCCCTGTTATAAGGCATACTTTATTAATGTCGTACTTCAATGAAGGAGTATAGTAACAGATTCTGCCAATAATCATGGCAGAATTAAGCAATGCAGATATTAATATAACAAAGTATGTTAATACATTCTTTTTTTCTGACATTCTTGAAATCTCCATCCCAAAACAAATTACTAAGATAGTTTAACATATTTTTGATTAATATAAAAGCATTTTCGTAAAATCTACAGCATATATTTTACAAATGCACTGACCCGAATGTGAAACTCCCATGATTAAATCATTATTAAAAGGAACAATTATTCTGACCTTTGCAGGATTACTGACCAGAATTATTGGCTTTGTATACAAAATATATCTTTCTAATATTCTTGAAGCAAAAATGCTCGGTTTATATCAGCTTGTCTTTCCTATATTTGGTATATGCTTCACTATATTTGGTGCCGGAATCCAGACCGCGGTTTCAAAACTTGTAGCTGAACGTTCAAAGGATAAGAAATATATTAAAAAGGTTTTGGTTGTTGCTATCGTATTATCATTTTTGCTGGCTGCCATATTGTCAGTATTATTATACTTTGGGGCCGGTTACGTTGCCGTGTTTATGTTAGGTGAATCAAAGTGTACGGATTTACTTAAGATACTTGCTTTTGCATTTCCTTTATGTGCTGTTGCTGTATGTATTAACGGATGTTATTATGGTTTAAAAAAGGCGGCGACCCCGGCACTCACCCAGTTGTTTGAGCAGATCGTGCGTGTGGTATTTGTATATATTGCAATTATCCTGCTTCCACTTGCTGACAGGTATACTATGTGTATGCTCGCTGTTGCCGGAATTGCTGTTGGTGAGGGTGTTTCAATGCTGTACAGCATTATAATGGTTTTATGGATGTTCAGGAAGATGGAGGATGATGCTTCGGAGACCCATACAACGGAATCAGGAAATGTACTGAAACAGCTTGTGTGTTTTGCAACGCCCCTGACAGGAAATAAGCTTATTGTTGCATTGCTGCATGGTGTTGAGACAATAATAATTCCTGCACTCTTAAAAAAATACGGAATGTCATCCGATGATGCATTAAGCGTGTATGGTGTACTTACCGGTATGGCTATGCCTTTTGTTATGTTCCCTTCTACGATTACTAATTCCCTTGCTGTATTATTGCTTCCTGTGATATCTGAGGCAAATGAAAATTCTGATGGGCGGTTAATAAAGATGTCGCGTATGTGCATTGCCGGCAGCCTGGTACTGGGTATATTATCAATTGTTATATTTTTAACAATTGGTGCTGATATTGGTGTGTATGTATTTCACAATGAATCAATCGGGTTATTTATTAAGATACTTGCATTTTTGTGCCCATTTCTGTTTGTGTCCACAACACTTGCCAGTATTATCAATGGGCTTGGAAAAACATGCGTAACATTTTTTATAACTGCTACCGGTCTGTCAACCAGAATACTGCTTACAATTAAAACCGTTCCGGAGAGCGGAATCAGCGGTTATCTTATCAGCCTTCTGGTAAGTGAGGTTATTATAACTATAATGAGTATGCATTATTACAAAAAATATATTAACAGCAAATGAGTTAACACAAAACCGCCGGATAACATCCATCCGGTGCAACATACACCTGTATGGAATGGTATCCGGCGGCCATAAGAATATGGAACGCAGTGTCCATTAATTTTATAAGAAATCTGTTGACGTACAGGAATTATTTAACATCCTTAATACTGAAGCTCATACGTCCCATTCTGTCCTGTCCGAGACATACGACTTTAACCTTGTCACCAAGTGTAAGAACGTCCTCTACACGGTTAATCCTTTCTTTGGATATCTTTGAAATGTGAACCATTCCTTCTTTTCCTGGGGCAAATTCTACGAATGCACCGAAATCCTTGATGCTGACAACTGTTCCTTCAAGAACCTGTCCCTCTTCAATATCTGTTGTAATGATATTGATAAGGCGGACTGCCTCCTCTATACCGGCTTTGTCGGTACCACAGACTGATACATATCCCTCTTCGTCAATATCAATCTTAACACCTGTTCTTTCGATGATGGCATTGATAGTCTTACCACGCTGGCCAACAACCTCACCGATCTGTGAAGGGTCGATCTTAATCTGGACAATCTTAGGTGAATATGGACCAACCTCAGGTCTTGGCTCTGCGATACATTTTGTAAGAACCTCGTCGATAATGTAGGTTCTTGCTTCCTTTGTACGCGCAATTGCTTTCTCTATAATCTCACGTGTAAGTCCGTGGATCTTGATATCCATCTGTATGGCTGTAATACCCTTATGGGTACCTGCTACCTTGAAGTCCATATCTCCGAAGAAGTCTTCGAGTCCCTGGATATCCGTAAGGATTATATAATCATCATCTGTATCACCTGTTACAAGACCTACAGAGATACCGGCTACAGGAGCCTTGATCGGTACACCGGCTGCCATAAGCGAAAGTGTTGAAGCACAGATACTGCCCTGTGAAGTTGAACCGTTTGACTCCAGTACTTCTGATACTGTACGGATTGCATATGGGAATTCCTGTTCCGAAGGAAGTACTGGAACAAGTGCCCTCTCTGCAAGTGCACCATGGCCAATCTCCCTTCGTCCCGGTCCTCTTGAAGGCTTTGTCTCACCAACAGAATATGAAGGGAAGTTGTAGTGGTGCATATATCTCTTAGTTGTCTCATTAAGGTCAAGACCATCAAGCTTCTGTATCTCAGCGAGAGGTCCGAGTGTTGTGATTGTAAGAACCTGGGTCTGTCCACGCTTGAACATACCTGAACCATGGGTTCTTGGAAGAATATCAATCTCTGCTGAAAGCGGACGTATCTCCGTAATCTCCCTTCCATCAGGACGCTTGTGGTCCTTGAGGATCATCTTACGGACGGTCTTCTTCTGGAACTTATAAACAGCGTCATCTATAAGCTCTATCCAGTCAGGATGCTCCTCTGTATATCTTTCCTCAAGCTTAGCTTTGATCTGACGGATATTCTCTTCACGAACCTGCTTGACGTCAGTGAATACAGCTTCTTCCATCGCCTCAGGGGTAATGAAGCTGACCATATCATCATACATATCCTCAGGGGTATCAATATGAATGTAATCATGCTTCTCTTTTCCGCATTCAGCAACAATAGTATCTATGAACTCAATAATCTTGTGATTAACCTCATGTGCGGCAAATATTGCCTCGATCATCTTGTCTTCAGGAATCTCGTTAGCACCGGCTTCTATCATGATAACTTTATCACGTGTTGATGCTACCGTAAGTGCAAGGTCTGAGACCTCGCGCTGTGTGCTTGTCGGGTTAAAGACAAGCTCCCCATTAACCATACCAACCTGTGTTGAAGCTGTCGGGCCATCAAATGGAATATCTGAAATTGCCGTTGCAATTGCTGAACCAAGCATAGCTGTAAGCTCAGGGCTGCAGTCCTGGTCAACACACAGGACAAGGTTGTTAAGAGTTACATCATTGCGGTAATCCTTAGGGAAAAGCGGACGCATCGGCCTGTCGATTACACGTGAAGTAAGGACAGCGTTCTCAGATGCTTTACCTTCTCTCTTGATGAATCCGCCAGGTATCTTACCTACGGAATATAACTTTTCTTCGTATTCAACACTAAGCGGGAAAAAATCAATTCCATCCCTTGGCTTCTCTGATGCTGTAGCAGTTGATAAAACTACAGTATCACCATAATGCATAAGTGCAGCACCATTAGCCTGTGCTGCAACTCTGCCGACATCAACTGTAAGAGTCCTGCCGGCAAGTTCCATTGAAAATGACTTGTACATAACTATTCTCCTTTTTTAGACTAACAGGAGACGCCGAAACAACTTCAAAACATACTCATACCGGATAAACGGCAGCATTGCATATGTCAAAAAAGCACTGCACTGGATATGCTTTGAAGTAGTCCCGGATTCTATCTCCTGTAGATTAATACAATAACCAGTATATTATAGCATACTGTGTCAAGTATTACAAGACACAGAAATTCTTTATCAATAAGCATGACAAAGTAATTCCGGTGCCTTGCAAATTAGCATGACTGCTACGCGGGAATATCAGAAGTATGATATCTTATGCTTCAATGTTCTTAATGAGGTTGATCATTTCAATCGCACCAAGTGCACAGTCATAGCCTTTATTACCAGCTTTTGTGCCTGCCCTTTCAATTGCCTGTTCGATCGTATCGGTAGTTAATACACCAAACATAACAGGAATTCCAGCTTTAAGCGATACACTGGCAATGCCCTTTGATACTTCGTTACATACATAGTCATAGTGGCTTGTTGACCCCCTGATGACTGCGCCGACGCATATAACGGCATCATATCTGCCTGTGTCAGCCATTTTCCGGGCAATAAGCGGAATCTCAAATGCACCGGGAACCCAGGCAACGTCAATATCGTTTTCATCCACATCATGGCGGACGAGACCGTCAATAGCTCCGCTTACAAGCTTGTTAGTAATGAATTCATTAAATCTTGCTGCTACGATTCCGATTTTTATACCGGATGCAACAACCTTTCCCTCAAGTGTTCTCATAATTTGTCCTCCATTTAAATTTAATAATAATATTGTTTTATATCTACAACAGATGTCCCATTCTTATCTTCTTGGTCCGAAGATAATTTTCATCATATTCTGTTGCCTCAATCCTGATTGGGATGCGTTCATTTATTGACATACCGTAATCAGACAGCTGATATACTTTGTCAGGATTGTTGGTAAGAAGCCTTAACGACCTGACACCAAGGTCACGGAGTATCTGCGCCCCAATGTAATATTCCCTCATATCACCAGGAAACCCAAGTGCAAGGTTTGCATCAAGTGTATCCATGCCTTTATCCTGTAATTCATAGGCCTTCAGCTTATTGATAAGCCCTATTCCACGGCCTTCCTGACGCATGTATAAAAGTATTCCGCGGCCTTCTTTACAGATCATGGTCATTGCTGCTGCAAGCTGGTCACCACAGTCGCATTTTAATGAACCGAATGCATCGCCGGTAAGGCATTCGGAATGAACACGGCAAAGTACATTTTCACCATCACCGATGTCTCCCTTTACAAGTGCAACATGATGTTCCCCATTGAGCTTGTTGATATATCCGCATGCGGTAAAATCACCGTATTTTGTAGGAAGCTTGGCATTGGTCTGCCTCTCAACGAATACCTCATTACGCTTCCGGTAGTTTTTGAGGGCTTCTATTGTGATGAATGTAAGCCCCCATTTTTCTGCAAGCTCAGTAAGCTCAGGGGTACGCATCATTGTACCATCTTCACGCATTATCTCGCAGCATATACCACAGGTGTTAAGCCCTGCCAGCTTCAACAGGTCAACTGTTGCCTCTGTATGTCCGGGTCTTTCAAGTACACCATTCTTTTTGGCAAGCAGCGGGAACATATGTCCCGGTCTTCTGAAATCGAGTGGCCCAGAGCTTTTTTCTGCACATTTCATTGCTGTGAGTGAACGCTCGTTTGCTGAAATCCCGGTTGTTGTATCAATGTGGTCAATCGATACTGTAAAGGCTGTTTCATGATTATCCGTATTGTCTGCCACCATTTGGGGAAGCGAAAGCCTGGCAACGTAATCCTCAGACATTGGCATACATATAAGTCCCTTTGCATACTTTGCCATGAAGTTGATGTTTTCAGGCGTTGCAAATTGGGCGGCACATATAAAATCACCTTCATTTTCCCTGCCTTCATCATCTGTAACTATTATTATTTTACCATTACGGAGAGCCTCCAATGCCTCTTCAATCGTGTTGTACGAAAACATACTATTACTCCTTTCGACTTGTATAATGATGGATGTCCGGCTAATATCCGTATTTACTTAAAAAATCCATTGTTATATCAGATTTTTTCCCATGTGCCGTACTGCCCTTATTATTGTCAGTTTCAGCCAGACCCATTAATTTTGCAACATATTTTCCGATAATATCGTTCTCAAGATTAACGATATCCCCTGTTTTTTTACAGCCAAGAACCGTGACCCTTGCTGTATGAGGGATTATTGATACAGAAAAATCTGATTCTGTTACAGCAGCAACGGTAAGGCTTATTCCGTCAATTGCAACAGAGCCTTTTTCGACTATATAATCAAGAATATGCCTGTCAGCAGAAATCCTGTACCAGACTGCGTTATCATCTTCGGTTATCTCACATATTGTTCCTGTCCCATCAACATGGCCTGAAACAATGTGTCCGCCAAATCTGCCATTGGCAGCCATCGCACGTTCGAGATTGACCATACTTCCTTTTTTTAGGCGTGCAAGTGATGAGCGGTTAAGTGTTTCATGCATAACGTCAGCTTTGAAAAATGAACTGTTAAATGAAGTGACTGTCAGACATACGCCATTAACTGCAATGCTGTCGCCAATATTGATATCATTTAATATATTATGTGCAGATATCTTCAATATTGCTGAGCTCGTACCCATTTGTATGGAATCCAGTGTACCTATCTCTTCAATTATTCCTGTAAACATGCTGTATCTCACCTTCTATCATATAATCATCCCCAAGCTTTATTATGTCAGGGGCGGTTAGCTTAACTGCATCGTTCATTATATTAAGTCCGGTTCCACGTATCGGTGATGGTGCATTGTTACCGCCTATTATCTTTGGGGCAATGTAGCACTGTACCCTGTTAACAATACCGGCTTCAAGTGCTGACCAGTTAAGTGTACCACCGCCTTCAAGCATAATACTGTCTATTTTTAGCTCTCCAAGTTTTGACATAAGTTCATTCAGATCAATATGTCCGTTTTTTTCCGGTACATGTATTATTTCACAGCCACAGTCGGTGTACCGTTCATGGCCGGATGTCTGTGCTGTGGCAATTATTGTCCTGACGTTGTGTGCAGTCCTGACTATTTTTGAATCAACAGGTATCCTGAGCCTTGAATCACATATGATTCTTACAGGATCAGTCAGGCCATCTATACGGCATGTTAATTCCGGGTCATCAGCAAGTACCGTCCCGCTCCCGGCCATTATGCCGGTATACCGGTGGCGGTCAAGATGTACGCGGTGCCGTGCCTGTTCACCGGTTATCCATTTTGAATCACCTGTATGTGAGGCAATCTTACCATCAAGTGTCATTGCGTATTTCATTACCACATATGGAGTACCGGTTGTAATGTAATGAAAGAAAACATAATTCATTGCATCACATTCATCACGCATAAAATCTTCTGTAACCTCTATGCCATGCTCCCTGAGGTATGCATTGCCTTTACCGCTGACAAGTGGATTGGGATCTCTTGAGCCTACAATAACCTTTTTGATACCGGCCTCAACGATGGCTTCAACACATGGCGGCTGTTTGCCGTAATGACAGCATGGCTCCAGTGTTACATATATTGAAGCACCTGACGCAGATTCAGTGCAGTTTTTTAATGCATCCCTTTCCGCATGAAGCCCACCGTATCTGTGGTGCCAGCCTTCGCCAATTATCCTCCCATCCTTAACGATCACCGCACCGACAAGTGGATTAGGACATGTAAAGCCTGTAGCCTTTTTTGCTAATTCTATTGCCCTAAGCATATATTTCTTATCCATAGTATCCCTTTCTTCCCCAAAACATAAATAGTCCTGAAACATATTATGTTCCAGGACTGAATATCAATACTTGTTATATTATCGGGCTGCATTGAAAATGTACATACTACAAATGCAGCTTATATAAATGATAATTATCTTCTCTCATCCAGACTATACTGTCGGCTTCGGAATCACACCGAATCATACCTTGCGGCTCGTGGGCTGTACCACCGGTGAGGAATTGCACCTCGCCCTGAAGACATATTTTATTAAGTTGAACACATGATAGCACTATTATTTATCTGTGTCAAGCCGGCAAACAGATTATTCCTGTCATGATGTCCGGACATATACACTGTACACAGGGCAGGCAATAGTTATATATGCTACTCCCAAAAATTGACAGGCTCATAATCGCGCAGTCTGGCAAGAAAGCCCTGTTCATCAAGCTCCTGCTTTATAAGGTCCAGTATCTCCTCTGATTCAGCTACAATTGTATGATAGTGGTAACCGGAGGTGATATTACTCAGATAGCTTGAATTACCGGATTCAATCACATCCATGTATTGTTTTATATCACGTCTTGATTTGATATTCATATCAGCACGGACTACCCCATATGCTTTGTGATATATGAATACGTCTTTTACCTGGCCGCCAAGGTCAACAATAAGTGAAAGCTCTTTTTCAACTTCATCATCAGTATGTCTGACTTTGTATACACGGGCATAGTTATTATTACCTACACCGATAATATATCCCTTGTTAGTTGAGATGATTGAATATCCGTTTGCTCGCAGAATTGCAATATCCTGTACAATTACCTGACGGCTTACATCTAACATCTTAGACAATTCAAGACCTGAAATTGGTGTATCACTTGTTGATATTATCTGTATGATCTTATTGCGTCTTTCTTCACCTTTCATATGATTGCTCCTTGCGTGATATAAGATATAAAATATTGTCTCAGATTGCGTGAAGGTTCTTGAGTGATATATCCATTATCGGTGCTGAATGTGTAAGGGCACCACTTGAAACATAGTCAACGCCAAGACCTTTTATGCGTTCGATATTGTCTTTTGTTACGTTACCTGATACTTCAATCTCTGCCCTTCCGTCAATGTAATCAATGGCTTCCTTCAACTGCCTGGTTGTCATATTGTCCAACATGATTATATCGGCACCGGCCTCCACAGCATCCTTTACCATGTCAAAGGTCTCTACCTCTACTTCAATCTTCCTGACAAACGGGGCATATTCCTTAGCCATCCTGATTGCCTCTTTTACACCGCCGGCAGCGCCGATATGGTTATCCTTTAAAAGAACACCATCAGAAAGATTGTAACGGTGATTACTGCCACCGCCAATCCTTACGGAATATTTTTCAAATATGCGGTTGTTAGGTGTTGTTTTACGTGTATCAAGCAGTTGGATGCCTGTTCCCTCAAGTAATGCTGCAACCTCACTTGTGTATGTAGCAATACCGCTCATTCTCTGAAGGTAATTAAGTGCTGTCCTTTCACCGCAGAGAAGAACCCTTATATCTCCCCTTACCTTTGCCATAAGCCGGCCGCTTGTTACCCTGTCACCATCTTTAACAAAAAATTCAGCCTTCGTACTGTTATCTAAGAGTGTAAATACTCTTTCAAATACCTGCAGGCCACAGATTATTCCATCCTGTTTGCAGATAAGGTCAACCTCACCTGTCTGTGGTACCGGCATAACACTGTTAGTCGATACATCTTCACTTGTTATATCTTCCTTAAGTGCACTGAGAATAAATGGATCTACATTAAGTCCTAAAGTTACCTGATCGTACATAATTATTTACCTCGCTTATCTTCTTTATTTATCTCTGCAAGAACTAATGCCCTGTATTTGGCCTCTAAAGCCTGTGCATCTGAATATACTGACATGTCTGTTGTCTTAAGGATATCATTACAGGTATCCCCTGTATCTTCAAATTCCGATACTGACATCTCTTTTGCGGCACGTTTTGCAAATACAAGGCTTTCAAGTAATGAATTGCTTGCAAGCCTGTTTTTGCCATGAACCCTGTTGCAGGCAGTCTCACCGACTGCATAAAGGTTATCCATGCTTGTACGGCTCTCGTAGTTAACATCAATTCCACCCATAAAATAATGCTGTGACGGAACAACCGGGATACATTCCTTTGTCACATCGTAGCCATTGTACCTGCAATGCTCAACAATGTTGAAAAAATGGCTCTTTAATTCATCAGGCGGAATTGTTCTGAGATCTTCCCATACGTGATCTGTCCCATCTGCCTCCATCTGGCTGCGTATCCTGGCAGTCAGGATATCTCTTGGAAGTAATTCATCAACGAAACGTTCCATATCCTTGTTATAAAGCTTAGCCCCCTCACCACGGAGTGACTCTGACATCAGGAAACAACGTTCTTCTTTTTTACCTGTGTAAAATGTTGTCGGATGGATCTGGACATAATTAAGATTACGTACCCGGATATTATGCTTTAATGCAATTGCAAGCGAATCACCGGTAAGATGCTTGTAATTAGTTGAATTAGCATATAATCCGCCGACACCGCCGGTTGCAAGGACTACATAAGAAGCTGCAATACCCTCAAGGCTTCCGTCCTCATGTCTTATAACCGCACCATAGCAGCGGTTATCTCTTTCAATAATGTCAACCAGCGTTGTGTACTGGTACATTTTTACATTGGTGCGGTTTCTTACCTGTGCAAGTAAAGACGCTGTGATCTCTTTTCCGGTTGTATCATCATGATACACGATTCTATTAGTTGAATGGCCGCCTTCTTTTGTGTATGCAAGCCTTCCTTCCGAATCTGTTGCAAATACTGTTCCGTAATCAAGCAGATCCCTGATTACTTCCACTGATGATCTTATCATTATCTCAACTGATCTCTCATCATTTTCATAATGGCCTGCTTTCATTGTGTCGTTAAAATAGCTTTCGTAATCATCCTCACTTTTTAAAACACACATACCACCCTGTGCCAGATAAGAGTCACTTTCAATGAACTTAGACTTTGAGATGACCATAATATTCTTATCCTCAGGGAGATTCAGGGCACAATACAAACCGGAACAGCCACTTCCAACGATTAATATGTCTGTTTTCATAGAGTATCCTTTCCGATATAAACCTCATCATTTTGTTTCAAATCATTATAACATCTGAATTGACATCTGACAAGACACCTGTAAAAATTAATGTAAAATAATTATTGACACTACTTATCAATAATATTATCATCTAGTATATACAACAATAAGTGAGGTACATATATAATGATGACAACAAGAGAGATACAGGACGAGATAATCAGATTAAAGAAGGAAAATGATATCTGTATATTAGCCCATGCATATCAGAATCATAATATACTTGAGGTTGCTGATTATACAGGTGATTCATACGGACTTAGTGTCCAAGCTTCAAAATCATCTGCCGGGACAGTATTAATGTGCGGTGTCCGTTTTATGGCTGAAACTGTTAAGATTCTTTCGCCCGACAAGAAAGTTATATTGTCTAATCCCGGCGCAGGGTGTCCTATGGCTGAGCAGCTTGATGTCTCACTGCTTAAGACATTAAGGGAGAAATATCCTGAACATACGGTAGTTGCATATATTAATACAACTTCTGAACTTAAGACTTTATGTGATGTGTGCGTTACATCTTCATCAGCTGTCCAGATAATTAAGAATATTGATAATGACAGAATTTTATTTATTCCTGATTGTAATCTGGGGGCATGGGTTCAGAAGCAGGTTCCTGATAAAGAATTTGCATTTGTTCATGGCGGCTGCCCGACACACTTAAGGGTAACTAAGAATATGGTACAGAAAGCAAGGGCGGAGCATCCTGATGCCGAGCTTCTTGTCCATCCGGAATGTCTGCCGGAGGTGTCGGCACTTGCAGATTATGTTGGAAGTACTACAGGGATTATGGGATATGCTAAGAAGTCAGATAAGAGGGAATTCATTATCGGGACAGAGAACAGCATTGTTGAACATCTTCAATTTGAATGTCCTGATAAAGTGTTCTACCCATTATCTAAGGATCTGGTATGCCACAATATGAAGCTTACTACCCTGGTTGATGTTCTTAACTGTGTCAGGGGAATTGCCGGCGAGGAGATTATACTTGATGAGGATGTCAGGCTCAAGGCACTTGCGAGCATTGAGAAGATGATTGAGCTTGGTGAGTGACCCCTGTTACCAAAATGCGGCCATACATATATATATATGTAATTGAATGACTGCATTTTTCATTTAATGGGATTAATAGAATGGGCATTACATTGTATGGTATTAAAAAAGCAGCTGTGCATAAAATAATATATGCATGGCTGCTTTTAATAAATTCCCGGATATTACAATAATTACTTACGTAAACCAAGTCTCTCAATGAGTGAACGATATCTCTCAATATCCTTCTTCTTAAGGTACTCAAGCAGGTTTCTTCTCTGACCTACCATCATAAGAAGACCACGTCTTGAATGATGGTCCTTCTTGTTAACCTTAAGATGCTCAGTAAGATCACGGATTCTCTCTGTAAGAAGTGCTACCTGAACCTCCGGTGAACCTGTGTCACCTTCGCTTCTTCCGTACTCTTTAATGATCTCTGCTTTTCTTTCCTTAGTTGTCATTATGACATCCTCCTTATAATAATTATTATACACCATCGCCAAGCACAGGTCGGAGTGTCCTACCACCTAGTGACAGTACTTTTGGTATGATAACATATATATTCTGTATTGTAAAGTGTTATTTTGCGTTCACGGAACTGTTATTTGCATCAGCACGGAACTTGCCCGCCCAGATACTTTTTAAAAGCATACGGAGCAGTTTATTTCCATTCAAGAGCAGAATACTCTTCTTTTCTTGTTCTTTCAAACAGGCTCTTTACAGAATCATTAACAGACTTATTTTCAAATAAAACACCATTAATGTGTTCAACAATTGGCATGTCCACATTGTATTTTTTTGCAAGACCTAAAGCTGCCTTTGCGGAATATACACCTTCAACAACCTGCTTTACTTCTTTCATTGCCTCATCTGCACTCTTACCCTGTCCCATTAAGAAACCGGCATTATGGTTACGGCTGTGTGTGCTTGTACATGTAACTATAAGATCACCTATTCCGGACAGACCTGAAAATGTCTCAAGCTTTCCACCCATTGCAACACCAAGTCGGCTGATTTCGGCAAGTCCTCTTGTCATAAGTGCGGCCTTTGTATTATCGCCAAGTCCAAGACCATCAATCATTCCGGCAGCAAGTGCGATTACATTCTTGATCGCCCCTCCAAGCTCTATTCCGATGATATCAGGACTTGTATATACCCTGAAATTCTCATTCATGAAAATATCCTGGATATATGTTGCCGTTTCCTTTGTTGTAGCTCCTACTACAACTGTAGTAGGAATTCCTTTTACTACCTCTTCTGCATGGCTTGGTCCTGACAGGACTGCAATATCCCTTCCCGGAAGAACCTCGTTAAGGATTTCTGATAATGTGCAGAAGGTCTCATCCTCAATGCCTTTGGCAACATTAACTATCTTCTGACAGTCAGGGATGAATGGCGCAGCCTGTTCTGCTACAGACCTTACATATGGTGAAGCGACCGAAAATACAATAAGATCCATATCAGTACATGCTTTTTCAAGATCACCTTCAATATATATATTGTCAGGTAACTTTACTCCGGGTAATCTGTCAACATGCTCCCTTTTTGTTCTTAATAATTCAAGCTCACTTTCAATTGCTGACCAAAGAAATACCTCGTGTCCGTTTTTTGCAACTGTAACAGATAATGCTGTCCCCCAGCTGCCGGCTCCAAGAAAACTAATTTTCATAATATACCTCCATGTTTATATAAAGCTTATTATTATTTTGAAAATAACTTATTCTCAGTTCCGTTAATAAGTCTGGATATATTGGGTGCATGCTTGATAAACGCAAGCACCGTATACATTAAACTGAGAATCATTATTAAGACAAAGTATGTATTGGAACGCTCATATATAAGTGCATAAACAGGCAATGCCCATGCAGGAACACACAGTGAACCAACAGATACATATTTTGTGACCAATACTATAATAACAAATATTGCCAACGCTATGGCACAGTAATACCAATGTTCAAGCGCGATCGCAACAGTAACACCTGATGTGACTGCGATTCCTTTTCCGCCCTTAAATTGCATCCAAAATGGAAAGTTATGGCCAAGTACTGCACCAAGTCCTGCTACAAGGCTTACGGCGTATGCAAAATCAGGTGAATCCCCAAATACATCCACAGACAGTATCCTTGCTGCTATGCAGGGGATAACAGCCTTAAGGAAGTCACCGATAAAAGTGATAAATCCGGCTTTTATGCCGAGCGTCCTAAGTGCATTGGTTGTACCGATATTGCCACTACCACTGCTTCTTATATCTACGCCTGCATCTTTACTGACAATATACCCAAATGAAACTGAACCAATTAAATAAGACACAATTGCCCAGAAAAGCATCTCGGCAATGAACATATCATTCATTAGTCCTGCCCCTTTCTCTCTCTGATAAATATCCTGATCGGTGTTCCGGCAAAGCCAAATGCCTCACGTATCTTATTCTCAATGTACCTCTGATATGAAAAATGCATGAGCTTCTTGTCGTTAACAAATATTACGAATGTCGGAGGCTTTACACTGACCTGCGTAATGTAGAACAGCTTAAGCCGTTTACCCTTATCTGTAGGCGGCTGCTGCATTGCCACTGCCTCCATCATAATCTCATTAAGTACACCTGTTGCAATTCTTAACTGATGGTTCTGTATTACAGTGTCAAGCAGTTCAAAAAGCTTGTGTACCCTCTGTCCGGACTTAGCTGAAATATATATTACTGATGCATATGGTACAAATGATAGTATCTCACGGATCTTGTCTGTAAACTTATTAGCTGTATGGGTATCTTTTTCAATAGCGTCCCACTTGTTAACTGCTATTATCATACCCTTGCCACGGTCATGTGCTATACCGGCAATCTTGGCATCCTGCTCCGTAACTCCCTCTGTGGCATCTATCATCATAATAACGATGTCAGCACGCTCAACCGCCGCTACGGCTCTGACGATGCTATACCGTTCAAGCTCTTCTTTTATCTTATTCTTACGGCGGAGTCCTGCTGTATCAATGAATATATATTCCTTTCCGTTCCATACAACATCTGTATCAATTGCGTCACGCGTTGTACCTGCGATATCTGATACAATAACCCTGTCCTCACCTGTAATTCTGTTAACAAGCGACGATTTTCCAACATTTGGTTTACCGATGATAGCAACCTTTGGGCGGTCATCTTCTTCGTCATCATCACCATTACACTGTATAACTTCTAGAACTTTATCTAACATATCGCCTATCCCAAGCTTTGATACAGCTGCAATAGGTATAGGGTCACCGATACCAAGGTTATAAAACTCATATACATCAGATGCATATTTATCAAAATTATCAACCTTATTAACAACCAGCAGCACAGGCTTGCCTGCTTTTCTCAACATATTGGCAACATTGTAGTCAGCATCGATAACACCCTGCTTTACATCTGTCATAAATATGATCACGTCTGCCATGTCGATGGCTATCTCGGCCTGCTCACGCATATGTGATAATATAACATCCTTAGTGTCAGGCTCTATTCCGCCTGTGTCGATCAACGCAAACTGATTATTAAGCCATGATACATCGGCATATATCCTGTCACGCGTAACACCCGGTGTATCTTTAACAATTGCTATCTTTTCGCCGGCAAGAGCATTGAATAAAGTTGATTTGCCAACGTTAGGACGTCCTACAATAGCAACTATAGGTTTACTCATTCTCTGAATCCTCCTCATTTGAAGTTCCATCTGTTTCAACAGCGTTCTCTTTTACAAAATCAATTACCTTCTGTGAAATTATAGCCTCGTTAATAAGATCCTCTACTCTTGACTTATATGTCTCTACTACATATTTTTCAAGCTCTTCGTCTGAATCGATCTGCATGTTTGTCTTATAGTCTGAAAGGTACTTGTTATATTCTTCCTCTGTTACTTCTATACCCTCTTTAACCGCAATTGCTTCAGCAATAAGCTTCTGTTCAACATATGATACAGCGGTTGTGTTGATCTGCTCATCATACTGCTCCTTTGACATCTGCCAGCTTTCTGAAAGGAACTTTGAAAAGTCTGTATAGCCATATGAATCTGCCATTGCCTTATAGCTTGCATCAAGGCGCATCTTCATAATGTTAACAAGGTAATCAGGTGTCTCTGATACCTTTGATGTACTGAGCACCTTCTGGAATGCCGTTTCACCCATTGAATCCTGCTTTGTCTTGACAAGCTCAGGCTTGATAACCTTTTCTGTATAGTCATCTGCAGAAGTATATTCGCCATTGGTAAGGGTATTGATAAATTCATCATTATACTCAGGAACAACAGTATCTCCATTAATGTAATTAATTGTCACATCAAATACAACCGGTTTTCCGGCATAGTCCGTATTGTTAGGGTATGGGTCAGGGAATGTGAGGTCAAGTGAGGTTGAATCACCGACTGATAAACCGACCAATCCTTCCTCAAAGCCTTTGATAAATGAATTGGAGCCTATCTCAAGTGAATAACCCTGTGCACTTCCACCCTCGAATTCCTTTCCGTCCATCTTTCCGGTAAAGTCAATATTAACAGTATCCCCTTCTTTAACCTTGCCCTTTTTTATCTTCTTAACAGTTGTATTTTCACTTAAAAGATTCATGATAGCACCATCAATATCATCCTGTGTTACTGATGTATCAACTTCGACGCCTTTGTATACTCCAAGTTCAACAAGACTGGCAACATCGTATTTTTCAACCTTGGAAAGTGCTTCATCTAATTCTGCATCACCGGTATCGTAACTGCTTCCTTTACCTGAATCAGTATTTGAACCGGATTTACAGCCTGATAACCCGGCAACTGATAATACAAGTGTAAGTGTAAGCACTGCTAATCCATATTTTTTCATTTTATATTCCTCCACATATAAGTTCGCATTATTTATCAGCATAACACAAATGTCGAAAAATTGAAAGTACCTTTTTTTTGACTATCATATTTTAATATGTTATACTGCATGTGTGAAATTATACTAAGGAGGATATTGTAATGTCTGTAAAATCCAATCTCAATGAACAGGCTGTTGCTCCGCTTAAAATTATTGCGATGCATAACTGCAGTAGTCTTGGTGATAAGATTAATGATATTCTTGTTGAAATGACCGGCAGACAGTCAGGATATACAGCCAATTACCACATGGAGTTTCTTCATACAGGTGAAAGGCGTGCCGTTATCGACGAATCCATAAGGGGAACCGATCTGTATATTATTACTGATGTTGTTAACAGCAATACAGAGGGAAATGAATCAGGACACAGCTTTAATGCAACTCCTGATGAGCATTACCAGGATCTGAAAAGAATTATAAGTGCCTGTCACGGAACTGCGCACAGAATCAATCTTATTATGCCTTATCTGTATGAGGGGCGTTTCAGTAACCGTGAAAGACTTGAGTCCCTTGATTGCGCTATCTCGCTTAAGGATATGATTGAGATGGGTATCAGTAATATCGTTACATTTGATGCGCATGAGCCAAGGGTGCAGAATGCAATTCCGATCCAGGGCATAGACAATTATCCGACTTCATATCATTTTATTGCGGCAATCCTTAATGGAAATGAGGGGATAAGTATTGATAAGGACTCTCTTATGATCGTGTCTCCTGATCTTGGAGGAATGGGCAGGGTTGTATTCTATTCATCCATCCTTGGTGTTAATATGGGAATGTTCTATATGCGTAAGGATTATTCCGAAGTAGTTGACGGTGAACATCCGGTTGCTGCTGTTGAGTTCCTTGGTGGAGATATAACCGGCAAGGATATAATAATTGTGGACGATATGATCGATACTGGTAACAGCATGATCAAAACAGCTTCTGAGCTTAAAAAACGCGGAGCAGGAAAAGTTATAATTGCAGCAACATACGGATTATTTAACGAAGGTCTTGATAAGTTCGACAGTGCGTATTCTGAGGGTCTGATCAACAGGATATATACAACTAATCTTACATATTGTCCAGATGTGCTTATAAGTAAACCATATTATAGGATGGTTGATATGAGCGGCCAGATAGCAAAGATAATTAATGCCCTTAATTATGATGCATCACTCGGGGAGCTTGAAGACCATTCAGCACTTATCATAGATCTTTTGAAGTCAAAGCTTTCCTAAAATGCATTTTCGATATGCCTTATATTATCTTTTACAATTACTATTACGTCGAATCTGTAAGACTTATCTAATGATAAGCTATTCTTTGACATATAATATAAAGCAGCACTTCGTATGGAGTGTTGCTTTTTTAATGTTACTGCTTCCTCGGGATACCCATATGAAATATTATCCCTGTATTTGACTTCGGTAAATACAATTGTACCTGAACAGGTTGAGATAATATCAATCTCGCCAAATCTTGTCCAGAAATTCCTGGCTAATATTATGTGTCCGAGATTTTCAAGATAGTTAACGGCAGTATCTTCCATTGTACTGCCAATTGTCCTTTTGTTAATAATGTCACTTCCTGTCTGACATAACCTTTGCTTTGATCTGATCCATGTGGTCAACGTATATAAGAATCTCAGCAACAATTTTGTATAATTCAGGAGGAATACTTTCACCGATATCAAGCTTTGAAAGTGAATCCGCAAGCTTCCCGTCATTATGGATAGGTACATCCTCTTCTACGGCTTTTTCAATAATCTTTTCAGCAAGATAACCTTTTCCTGAAGCAATAACCTTTGGTGCAGAATCCTCCTCGGGAATATACTGCAATGCTACTGCTTTTTTTCGCCTTATCTTCCATTCCATACAGCATCAGCTCCTAGATATGTACAAATGTGGTACGATGTATCGGACACATGCCATACTGCTTTAACGCCTCAGTGTGCTGTCTGGTTCCATAGCCCTTATGCTTTGCAAAACCATATTCAGGGTAAAGCGTATCATATTGACACATCATACGGTCTCTTGTTACTTTTGCAATTATGCTGGCAGCTGCTATTGAGACACTTTTTGCATCGCCTTTTATTATTCCGGCCTGTGGGATTCCTATTCCCGGAATATGTACTGCATCGGCAAGAATCATCTGTGGTTTTATCTGAAGCCTGTCAATTGCATCCCTCATCGCAGCATATGTTGCTTCAAGAATGTTGATCTCATCAATAACCTCAGGTGATACAATTCCTACACCTACAGCAAGTGCTTTGTCATATATCTCATCAAATAATACGTTCCTTCTCTTTTCAGTTACCTTTTTTGAATCGTTAAGGTATTCAATATAACAATCCTTAGGCAATATAACAGCACCTGCAACAACCGGACCGGCAAGAGGTCCCCTGCCGGCTTCATCTATTCCGCATATATATTCAAACTCAGAATATCTGCGTTCATATTCCATCATTGCATCCAGACGGGCATGCTCCGCCAGTGCCTTTTCACGTTTTTTTCGTTCACGTTCTTCCTTTTTTGTCTCAGCCATCTATATATTAATCCTCATAATAATGTTATTGCTGGTACTAATCTTCTTTTGAATCTGCTTTACTGCTGTCCGCAGACTTTTTGTTCCTGTACTTATAGCCAAGGAAAATTCCAAGTGCGGCTACGGCAGCAAACATTATAATTCTGATAAAATAATACACGAATGCCGTACCAAGGCTCATTGATAATCCACTTAATAATGTAGTCATAATATATATCCTCCTATCTGTTAGCAAGTTCTTTTGTTATATCATCCCATGTCACACCGCATTCAACCATAAGAACCATCATATGATATAAGAAGTCCGATATCTCGTACTTAAGTTCTTCTACATCCGGATTCTTTGCGGCAATAACCATCTCTGTAGCTTCTTCACCGCATTTTTTGAGAATCTTATCAATCCCTTTGTCAAACAGGTAATTGGTATAAGAGCCTTCTCTTGGATTAAGCTTTCTGTCCATTATAATATTGTATACTTCATCGAATATCTTATGCGGATTAGTATCATCATAATCCCTGGAAGCAAGCTCACGGTAAAAGCAGCTTAAATTACCTGTATGGCATGCTGCCCCGGTCTGCCTTACTTTTGCAAGAATTGTGTCATTGTCACAATCAATCATAAGCTTTTTTACATGCTGGTAGTGGCCTGATGTCTCTCCCTTGCACCACAGCTTTTGTCTGCTTCTGCTGTAATATGTCATAAGCCCGGTATCAAGTGTCGCATTGAAAGCCTCTTCATTCATGTAAGCAAGCATTAACACTTCCTGAGTTTTATAATCCTGTACAATGACCGGAACAAGTCCGTTGGCATCAGTCTTAAAGTCACTGAATGACAATGTGCTTGTAAATACATTCATCTCTATGCCTTTTGCGACAAGGTCATTCTTGATCTTTGAAAGATTGGCATCTGATAGTGAATTAGTAGAGACACCGATCAGATTGTCAAGGCTGAACAACGTTTCAAGGGTATTTTTTCTTAAGCTGTCACGCAGCATTATATGACACTTTTCATTATTGATCTTATCCAGGAATTCTGCTGACAGAGATAAATGCTTTACAATATAATATTCGGCATCATAATCATCTTCAATGAACTCCTTTTCATCCATTTCAAGATATACATTCTCTTTTCCGAAACGCTCTGTGGCTTCATTAAATGCGGAATAATCCTTTAACATCTTATTCTGGACAGCAATCTTTGATATACCGGTATAAAATGCCTTCTTAGCATCTTCAAATCTGTCAAGATATATTCCGGCTGTTACCGGAATATCAATTGTCTGTGTAAGCTTCTTAAGTAACGTCAGAAAATCTTCCCTCTCTAATTCATTGGCTGAATATCTGAACACAAATAATTCGTCTGCGCCCGCATTAACATATTTTTCAGCCAGTGCAATAACGCTGTCTGTACTTTCACTTTCTGTATTAATAAATGGTATCAGCTTTTTGTATGCCATTATGGTTAACCTCCGTATTATATATTATAATACACCTTTTGTTGAAAGAACACCCTTTATCTGTGGGTCTATTGTAACAGCCTGTCTTAATGCCCTTGCAAATGACTTGAAGGCTGCTTCAGCAATATGATGTGAATTAGTACCATTGATCTTTTTAATATGGAGATTGATCCTTGCAGCATCTGCAAATGCGTAGAAAAATTCTTTGAAAAGCTGGGTATCAAAATCACCAATTACAGGTGTGTCAAATGGCACATCAAAATCAAGATAGTGTCTTCCCGATATATCAACTGCCGCAAGCACAAGCGCATCATCCATTGGAAGTATGCAGTCTCCAAAACGTGTAATGCCGTTTTTATCACTTAATGCTTCTGCGAATGCCTGTCCAAGTACTATTCCTGTGTCTTCAACAGTATGATGGCCATCAACATACAGATCACCCTCTGTCTTAAGTGTTATATCAAACTGGCCATGCTTTGCAAATCCCTGGATCATATGGTCAAAGAATCCTATTCCGGTAGAAACCTCACATATTCCTGAGCCATCTATGTTAAGACTGACGGATATGTCAGTCTCCTTTGTTGTACGGGTAACTGCAGCTTCTCTCATATATGTGTATCCCCCATTTAATTATTCTATTAACATAATATATTATTCCAAATAAAAATACAAGCTATTCAAACCGCACGGCGATTGAATTGGCGTGTGCAGTAAGCCCCTCAGCCTTCGCAAAATCAATGATCTCTTCATATACAGGCAAAAGTGCTTCTCTTGAATAAGATATAACGCTTGACTTTTTGATGAAATCATCAACACTTAGTGGTGAGAAAAAGCGTGCCGTACCATTAGTCGGAAGTACATGGTTAGGTCCGGCAAAGTAATCTCCTAATGGCTCACTGCTATATTCACCAAGGAATATTGCTCCGGCGTTACGTACCTTTGTCATTGTATTAACAGGGTCCTTTGTAATAATCTCAAGATGCTCTGATGCAATATCATTAGCAAAGCCTATCGCATCATCCATATTATCCGCAACAACAAGGAAACAGTAATTATCGGTTGAAGCAGTTATTATGTCTTTTCTTGGAAGCTTATCTATAAACAGCTTAAGCTCTGTCTGTACATTTTCTGCAATCTCACTGCTTGTTGTTATAAGTATTGACGAAGCCATCTCGTCATGCTCTGCCTGTGATAACAGATCTGCCGCAACAAATCTTGCATTAGCTGTCTCATCAGCAAGGACGAGTATCTCACTTGGACCTGCAATTGAATCTATGCTGACATTACCATATACGGCACGTTTTGCAAGTGCAACAAATATATTGCCCGGACCACATATTTTATCGGCTTTCCTTACCATATCAGTTCCGTATGCAAATGCTGCTATTGCCTGTGCACCGCCCATCTTGTAGATGATGTCAGCTCCGGCTTCTTTTGCTGCAACAAGTGTATTAGGATTAATCTTACCTTCTCTGTTAACCGGGGTTGCAACCTGGATGCATTTTACCCCGGCAACCTTTGCAGGAACTACGTTCATAAGTACGGATGACGGATATGCTGCTTTACCGCCCGGAACATACAGTCCGACCGTCTCAAGCGGCATAATTCTCTGTCCGAGCATGATTCCGTCTTCTGTTGTAAAGAAGCTCTGTCTTAACTGGCATTCGTGATACTTTTTTATGTTGCTGATAGAATGTCTGATTATCTCTACAAGTCTGTCAGATACCAGTGAATATGCTTCATCAATCTCTTCTTCTGAGACGATGAAATTATCCCTGCTGATATCAGCACCATCAAACTTTTTCGTGTAATCAAAAACAGCACTGTCACCGCCTGTCCTGACATTTTCAATTATCTCATTTACAGTTTTTGTATAATCATCATTGCCTGTGTGGCTTCTCTTTGACAGGATTTCAAGTATATCTTTTCGGGTTTCACTGTTAAGCCTGATAATTTTCATATTATATCACTTCCTTAAGTTGGTTAATTATGTTCATTATACGTTTCTGTTCCATCTTCATGCTGACTTCATTAACAACCATTCTTGCAGAGCATTCAACAATCTCTTCAAGCACCTGAAGACCGTTTTCTTTGAGTGTTGTACCTGTCTCAACTATATCGACGATTACTTCTGACAAGCCGACTATAGGAGCAAGCTCAACTGAACCGTTAAGCTTGACTATCTCAACGGTCTGATGCTTTTTGTGGTAAAAATAGTCTTTGGCAATTTCAGGATACTTGCTTCCGACACGTATAAGCTCATTCCTTTTCAGAAGTTCTTTTGCAGATTCAGGCCCACATACGCACATTCTGCACTTACCGAACCCAAGATCCATAACCTCATAAAAATGACGTCCCTCTTCAAGAATAGTGTCTTTTCCGACAACACCTATATCAGCTGCCCCATATTCAACATATGTAGGAACATCTGAAGCCTTAGCGAGGAAAAACCTGAGCTTTAATTCTTCATTAACAAATATAAGCTTTCTTGTCTTTTCATCTTTCATTTCTTCACAGAATATACCAATCTGTTCAAGTAATGCCATTGTTTTTTTTGCCAGTCGTCCTTTGGCTAATGCAAACGTAATATATCTCATTATCTCATACTCCCTTTCAGAATGTCCTGAACATCGTTAGATGTTTTTTCACCATTGGAAGGATTAATACATGTTACTGTTGTCTCGTTTTCAACAAATAATAATTCAGTTATCCCAAATCTGTCCGCATATGCAATATATTCTTCAAGCCCTGTCCGCGAGCTTTTGCGCATCATCTGAACAGAGCAGCCGTTATTGCGCAGCTTTGATGCGATACCTGTTGCCAGTGTCCTCATGTAAGGAATATACAGAAGCATTGTGACATCATTATCATAAGCTATTGCCAGCTTTTGCCTCAGCATTGCAAGCATGAGTTGGTCAACATTGATTGCAACGCCGATAGCAGAACCGTCTTTGCCAAATTGTGATAACAATTCATCATAACGTCCGCCTGTTGCAACCGGTTCACCTGTACCGTATGTATATGCCCTGAATATAATTCCTGTATAGTAGTTATAACGGCTGACCATTCCAAGGTCAACGTTCACATAATCTGCAAAGCCATAACCATCAATTATTGTATATAACTTCTTTAATCTGTCCAGTGCTGCAAGTGCACGTTCATTGGTTACAGATTGCAATGCCTTATCAATATAATCAATATTACCGAACATCTCCGGAAGCTTGCATATTATATCCCGGACATCCTCCGGAATATCACACTCGTTCACATACTGTTCTATTGCAAATTCATTTTTATCCTCAAGAAGCTTTTTTATATCTTTGATCTGGAGCGGGTCAAGTCCTGCAGCTTCAGCAAGTCCGCCAAAGAATTCAGCATGTCCCACATCAATCTGAAACTCCTTAAGGCCTGATTTGAGAAGTGTCTCTACTGTCATTGCGATCATCTCTGCATCGGCATCTGATGTATCATCATTGATAAGCTCCGCACCTGCCTGTGTGATCTCTTTCAGCTTACCCTGATAGCTTGTATTATTAATATATGTATTGCCATTATAGCACAGCCTTACCTGAAAGCTTTCATTCTCGTAATACTTTGCAACGCTCCGGGCGATAGATGGTGTGATATCAGGCCTCAGAACAAGTGTATTATTATCCCTGTCAAAGAACTTATACATTTCATTGGCTGCAACCGTTCCGCGCTCCTTATTGAATATATCAAAGAATTCAAATGAAGGGGTCTGTATGCTGTGAAAGCCATAGCTTTTTATGACAGAATTAATTGAGTCCAAGAGACTCTGCTTCATTGCACACTCATTTCCATATATATCCCTGACGCCCTCCGGAGTCTGCAGCAGCTCCGGGTGATAAAATTGCTTGTTCACTTTTATATAGCCTCCTTTTATTTCTGCTCGAATAAAGCATTAACGAATTCTTCCGGGTCGAACTTCTGAAGGTCGTCAATCTTCTCGCCTATTCCAATGTATTTTACAGGTACATCCATCTCTGACTGTATCGCAATGGCTATTCCGCCCTTTGCAGTCCCGTCAAGCTTGGTAAGGACGATACCTGTTATATCGGCAACCTCATTGAATTGCTGTGCCTGGACTAATGCATTCTGTCCTGTAGTTCCGTCAAGAACGATCAGTGTCTCAACGTATGCTTGAGGATATTCCTTATCAATTATACGTCTTATCTTACGAAGCTCTTCCATAAGATTCTTCTTATTATGAAGTCTTCCTGCGGTATCACATATAAGACAGTCAACATTACGAGACTTTGCAGCGTTAACGGCATCATATACAACTGCTGCAGGGTCAGAGTTTTCCTGTCCTGCGATAATATCAACATTAGCACGGTCAGCCCATTCGGTCAACTGTTCAATTGCTGCGGCACGAAATGTATCAGCGGCTGCAACCATTACTTTTTTGCCTGATTCCTTAAGCTGTCCGGCAAGCTTACCGACTGTTGTTGTCTTTCCGACACCATTAACACCTATCATAAGGACAACTGACTTTCTGTCCTCGAAGGCATAAGCATTATCATCAACCTTCATCTGTTCTTTTATGCTGTCTATCAATATCTGTTTACATTCACTGACTTCTTTTATCTTGTCCTCTTTTACACGGTTCTTCAAGTTCTCAATAATAGTTGATGTTGTTTTGATACCAAGGTCACCCATTATAAGTATTTCTTCAAGCTCTTCGTAAAAATCATCATCAATCTCAGAAAATCCTGAAAATATAGAGTCAATTCCCCTGATAAGGCTGTCTCTTGTTTTAGTAAGTCCTTCTTTTAATCTGCTGAATAATCCCATTACTTTTTCACTTCCTTTTTAAGTTCCTGTTCTACAAGGTCTACTGATACAAGTGTTGATACACCCTTTTCCTGCATTGTAATACCATATAATGTATCAGCGGCTGCCATTGTACCCTGTCTGTGGGTAATGACAATATACTGTGTTTTTTCTTTTAACCTGTTAAGATACTTTGCAAAACGTTTGACATTTGAGTCATCAAGTGCAGCTTCAATCTCATCAAGGAGACAGAATGGCGAAGGCTTGAGATTCTGTATTGCAAATAGTATTGCTATTGCTGACAATGCCTTTTCACCACCTGAAAGCATCGTCATGCTTTTTAGTGTTTTACCCGGTGGCTGTGCGATGATATTAATTCCGGCATCCAGTATATCTTCACCCTCTACAAGTTCAAGAAGCCCTTTTCCGCCGCCAAACAGTTCACGGAATACTATGTTATACTGTTCTTTTATTAACTCAAACTTTTCTGCAAACTGCACACGCATTTTATCTTCAAGCTCCGCTATGAATCCTGATAACCGCTGCTCCGATTCAATTATATCATCATGCTGTGCTTTCATTGTGTTATATCTTTCTGATACCTCAATGTATTCTTCTATTGAATTAACATTGACATCCCCAAGTGCTTTAATCTGCTGCTTAAGCTCTTTTGTATCTGCCTTTAATTCAGTATATGGTGCGGTGATATCACTTCTGAATTCCTGTGCGGCAATATATGTAAGCTCATATTCGTTCCACATATACTGGTTCAGTGCATCAAATGAGTTCTGGAGCTTTTCGTTCTGATTCTGGAGACGGATCTGTTCCTTTTCAAGTTCATTACGTACATCTGCGAGCTTTTCACGTAATGATAATGCTTCCTTCTGCTCATTTACAAGCTGCTCCCTTGATTTTTCAAGAGCTGTAATCTTATCTGACAATTCCACGGTTTCATTATTAAGGCCGGTAATAGCCTCTTTAACCGCTGAAATTGAAGCTTCTTTTGCTTTTATGTTATCAGCCGAACTGTCCCTTGTATCCCTGATCGTATTGACTTCATCATTGATCCTGTTGATCTCACCTGTATTACGTGCCAGCTTCTCATCAATAAATCCCTCTGTCTGGCTGTAAGCGATAAGATTCAGGCTTAACTGGTTAATGCTTTCATGAAGCACACTGCGCTTTTTCTTTTTCTGTTCAAGTTCTTCTGTTAATTCAGTTATCTGATTTTTACACTCTTCGTTTCTGGTAATATTTTCCTTATTGCGTCCGTCTATCTGTTCAAGCTGGTGTTTCAGCCTGTTCTTTTCATTATCGATCTCAGAGCCCTCAAGATTGGCGTGGTCATATGCTTTCTGCCTCTGGTCAAGAAGCTCCTTTGCCTGACGGTACTGAAGCTCTTTTGTATTAAGCTCCAGCTGTAGCTTTCGTATATCTTCATCCTCTGCTGTTATATCATCACTTAAAGCCATGTGTTCTTTATCAAGCCCATCAAGCTTTGCTTTTGCAGCGGACAGATTATCCTTAATATCAGACAGCTTTTTCCCAAGTTCCTCAAGCTCACGCCTGCGGCCAAGGAGATTACTCTTATTCTTAAATGAACCACCTGAAATAGAACCTCCGACATTAAGAAATTCTCCATCCAGGGTCACAATTCTTAAAGTATGCCTGTATTTTTTTGCAAGTGCAAGAGCATTATCAATATTATCTACAAGAATGAACCTGCCCATAAGGTACCTGATAACCTCTCTGTATTCCGGCCTGGTATCTACATATTCCGAAACCGGACCAAATACGCCCTTTTCATCATCAAGACTGCTGTCATAATCTGCATCAGCAGTAATAGCTGACAATGGAAGGAACGTTGCACGTCCATATCTGCCCTTTTTAAGGTACTCTACCATATGCTTTGCCGTTTTTTCATTATCGGTGACAATATTCTGGATATTACCGCCAAGACATGTCTCTACGGCTGTCTCATATTTTTTATCAACTGAGATGATATCCGCAACAACACCTATTATACCTGTATTGCTGCTCTTTTGCTCCATAACCTTCTTAATACTCTGTCCATATCCCTCGTATCGTTCCGCTATGTTCTTAAGTGTATTAATCTGTGAGCTGACTGCATGATAGCTTTTCTGTATATCGGTATATTCGTTTTCAACTGACTTCCTTATACGTTCATTTTCATGTATCTTAAATCTCTTATTCTTCAAAGCCTCGGATCTGTCACTGATCTCGGCCTGCAGCTTACTGACTTCGGTGCTGCTCTCCGATATCATCTCTTCGGCTTCTGAAGCAAGACTTTTTAGCTTAAACAGATTCTGGTTCATCTCTGCCTTTTTGATGGTAATCTGTTCAAGCATTGTTTCATACCTTTTATGCTCAGCTTTTATTTCTGAGGCTTCATTCATTGCCTGTATAATGTTCTGGTTATACTTGTCAATATCATCTTCAAATTGCTTAATCTCTAAATAGATATTGTTAATCTCTTCATCTGCAGTATTTTTTTCGTCCTGGCACTTATTTAATAAAACAGCATTATCAGACTTCTGCTTATTAAGCTCCGCAGCTTCACGGTTAGCTTCCACTAACTGGTTATCTAACTGCTTAAGCCTGGCAGTTAACTGCTCATCACTTTGCTTTACGGATATGATCTGCTGTTCATAAAGCCTGATCTCACCCTCTAACCGGCCGGCCTTAAGCTTGTTGTTATTAAGTGTATTTTTACTGCTTTCAATTGCTTCTTCGTGATCCTTTATATTCTTTTCAAGCTCATCAAGCTTTGAACGGCTTGTTGAATAGTCATTATGCGCCTGCTCAAGATCCTTAGAAGCAATATCATACTTTTCTTTCATTGATTTAATATCATTTTCAAGACGTTCGTAATCAAGAATATATATCTGTATATCCTTGCTTTTAAGTTCTTCATGTAAAGCAAGAAACCTTTTGGCCTTTTCTGACTGGTTTTTAAGCGGGGTTACACGTAACTCAAGCTCGTTCAGTATATCCTTTACACGTAGAAGGTTCTGTCTCTCAGCTTCAAGATTTTTAACCGCAGCTGCTTTTCTTCTTTTGTATTTTACAATTCCGGCAGCTTCGTCGAATAATTCACGTCTATCCTCGGGCTTACCATTAAGAATCTTGTCAATCTGACCCTGCCCGATGATCGAATATCCTTCTTTACCGATACCTGTATCAAAAAACATCTCTTTGACATCCTTTAAAAGGCATGCCGAGCCGTTAATAAGGTATTCACTTTCCCCTGAACGGTATACCCTTCTTGCCACAGTCACTTCGTCAAATTCCAGTGGCAGCGAATGGTCAGAATTATCAAATGTTATCGCAACATAAGCAAAACCAAGCGGCTTTCTGTTCTCGGTCCCGGAGAATATAACATCCTCCATCTTACTTCCCCTGAGCTGCTTAGCACTCTGTTCACCAAGAACCCAGCGTACAGCGTCTGCAACATTACTTTTACCGCTTCCATTGGGTCCGACAATTCCGGTTATACCACCTTTGAATTCAAATATTAACTTGTGTGCAAATGATTTGAAGCCATGAACTTCTATACTCTTAAGATACATTACTTCCCCCGGTTTATAAGTCTTTTATCATTAACATTGTTTTATATGCTGCATTCTGTGCGGCACTTTTTTTGCTCCTGCCGGTTCCCGATGCCATCTGCCTGTCACCAATAAATGCAGCTATCTCAAATTGCTTATTATGTTCAGGTCCTGATTCGCTAATAACCTTATATGTTACCGATTGCCTGAATCTTGACTGGACAAGCTCCTGAAGAGCTGTCTTGCTGTCTACAAACAATGTTTTATTTTCGATGTCATTCAGGACGAAGCGGTTAATGAAATCCTTAGCTTTTTCAATGCCGCTATCCAGGTATATGGCACCAATTAATGATTCAAATGCATCAGATAATATTGAGTCCCTTGTTCTTCCCCCGGTTACCTCTTCGCCTTTTCCAAGCATGAGAAATGTTCCAAGATTAATCTCCCTCGCACTTGCTGCAAGTGCCTCCTCACATACAAGCTTTGCACGCAGCTTAGTCATATTACCTTCCATCATATCTGGATAACTCCTGTAAAGATAATCACTGGATAGCAGCTCAAGGACAGCATCGCCAAGGAATTCAATTCTCTCATTATATGAAGTCCTCGCCATGCCTTTTTCATTAGCATATGAACTGTGCGTTAATGCCAGTCTCAGATGATTCTTATTATTAAATGTGTATCCAATTATGGATTCCAGCTCATTGAAGTTAGTCATAATTATAATTCCCTTGTTATAAACTCTTTTATCCTGGAGTTAACATCATTCTCAACAAATGAAACACACTGCCTGATCGAGTTGCATATCTCTACGGAAGTAGAACTTCCATGGGTTTTGACGGCAAGCCCATTAAGGCCGAGCAACGGTGCCCCTCCGTATTCTGATACGTCAAAGTCCTTAAGCGTCCGCTTAAGTGCTTTTTTTGACATTGCCGCACCAAGCGTACTGATGAAAGTTGAGGTCATGCCCTCTTTGACCTTTTTAATTAATGCACCGGCAAGTCCCTCATACAGTTTAAGTATTACATTGCCAACAAATGCTTCACATACAATAACATCAAAGTCTCCATTTGGAATATCCCTTGCCTCACAGCTTCCGGCAAAATTGATATCCTTACATTCTTTAAGAAGCGGGTAAGTCTCTTTTACAAGTGCATTACCCTTTTCTTCTTCTGCACCAATATTGACAATTCCGACTTTTGGATTCTTAACACCACATAAATGCTCCATATACAGGGAGCCCATTTTGGCAAACTGGACAAGATGACTTGGCCTTGCATCAACATTGGCACCACAGTCAATTAAAAGTGACATGCCCTTCAAAGTCGGGATAAGCGGCGCAAGAGGTGTACGCTCAACACCTTTTATCCTTCCAATGTATCCAAGTCCGCCGACAAGTATCGCACCCGTGCTTCCGGCAGATACAAATGCATCAGCACCGCCTGACCTGACAAGTTTCATGGCAACAACAATTGACGAATCCTTTTTTTTCTTAACGGCATATGCAGGTGGTTCATTAAAACCAATGACCTCTGTTGCGTTAACTACTTCTATCTTATCATTATCATAGGTATAATCAGCTAATTCGTTATTAATCCTGTCCTCAGGTCCAACAAGTATAACCTTAAGATGAGTTACATCCCTGACCGCTTCGACGGCTCCCTTAACTATCTCGCCGGGAGCATTGTCACCACCCATTGCATCTACTGCAACTTTTACAACTTCTGACATAAAATATCACCTGCCTACATATTCTTTTTTATTATAATGTCGGGGTCAAAGACCCCGGGCTATATGCCTGCGGATTACTCCCACAATACTGCATGATATTACTCTTTTGTATAAAAAAATGATTTGATAGCAGTAAATCCAAATGCTTTTGGGGTAAGTATCTGCTCGGTATTACCAATAAACAATATTCCGTTTTTATTAAGCACATTATTAAACTTCATGAATATATCGTCTTTTGCTTCATCTGTAAAATATATCAATACATTTCTGCATACAATAAGGTCACAACCGGTTATATACGGATCCTTTAACAGGTTGTGCTGTTTAAACTTTACCATATTAATTATCTTGTCAGAAATCTGGTATATATCATTACTTATCTTTTCAAAAAACTGCATATATTCATCCGGCACACCTGAAATACTCTTGGCATGGTACAGACCATTGGCTGCCTTATCAAGCACCTGGTCATCTATATCTGTTGCAATTATCTCATATTGCATCTTTGGCAGATACTTCTGTAATATCATGGCTATCGTATAAGGTTCATCACCGGTCGAACACGCCGCACTCCATATCCTCAGCCGCCTTCCACTGTTTTCAAGCAAACGTGGCAGAATAAGATTTTCAAATACCTTCCACTGTTCAGGATTTCTAAAAAATTCGGATACATTAATTGTTAAATAATTAACAAATGTCTTTAATGCAACCTTATCTCTTTTTAAAAGAACAAGGTATTCTTCGTAGGAATTAAGTTTATTCTTTGTTATTAATGCATCAATACGCCTTTTCATCTGTCTTTCCTTGTACGCATTCAGATCAATTCCGGTTAATTGCATTACCCTGGATTTGAACATATCGTAATTATCAAACATATCAGCGTTCCTCCAAATATAAATCCATCAGTTAAGAATTCAATCAATCTATAATCTATCAAACTATTGTCTATAAATCAATCAAAGAAATAATATGGCGTCTGAATACCAGACGCCATAAATATAATCATTATATTAGCGACATTCAATCAAAATTACTCTTCAACTGAAGTCTCTGCAACATCATCAGAAGCAGCTTCACCGTCTGCATCATTATTTTTCTTCTCTTCAGCGATTATAAGAGCCTTAATACTTAAGCTGATCTTCTTAGATTCCTCATTAAAATCTACTACCATAGCTGTTATCTCATCGCCAATGTTAAGCACGTCAGAAGGCTTCTCAACATGCTCCTTTGAAATCTGTGATACATGAAGTAAAGCGTCAACACCTACACCAAGCTCAATGAATGCACCAAAGTCTGTCATTCTGGCAACTTTTCCTGTTACAATAGAGCCAATCGCATACTTGGATGCTGCATCCTTCCATGGGTTATCCCTTTCAAACTTAAGGCTTAATGCAATCTTCTTATCCTTGATGTCTTTAATAAGGACATTAAGCTTCTGACCAACCTTAAGGAACTTTTTAGGGTTATCAACCCTTCCCCATGACATCTCTGATATATGAAGAAGTCCGTCTGCACCGCCAAGGTCTACGAAAGCACCGAAATCTGTAATGTTCTTAACAACACCTTCAACTTCCATGCCAACCTTAATGCGCTCAAACAGCTCCTTTTGAAGCTTCTCTTTCTCAGCTACAAGAAGAACCTTTCTGTTACCGATGATTCTTCTTCTGCGTGGATTAAATTCAGTAATAATGAATTCAATCTCCTGATCCTTATACTTAGTAAGATCCTTTTCATAAATATCTGATACAAGACTTGCAGGGATAAATATCTTAGCTTCATCATACATTACGCTGAGTCCGCCATCAAGAACTGCTGTTACAGTTGCTTTGAGGACTTCCTGGTTATTGAAAGCTTCTTCAAGTCTCTTATTACTCTGTTCCATTGCGATACGCTTGTATGTAAGAAGTACCTGGCCCTCGCCATCGTTAACCTTCAATACCTTAGCTGTAAGCTTATCACCAACATGAACTTCATCCTGAAGTACAACCGGCTTATTACTGTACTCATTACGAGTAATGATTCCATCTGCCTTAAAGCCAATGTTCAAAATGATCTCATCATCTTTAACGTCGATAACTGTCCCTTCTACAATCTCCCCGTTGTGGATTGTGACTAATGATTCTTCCTTTAGTAATTCTGCAAAATTTTCTTCTGACATGCCTGCCAAACCTCCTCAATTATATTGTTCGGGGTAGAAGCCCCTGCAGTGATTCCCACGCTACGGACAGATGCCAACTCATCAAGTTGTAAGTCATCGAGTTTCTGAATGAATGAAGTAAAATTACACTCATTTTTACATATCTGGTAAAGCTTCTGAGTGTTCGAACTGTGTCGCCCACCAATTACAATCATAGCATCGGATTCTGAAGCCAGTTGTCTGGCTTCTCTTTGCCGTTCCTCTGTTGCATTACAGATTGTATTCACAGCAACTATATCATACACTTTTTTTTCAATTATTTCAACCAATTCTTCAAATTTCTTAAAATTAAAAGTAGTCTGTGCGACAACACATGTCTTTTTGGAATTATTTACCTCTAACTTGCGTGCTTCGTCTTCATTTTCTATGACAGATACTTCACCACTGCACCAGCCCCTTATACCTTCAACTTCAGGATGGAGCCTGTTGCCAATAATTATAATATTGTCATCTGCCTCTGAATGCTCTTTAACGATACGATGTATTTTTTTCACAAATGGGCATGTGGCATCAACAATATTAAGATTATTTTCTTCCATACGCCTGTATACATCTTCTGCTATGCCATGGGAACGTATAATAATCGTGCCTTCTTTTATGGACTCAAGTTCATCAGCAGAATTAATAACCCTTACGCCTTTTTCCGCAAGGTCATTCACTACCTCTTCATTATGGATAATAGGACCATAAGTATATATCAGCCCATTATTACCGGCTTCATTATATACCATGTCCACTGCACGCTTTACACCAAAACAAAATCCGGCACTTTTAGCAAGCTTTACTTCAACCATTGGCTTTTTCCTCATACAATCTGATAATGCTGTCCGCAACCTCGTCTATATCCATATCTGACGTATCAAGAAGCACTGCGTCATCTGCTTTCTTTAATGGTGATATCTCCCTGTGCATATCTTCGTAGTCCCTGTCAGCAATATCTTTTTTTATAACGTCAAAATCACAGCTTTCACCTTTGGCTGTTAACTCATCATAGCGTCTTTTTGCTCTTACATCGACTGAAGCAGTAAGATATATCTTTAACTGGGCATCAGGCAGAACACATGTACCGATATCACGTCCGTCCATAACTATTCTTGTGGAACCGGCAAGACTGCGCTGGAAATCCACAAGCTTTGAGCGGACAACACCCAGCTTTGCCACCCTGGATGCAAGCCTGCCTACCGCTTCTTCCCTGAGATGTGAAGTAATATTCTCACCATTTACGAGCATCTGCTGTCCGTCAGCAGTATATTCAACATCCATATCAATCAGTTCACATGCTGCTTCGACCGCTTTTATGTCATCTGTATCAACTGAATTGGTATGCATATAATATGCTATTGCCCTGTACATTGCACCTGTATCAATATAGTTAAGTCCCAGCTTTTTAGCTGTAATTTTTGCTATTGTGCTTTTTCCGGCTCCTGCCGGACCGTCAATTGCAATTGCAAATCCCATGTTTTACACTTCCTTTTGTTGTTAATTATATTACAAAAAATATCATATCATCCATTAATGTCCGTGCACCCACGTCTGCCTGCAGGGTATCTTACTCAATACCTGCACCTGCAAGGTGTCCTGTTGACCATGCAACCTGCAGGTTATAACCACCGGTAACTGCATCAATATCAAGCAGTTCACCTGCAAAATATAAGCCCTTGCACAGCTTTGATTCCAATGTGGATGGGTTAACCTCTTTTACATTTACACCGCCCCGGGTAATAATTGCTTCATTGAATCCCCGGAGTGATTTTATTGTTATTTTAAGATTTTTGAGGAGAGCTGCAAGCCGGCTGCGCTCTTCCTTTGTAATGGCATTTACCTGTTTTTCGCCGGAAATGCCTGACAGTTCGACAATTGTGCTTATCATCTTTGCCGGAAGCAGTCTGCCAAGAGAATTCTTATACCTTACGTTTGGCCTTTCATCAAAATCCTTCTGAATCCTGGCTTCAAGCCCATCAATGCTTAACGCCGGTTTGCAATCTATATACAGATGTATTGTCTCTTTGCCGATCCATCTGCCTATATAGCTGCTTGCAGTAAGGATTAACGGTCCGCTTATCCCAAAATGTGTAAACAACATCTCGCCCTGTTCATCAAATATAGTCTTAATGCCCTTTTTAAATGTTGTCCTGACATTTTTCAGGGCAAGTCCCTGCAGTGCAGGCGGCCATTGCTCGATAGTATTCATCGGTACAAGTGCAGGCTCCGGAGCCTGTATGGAATGTCCTGCCTGAACGGCCAGGGTATATCCGTTACCATCAGATCCGGTTGATGCATAAGAGCTGCCACCGGTCGCAAGTATTACAGAATCAGCAAAAACAGCTCCTGTATCTGTTACTACACCTCTGACCACATTGTTCTCAATTATAAGCTCCTTTACAAAACAATTGAGCCTGATATCGGTATTATACTTTCTTAATCCCCTGAGCAGGGCGGCTGTTACATCAGACGCTTTATCAGATTCGGGAAATACACGGTTTCCACGTTCAATCTTTACAGGAAGCTTAAGTTCATTCTGAAACAGGTCTATAGCCATATGGTTACTGAAGCTATAAAATGAGCTGTACATAAACTTTGAGTTTGTTACAATTTTGTCAAAGAAATCTTCTTCATCACATGCATTAGTGAGATTACAGCGGCCTTTGCCAGTTATATATATTTTTTTGCCACATTTTTCATTGCGTTCAAGTATAATGACCGAATGGCCGTTAGCTGCAGCCGCATATGCAGCCATCAGTCCGGCAGCACCGCCGCCAACTACTATTACCTTACCCAAATATTGAATCCTCCGTATATTCTAACGTGTCAGATACGGCTCATCATATCCAAGCTCAATATCGTCACTTTTATAATCACCCTTATCAGTTCTGAAATATATCTTATCACATTCATCCAGGTTATCTATCAGGCTGTATGCGATACAGTCAAGCATAGCTTCTTCGGTAGTTTTACTCACACCTATTAAAGGTGCGCTTCCTGAATCAAAATATATGGCAACATAATCATCTTTTTGTTCAATATCCGTAATATTAACTTTTTCATCAAAATTTGCCGTCACTTCACTGACAATAAGCTCTGCATCAATTATTTTGTCAGCAGGAATAAGCGAGGTTGTTGGGACACATCCCTCTTCATTATTGTAAAGATATAATTCAAGCTCAATGTTGTTGCCATCCCTGGTCAGAATTCGCTCATCACCCTGGTCTGTCTCATCAAATTCCGTAGTATCCCCTTTGGCTGAACACCCGGTTAATACCACTATTATGATCAGTGTGAGTATAAACAGTCTTTTCAATGTTATTCTCCAATATTCTTTAATATAATATCCATGGCGGCATCAACAGCCTGTGTCCTTACACTGTTGCGGTCACCTGAAAAATGATATTCATATGCGGTTGCAAAGCTTTCATTGCTTATACCGATATATACGGTTCCTGCAGGTATGCTTCCATTATAACCGCTGTCGGGACCTGCAATACCGGTTACAGATATTGCGATATCGGCAGCGGTCTTATATCTGGCACCCTCTGCCATACCTGCAGCAGCCTGTTCACTTACTGCCGTATATTGTTCTAAAATATCATTACTTACGCCAAGACGTCTGCTTTTTGCTTCGTCACAGTATGTAATTATACTTTCTTTTATTACTGCTGATGAACCTGGAATATCGATTATTGCTGCACATAATAGTCCGCCTGTACATGATTCCGCAAATGTAATTGTTTTATTCAGTCCGGTCAGGGCATTAACTATCTTACCGGCTTTATTCTCTGCGGAATTATCAGGCACACTTTTAAGAACACCGATATTCTTGATAATACAGTCGAACAATGATATCAGCGTCAGTGCGGCCGAAGAATATATAAGTATATATTCGATAACATTAATAACAGGGTTGTCAATATTAATTATTAAAAATGATACCATGATCATCTGGAAGGTTGTCTTAACCTTGCCCCAGTAATCTGCGGCTATTACGACCCCATTGTCCGATGCTACAAGACGTACCCCATTGATGATAAAATCCCTTGCTATGATAACTAACACTACCCACAGTGGAATCGGGTTATCCGGTGTTGCAACAAAACAGATAAGTGCCGTGTTAACAAGAAGCTTATCAGCAAGCGGGTCAAGGAACTTTCCAAAGTTAGTAATAAGGTTATTTCTCCTTGCAATAGCTCCGTCAAGAAAATCCGTAATACAGGCAACAATATAAATACTTAATGCAATTATCCCATTATAAGGTATGAAATCACAGAAGTATATTACAACAAATACCGGAATCAGTATTGTCCTTAAAATTGTTAATCGATTAGGAATATTCATAATAGCCTCCAACTTATGTCTTATTATTGTCCTGCCCGTAAACAGGCAGAAATCCCATTATGGAATCTGTTATAATGCCGGTACGCCAAGCAGGTCATACGATACGGCATCTGTAATCTCGGCTTTTATTATGTCGCCTGACATGTATCTGTCTGTTACCGGAATAAATACACAGCCGTCTATGGATGGTGCATCAGACATTGTCCTTGCAATATATACATTGTCTTCAGGCAGCTCGCCTTCAATTATCACATCATATACCCTGCCTATCTTTTCCCTTGCCATTTCAAATGCAATACCCTGCTGCAGCTGCATAAGCTCATCATACCTTTTCTGCATGACCTCCGGTGCGATCTGGTCTTCAAAACCGGCTGCCGGTGTGTTCTCTTCAGCTGAATACTGAAAAACACCAAGTCTGTCAAATCTGATCTCTGAAATAAAATCCTTCAGGATACGGTGATCCTCTTCGGTCTCACCCGGGAATCCGGTTATGAGGGTTGTTCTTATTGTTATGCCCGGAACCATTGTTCTAAGCATATTAATCTTTTGAATAAGCTCAGCCCTGTTAGTTCTCCTGCCCATACGCCTTAATATATTATCAGAAGCATGCTGTATCGGCATATCAATATATTTGCATATTTTGTCATTATCTGCGATAACTTTCGCAAGCTCCGGTGTAACATCCTCCGGATATGCGTATAATAATCTTATCCATGCTATACCGTCAACCCGGCAAAGCTTTTCAAGTAACTCAGGCAGTCTGTATTCACCATACAGATCCTTACCGTATAGTGTTGTATCCTGTGCAACTATTATAAGCTCCTTTACACCGCGTGATGCAAGATACCTGGCCTGTGCCAGCAACTGCTCCATAGGTACACTTCTGTATGAACCCCTGAGATAAGGTATGATACAGTACGTACATCTTTTGTCACAGCCTTCAGCAATCTTCAGATATGAATATTCGGTACCTGTCGAATATATTCTTGCAGTATCCTGTGAAGGGAGATAATTGATATCCCTGAGCTTGGTGGAATGAACTCCATCAGCCCCATTGATTACTTCGTTGATGGATGATACAATGTCTTCATATGATGTTGTTCCGATTATTGCATCAACCTCCGGAATCTCTTTTTCTATCTCCTCGTGATATCTCTGGGCAAGGCATCCGCAGACTATAAGTGCCTTACAGACGCCGGTCTTTTTATATTCAGCCATTTCAAGTATCGTCTCAATGCTCTCTTCCTTTGCATCATGTATGAAACAGCATGTATTAATTATTATTATGTCAGCATCGTCTTCTGTATCAGTCAACTCATAACCGGAACTGTTAAGCAGACCCAACATAAATTCTGAATCTACAAGATTCTTGTCACATCCTAAAGATATAAGCAGAACTTTCATTTTATACACTCCAATATGACTAGTATTTGTATATAACTCATATTATAATAACAGCTTTTTCCGTAATGGTCAATAAATGCATTTACATTACTATTATTATGTGATACAGTAATCATTATATGATGCCAGGGTCAAAAGGTCTAAACCAACATGAGCTCGCTCATAGGTGGGTGAAAGGCCTTGGGACCCGCCCTGATATGAGCATAAAAATGGGATGATAATCCCACGATATGCGAATATTGGGTAGGATTGTGGGAGTGCGAAGCACGGAACAATCCGCAGGCATCAAAGTCGGGGGCTTTTGACCCCGACATCATTATATTATATGATGGAGGTATGTATATGAAGTATGGAAGATTTAAGATTGCTGCAATTGTTATCCTGCTGCTTATAACCGGGGCATATTATTATGTGGCTCTCCCTGCAGTTAATATCCATTCGCCGGGACTGTGGGGACTTATAATATGGATATTTGTGGCATTGACGCTCATATCATCTGCTTACAGTCTTAAGGCAAAATATGGTAAGTCCGACCCAAAAAGTTTTTCATTTAAAAAGTTTCTTGGCAGGAATATGCCTGTAAAGCTGGCATTAGGTGGTACACTTATTGTTATTATTATATTCATTGTCGGTTCATTTTTATCGTCACCTGTTATTAATTCAGGAAAATATACAAAACTTATCAATATTGAGGACGGTAATTTTGATCAGGATATTGAACAGATCTCGTATAATGAGATTCCGTTGCTTGACAAGTCTTCTGCAAAGATAATCGGGGCAAGGAAGATGGGTACGATGGTTGAATATGTATCACAGTTTGAGGTTGCTGATGACTATACCCAGATCAATTATAAAGGTAAGCCTGTAAGGGTAACGCCGCTTGAGTACGGAAGCCTGTTAAAATGGTTTACCAACAGAAGCGATGGTATTCCTGCATATATTCTTATTGATATGGCAACCCAGGATGCAGAATGTATTAAGCTATCAGATGGAATTAAGTACTCTAAGTCAGAGCATTTTGGCAGGTATATATACAGGCACATAAGATTTAAGTACCCGACATACATTTTTGATGATATCAATATGGAGATAGATGAAGAGGGAATCCCATACTGGATATGCCCTGTAAAGGATTACACCATTGGGCTGTTCGGCGGAGAGACTATCAGTAATGTTGTTATTGTCAATGCAATAACAGGCGAATGCACTGATTACAGGGTCGGTGATGTACCAGAGTGGATCGACCATGTTTTTTCAGCCGATCTCCTTATATCGTATTATGATTATTACGGAACATTAAAGCATGGCTATTTTAACTCTGTCCTCAGCCAGAAAGATTGTCTGCAGACAACTGATGGTTATAATTATATTGCTTCGGATGATGATGTATGGGTGTACACAGGTGTTACAAGTGTTGGGGGGGATGAATCCAATGTAGGTTTTGTCCTGATGAATCAAAGAACCGGCCTGACGCGGTACTATCAGATTCCAGGTGCGGAAGAATATTCGGCGATGACATCTGCCGAGGGTAAGGTCCAGAATCTCGGTTACAGGTCAACCTTCCCGCTGTTTTTGAATGTAGCCGGAGAACCTACTTATTTTATGTCCCTTAAGGACAGCGGCGGACTTGTTAAAATGTATGCAATGGTTAATATCCAGAAGTATACTCTTGTTGCTACAGCAAATTCTGTATCTGAATGTGAAAGCAATTACAGGGAATTACTGGCAAACAATAACATTGCTGTTGACAGTAATGAGCCGGAGGTTTCAACCAGCCATATTGTAGGAACAATTGAAAGTATTACTCCTGCTGTTATAGATGGTAATACCCATTATTACATTATGTTAGTGGGCAATGATTCAATCTTTGACATTAATGTTGCCAAGATTATAGATATTATAAGATATGAAGAAGGCAAGACCATCTCGATGGATTATATTGAAAATGAACATGTAAATGTTGTTACAAAGCTTGACTGAATTTTATACTCCTGATTGATTTCTGCGTTGTTATATTTATAATCCCATAAAACAAGGACGGCATTTTGATAACCATATAAATGCCGTCCTCATTTTTTGATTAAAGTAACAGTTAATATTCCATGCTTATAAGCTTACTTAAATGCGTTTATGAATGCATAATATGCAGGCTTAGGATCGTACATATTCTTATCAAATAACAGCGGATGGCTGTTGCCTTCTGAACTGTTGCCTCCACGCCATGATATCTCATCGTACATTCCCCACCATGTGATACCGGTTATACCACCGATTTTCTTCTGGATATCAATTAATCCGGTCATTAATTTGGTGACATACTCAGCCTGTACCTCATATGTCTGTGAGGAATCATCCGGTTTAATTCCGATATCAAGCTCTGTTATCTGTACTTCAAATCCTGCCTGTAAGAACTTCGTGACTGTATCAAGATAACCGTCTACACTTGGAAATGCTACCCCAAGGTGGCTCTGCATTCCCACTCCATCGCATATTTTTTCTTCTTCGTTAAAATAATTGACCATTTCAATAATGTTATCCCTGCAGTCAAAATAAGTATTGAAATCATTATATACGAGTGAAACCTTATCTTCTATGCCGTATTCCACGAGACAGTCATGTGCTGTCTGGAATGCCAGTTTAAGGTAACCCGGTTTATTACCCAGACCATTTTCACCAGCCCTATTACCATATACTGCCGACCAGTTATTGTCAGCGTCATTGTGCATATATTCATTAGCAACATCCCATGTATATACAACGTCTTTATAAGCTCCGTCTTCAATTGTGTATACATGATGCATTACACTTCTTATGTACATTTCCAGTCTGGCATCCATTATCCCGGGTGTAACATAGCCGGCATCGGCGTCACGGCTATAACCTTCCTTGAAAAAGAATTCCGGAGTCTGTGAATGCCATACGAGTGTATGTGCACGCAGTTTAATATTATATGCTTTACATATCTTAAGAACCTTATCGATAGTTCCAAAATTAAGCTGTGGTACCGTATCCTCGGTATAGCTGTCAGGTATTACATAATCCGCAGTATTCTTCTTTGCATCATCCACAGATATGAACTGTGGGTTCCACGATCCAAGTATTGAATCCGGTTTCATCTCATTTTCAAGAGATACACTTGAATAATGTGTTGTAAGGTAATCAAGCTTTGACTTATTGGCAAGCTCAGAGTAATTGATACTTGTTCCCGTATGATGGAATACCGGATCTGAAACGCCTTTAATGCTTTCCAGCTCAGGAAGCCCTGACTTGTCAGCCTTAACAAATTTTATTGAATAAACTGTTAATCTGCCGCTCTTATCCCCTATATTCCACAATGCTTTTAAGCCTACACCTGATATATCATTTTCCCTCTGCCAGAGATTAACGTTATCAAGGTCATATTCAATAGTGAACTTCTCATTGGCCGTATCAGGTGAAGTATAATCTGCACCCGACATTTCAAGTCCGTTTCCGCTTTGCCAGAACTTATCAGATGTATACTGATACATCCCAATTGTAAGTGGGATATCTGCTGTTGTAACAGATGCCTCTATGACAAGCTTTGAATAATCACTGATATTGAATGTATCATTACCTGCAGGTGAGAAAAATACACCTGTTCCTCCATATGTACCTTTAACGTCATAAGTTACAGAACCATCCTCTGAATATGTTACGGTTCCAGGCTCAATTGAAGTATATACATTATCCTTGCTTAAAGTAACGTTATGGGTGAGGCTGCCATCTTCGGTGTCATCCTTTTTATCATCATCAGACGAATCTTTATCAAAGCTCCATGACGCAACATTGTAGTCTGTTCCACGGAATACAAAATACACATCATGCACTCCGCTTATTGTCTTATTTAATGACTTGGTAAATGTTTTAAAGGTATCCGTGCTTCCGGTGTTCCCGATCATTATCGTTGCAGCCTTATTTTCTGACTTTAACGGACTGTCAATGTAAAGCTCAACTGCAGCTTCATCTGTCTCTGAAGCAATTACCGCACTGAATGTCTTAGCTCCATCTTCAAAATCAACACCCTGGATCTTAGTCCAGTCACCGGTGTCTATCTCATCAAGCACCATTGGCGAAAGTCCGTCTTTAACCCTTGAATCCGACCTTCTGGAGCAGACACCTGCGCTATAAGACGTTGTTGTTGCATTAATTACTTTCTTATTACCATCATAATCAACATATGGGTTAAAGTTTTCAATCTGACTGGCACCCTCATATGAAGGTGTTATTGATATCTCGTCTGTATCCTTATTAACATCTATCTCATCTACATGAAGATTTCTGTAGTTCTTACTGTCCCTGTGTATCGAATTGTTAAGGACAGTTGAATGATAGAATATATAATTCTTTCCCTTAAAGGACTGCATATGATGGTGGTTATTATATGACTGGCCATATATTGTACTTGGGTTATCAAGTATAGTACCAAGGAAATGATGATATACCCCATCTTCATCTGTATATGCTTCTAATTCTTTTCCTGATTCCCTTGCCGTCGGATCAAAGCATATATTAAGCGGGTCTGATGAAACATACGCACATATACTTGCCTGTCTGGTTAATTCCTGCGAAGAAAAATCACTGCAATATGAGTAGTAATATTTACCATTGAACTGATTAATCTCACTGTCTTCAAAAAATGCGTGTGTTGGAAGCTTTACAGGATCGCCATCAAGCTGAACTTCTCCGGTCCCCTCTTCAAACTTAATCTTAACAGCACGGCCGGAGCTTCTTGAAAGACCACCAAAATATACATATGCATTGCCCTTGTCATCCGCAAGCACTGCTGGATCAAAGCAGGTAGAACAGTCATCACAGTTTGGAAGTGATTTTCCGCATAATTCTTTATTAAGAGGATCCCTCCATGGACCCATAGGTGAATCTGCCATTACATATCCAACCGAGCCTCCATTGGTGTAGAACAGGTAAAATTCATCTTTTCCATCACCATCACCATCTATCTTCAAACCGGATGGTGCCCATGTATTACCGCCTGTATAACCGGATTTAACCTTATTACCTGAATCCGACGGAAGATTTGTAAGATTCCGGGTATCCATAAATCCTTCGTCTGTCCAGTTAACCATATCGGTTGTTGAAAGTATTGTAAGCGAATGATTACTATACGCATTCGGAAGCAGGTCACCTTTGTTATATGTAGTACCATCGTCCGTTGTGTATCCGTCATTTGGTGCATAGCTGAAGCCATCTGTTGTACCATATACATACAGCTTGCCATCAACATCAGAGTTATCTATTGCCGTCGGGTCAGCAATAAAGTCAAAATTCGTAAGCATGCTTTCGACATCATGTGCATTGCCATCCGGGGTTGTATACCTGACAGGCTGTGTCAGAATAAGCTTTGCATTGTTCCAGCCCTGTAATTGCTCTGACATAAATGGTCTGTCTGATTGCCTGCTGTATATAGTAACTCCTGCATCCTCAAGTGATTTTTGTTTGCCGTCCTGGTAAGCAACAATTCCCTTACCCCACTGATACCCCAGAGTATAATCTGATGCATACACATAATTTTCCGTCTCAAATCCTCCATCAGAGGATGGATTAGCTGTAATTGACGGCTCAGCTGTAGGTCTTGGCGTAGCTGATGGCTCAGGTGTTGCCGTAGGCCGTGGTGAGGCCGTTGGCAGACTGCTGTCATATTTTGAATGTGAAAATACAACAGCAGTGATAGTTACCTGTGCGGAAGGCGTCTTATCATGCTCTGCATCATTATGGAACAACAGACACTTTTTAACATTCTTTGCCTTTGAATTAGCATTACCGGCTATTGTAAATTGTCTTGTACCACTTGTAATCAGTTCACCGGCACTGTCCTTATCTGCAAATGTTCCATCCCATGCAACGACATCCTCGGTTTTGTTGTCATTCTTATCTCCCCAAAGACCACATCCGTATCCACTACCAATATTAACAACATCTTTATATGTAATTGTTACCGTATCATAGTTACGCTCTGCTAACGAGTCAGGAAGCAGAAATGAGATTCCCTGATACCGTGCCGAAACACTGATTGTAACACTTCCATCGTTATTCAATGTATAAGCCGAACCGGACTGTGATGCTTTTACTGTTTCATCACTAAATTCTAATGAGTATGGCGCTGAATATTCCTGGGCAGCCACCGGTGTTGCAGTTGCAGCCGGAGCCTGTGTAACTGCCGGCTCTGTCGTACCAGAAGGTTCTGCTGTTACGGCAGGTGACGGTGTCTGTGTTGCCGAAGGAGCATCACCGCTGCCGCCATCATAACCATCCTCAAACATCTTAAGGTCTATTGCATCAGCCATGGCTTCATAACCATCATATGGATGAAGTCCATCATCATGTGTATACTTTTTAAGTATATTTTTTGGATTATCAGGGTCAGCAACTGCACTTTCAAAGTCAATGATTCCATCTACACCTGACTCTTCTGAACGGAACCAGCTGTTAATTAATGTACGGACAGCTTCTGAACCTTCGCTGTAATAACTGCTGGTACCAAATGGTAAAATAGGTGCTGCGTATACCTTTACACCATAATTATGGCATGTAGCAATCATTTTTTCGTATTCAGGCTTCATTTTATCCCACATACTTGTATCAGAAAGCTGGTTCATGTCATTAACACCGAAGAGAAGAATACAATATTTTACATTGTCATGCTCTGCTATATCTCTCTCAAATCTTGTTCTTCCTGCCGGTCCAAGCCCTCCAAATATTGAGTTGCCGCCAATACCCTCGTTGATCACCGATACATTTTTTGTTGATTCATTTGCCTGAAGCCTTCTGGCAAAGTAATCTCCCCAGCGTGTGTAGCTGTCAGGTTTTTTGCCAAGGTAAGCGGCATCTGTTCCATAACCGTCTGTTATCGAATCCCCAAAGCATACAACGGCCTTACCGTCTTTCATCCAGACTGACGCATCTGCAAGGAAAAACCATCCTGTACATGTCTTATAGCCACTGAGACTATCAAACGATTCTGCAGATACCTGATTGCCTGTTACCTGGTAAGTTGTTGCCCTTGCACCTCTGTGTCCGGTTACACCTGCAGACGGGACCCGGTCACCAAAGAATGATGTTACAGCAATATTTTCAAGTGCATTAACAGTAAAGTCAATTGCATCAGTTACAATTACTTTCCCTGCCGGAATTTCAAACGATTCATTTCTATTATATGTAACAACTGTATCTGTTGAAATATCTATATCTGATTTGTCTGCATCAGCTCCCTGTTTTGCAATATGCATTGACTCAATCTGCACAGGTTTGCTGCCGTACTGGTTGGACAATCTCAGCCTGAACTTACTGCCTGATGTTGTTACTTTGATAATCTGGCGTACTGATGTTCCGTTAAGTGGTATAAAGTCCTTCACTCCGGTCTGGTTTTCAACAGGCTCTTCAGCAGTTCCCCATGTTGTTGTCCATGATTCTTCAGGCTCTGTAGTCTTAAATATATTGGAAGCAAATACATAAAATCCCGGATCATATACCCCATCAGAATGTCCTGAAGGATACTCTGTATACACATGTGGTACATTGCCTGCTGTAAGTGCATTGTGATATCTCTTCGGTTCATCATGCACTACAGAATCATATATTCCATGTGATACCTGCACATAAGTATTATTAATATACTCATCAGGTAAAGTAATAATATCCGCTGAACCATCACCTGCAGTCAGTAATCCGTCCTCTGACTGTCCGACATCATCATTAGTGTATGGAAGCAATCCATATGCCGGGCAGAAGCCTGCGCAGTAGCCAAATATCTCAGGCTTTGAAAGACCGATGTAAAGTGCTTCCCTTCCTCCCATTGACCATCCGCATACAGCAGTATTTTCCCTTCCTGTTGCTGCATTGTACTTTTCTGACATATGCGGCATAATGTTATCAATGATATCTTCCCTGACAGCATCATAGTATTTATAGTTTTCATCAGAATGCATATTATCTTCAGCAGTATCAGATACACGCACGTTTGCAAAAACTATAATCATATCCTTTGCCTTGTCCTGTGCCCTGAGATTAGCTGCAATCTTTGCAATTGAACTTGTATCCATACTTGTTCCAAACATATCTTTATTACAGCCTATTCCATGAAGTACATATACTACAGGATATTTTTTATCTTTATCATAATTGGCAGGAAGTGCAATATTAAGACTTCTGTTTGACTTGGGTATATTGGAATAATATGTATCATTCAAAATAAACCGGCCATATTCCACATCCGCCACAGTATCTTTATAATCAGATGGAATATTTTCTTCAACATAGGCATCATCGGCTGTTACAAGCTTAGCCGGTGTCTGTGTCGGTCCGGGCAGGGGCGTGGCAGTCGGCTCTGTACCAGGTATATATGATGAGTCCTCATTAATTGTTCCCTTTGATATATATACTGCTGATATCGTCAGGGTTGTAAATTTTGCACCGGATGACGCAGCTTTAACCTGCAGATAATTACCATTGTCTTTTTCTGTGGTCAGTATTTCATTCTGTCCAAAGGTATATGGTGAAACCTGATTGGAACATGAAGTCCATGCCCCTTCAGAAATCCATAAACGTGGTGTGGAGCCCTCTGCACTTCCGTATACCTTTACATTTAACTTTTCTCCTGCAGGGTAGCTTTTTGGCAGTGGTATAAGTACATATTCAACATTTTTGTATGTCACTGAACCATCATCGTTAAGTGTTGTGGATTCTGCACCGGAAACTGTACTATCTAATTTAAGCTTATAAGTAATCTCCGGTACAGGGGTCGCAGTATATTCCGGTGCCTGCGTATCATCAGGTTCAAATCTTATACCATCTGTTGATATATAATATGCAGTCTGTGTTACAATATCAAATATCTTGGCATATACAACGTTATATTCATCTTTTAAAGTAACCTCATCTGTATATCTTTTCCATGTACCTGCCGGTAATGCATTAAGTTCATCAACTGATAATGCAGTGCTCTTTCCATCGTTAACAACATAATAATATATATCACTGTCATCAATATAGCTTTCAATTGTAAATGTATTTTGTGTTTTTTCATACAATCCAAATGTAATAAATGATAATAACGACTCCCACCATTGTGATTCCGTAAGAGTAATCTTACCCGCTTTCTCAATAACAGGTATTGCCGTCGGCTCTGCGGTCGGTTTTACTGTAGGCTCTGTAACAGGTTCTGCCGTTGGCTCTGTGCTTGGTTTTACAGTAGGCTCTGTAACAGGTTCTGTTGTCGGCTCTGCGCTTGGCTTTACAGTAGGCTTTGTAACAGGTTCTGCCGTTGGCTCTGTGCTTGGTTTTACAGTAGGCTCTGTAACAGGTTCTGCCGTCGGCTCTGTGCTTGGTTTTACAGTAGGCTCTGTAACAGGTTCTGTTGTCGGCTCTGCGCTTGGCTTTACAGTAGGCTT
>CAKSBI010000015.1 GCA_934437985.1 uncultured Lachnospiraceae bacterium
CTGTTTTTTTTATTAAAATTTTATGGATAAATACGGAAAAACATTCGACATATGTAACGTATTGTGATAAAATGTAAATAACTGGTCATACAAAAATAATAGTAATTAAAGGGAGCAATGGAATGCTGAGATACAAAACAAATGACAATGTAAAACAATCCAGGGTCAGAGAAAAGTTAACAGTGATGAGTCTTATGATATGCACGACAATATTCATTCTTGTGAGCTATTATATTGTAAATATGATTATACGTGATATGAATATCGATATAATAAAAGAGTTATCAGGGCGTGAGGTGGATCATCTTTCCAATGCCATATCAGATGAGTGGAATTATATGGAGGTTATGTGCGATACAATAGAGTGCATGGATGTTGAAAGTGACAATGGTGTCATAAAGTCGCTTCAGGCACTGAGCCTGAATAAAGGAGGCAGTATTGTTGCGGTTGTAGATGAATATGGCATGTTTTACCAGAACAATGGTGTGATCAACAGGCAGGATAATCTTTATAAGCTTTTAAAGTGTTATAACGGAACATTTGTATTTGCTTATGATTATGTGAATGATATGGCAATAGAAAAAAACCGTGAATATCTTCTTATCGGTAAGAAGATTGATATTGCAGCAGCAGGTCATCAGTTTGAATACGTTATCAGAAAAGCACGTATATCTGAATTTGATTCGGCGCTTGATATGCATATTTTTGGGGGAAGGGGTACTGCCAATGTAGTTGATAAAAACGGCGTATATGTTATCTGGGAGGATCGGATGGATAATGATATTGCCCATGATAATTTTTTCGATAATATTAAAAATGATGAGATCGAAGGTGGTCTTACGAAAGAAAAGATAATACATGACCTTAACAATGACAGTAACAGCACCTATAGACAGACGGTAACGATATTTGCAAGGTATAATGGAATCGACCACATTGTCAATATAACAAAGCTTGATGATGTGGACTGGTATTATATTGCCATAGTTCCCCTGAGTGTGTTTTCCAGGATGACGTACAGACTTCTTGCAGTAATATGGATAATGTTTATTTTTATAGTTGCAGTAGTTATGGTATGTGCCTGGCGTGAAAAGAGCTTCAGGATATTCCGCCAGAGAGAGACAGAAAAGACGAACAGGATACTTCAAAATGCCCTTAGTATCGCAGAACAGGCTAATAAGGCAAAAACAGTTTTCCTCAGAAGCATGTCCCATGATATCAGAACCCCGATGAATGCGATTTCCGGCTTCACGGAGCTTGCTATAGAACATATAGATGATAAAGCCCTTGTAGAAAACTATCTCTCTAAAATAAGTGAATCTACAGAACATCTTTTGAGCCTGATTAATGATATCCTTGATATGAGCAGAATTGAAAGTGGCAGATTGAGTATGAATATTAAGGTAGAAAAGCTGACATGTGTCCTTGATAAGATTAAAAGCCTGTTCCAATTACAGATGCAGGAAAGAGGGCAGAGTCTGATATGGGACTGTGCAGGAATTAGGGATAATGTTGTTGAATGTGATGAGTTAAGGCTTAGCCAGATTCTTATTAACATTATCTCCAATTCAGTAAAATACACGCAGAAAAATGGCGAGATATCCTTCAGCGTGACGCAGGGTGACATAAATGATAACAATGTGAGTATATACGAATTCAGAATAAAGGATAATGGAATGGGAATGGATGAGGAGTTTGCGGCGATAGTTTTTGAACCATTTGCGAGAGAAGAGACTGCTGTTGACGCCATTCAGGGAACCGGTCTTGGAATGGCCATTACAAAAAGTCTTGTTGACATTATGAAAGGAACTATTGAATGCCATAGCAGAAAGGGTATAGGCACTGAAATGATAATAAGGCTCCCATTTAAAGTATGCAATGAAAGTGAATATATAGAAGAACCGGCATCGGATAAGAATAATATTGACTTTTCAAGATTTACAGGTAAGAGGATACTTCTTGTAGATGATAAAAAGCTGAATCAGGAAATCGCGCGTATTGTTCTTGAGGAGAGCGGATTTAATGTTGATATTGCATCAAATGGGGAAGAAGCATGTGATATGCTGTTCAGACAGGGTGGGGGCTGCTATGACCTTGTACTTATGGATATCCAGATGCCGGGAATGAACGGATATGATACAACAGAAAAAATACGTAAGTATGAGGATAAGGAGATTGCAAATGTAACGATATATGCATTAACAGCCAATGCCTTTGAGGATGAACGGGAAAAAATACTTGCAGCCGGGATGAATGGGTATATGACGAAGCCTATCAATATGAAAATGCTGCTTAAAACGTTACAAAATGGTTTATGTGAGGAGAGTGATAAATAATGACAATACATAAAAAGCTTACGGTGTCTGCCTTTATATTTATGTGCGTCACAGCGATGTGCAGCTGTAAAATGTACAGCAAAAGTGATGTCACACTTGTTCTTAAAACGCCAATTATGTCATTTTCTGAAAATGGTATAGATGCTGATGTCAAAAGCTCAGGTGACTTTCTGAAAAGAGCCGGGGAAGCATTTGCGGAGCGTTATACTGATGCAGATGTTACCGTAAAGGTTGTAGAATATGAGAATACAGAAGAAAATGCCATGATTGAAGGATACTTCGATACTGACGACGCAGCAGATGTTTTATTCAATGATTACTTTACAATGGAAGCGCATGTATTTAGTGGAAAAGTGGTGCCATTAGATGATATTATATCAGATGACATCCGTAATGATATTGATGAGACATTCTGGAATCAGAGCCGCCTGAATGGCAGAACATATATGCTGCCATATCTTTACAGACAAAACGTACTTGCCTGCAATAATGAATGGCTGAGGAGGGCCGGCATGGAAGAGTACGTATCTGATGGAACAAAAGTCCAGACATGGAGCATGGATGAATGGGAGAAGATTCTTGATGCAGAGCGTAAGGTTATGCCGGAAACATCATACCCGCTTATGATGTACGCTGCCAATAACCAGGGGGACACACATATTACCTGTTATATCCGTTCACAGGGAAGCAGCTTTTTTGATGGTAATAACAGATTTGAGCTTGAAACACCGGAAGGTATTGCAGGACTTAAGTGGATAAAGGATTGCATGGATAAGAGATATATGCCGGAGAATGCAGCCGGGATTGAACTGCTTGCATGTTATGATATGTTTATGGCAGGGCAGCTTGGCTTCTATATCTGTAATGCTGCAATAGAGGATAATATGGAGGATTATGGGCTTGTTAATTTCCCAACTGTTAACGGAGGCTGTAATACTAATTTCCTGACAGGCTTTGAAGTGTTTGATAATGGTGATGTACGGAAGCTTAAGGCTGCGAAAAGCTTCGTCAGGTATATTTATGAATCGGACTTTCTGGATTATTCCACGGAAGCGATACCATGCAGCAGTAAAATAGCAGAAAAATATGCAGATTATCTTAAACCTATGGCAAAGTATACTGCTAATGCTGATAAGGGAGTTGACTTTACCGGTGGCAATCCTAACTGGCTTGGTGTGAGAAATATTTTATATAAGCATATTCAGAAGCTGATCACAGGAGAGAAGACTCCCGCAGAGGTTGCAAATGAGCTTGATGGGGAAGCTAACAATATTATAGAAGACGGATATGCATATGGCAGTCTGCATGAATAATGGGGGATTAATATGGAGTATACACATGTAAAGCATCCGTTTGAACCGGTCTGCGACAGGGATTCAGAGATACTTATCCTTGGTTCACTTCCTTCGGTAAAATCAAGGGAGAATAACTTTTATTATGGACATAAGCAGAACCGGTTTTGGAAGGTTATATCTGGCATCTATGGGGAAGCGGAGCCGCAAAGCATATATGATAAGAGAAAAATGCTGCTTAAGAACCATGTCGCAATATGGGATGTAATACGCGAATGCGACATACATGGCTCAAGCGACAGCAGCATAAAAAACGTTATCGCTACTGACCTTGGCAGTCTGATGCATAACACCGGAATAAAAAGAATATATGCCAACGGTAATAAGGCCGGTGCTTTGTATAAGAAGTACCAGCAGAAGCTTACCGGAATGGATATCACAATTCTTCCGTCAACTAGCCCTGCCAATGCGGCGTGGTCACTTGAAAAGCTTATTGCTGCATGGCAGGTGGTTAATGGACGTTAGTGTGTACCCGGCAGGAAGATTCCCTGTAATATGGCATCTTCCCTGAGCAGTCTTTTTGCCTTTTCCCTGTTTGCTTCTATGTGCAGGCAGGTGTGGCGGAAGGGCTTGATAGAAGGCGCAAGGTCAATTGCTTTTTCATATTCGCTGATATCAGGCTTAAGTGTACCGACATACTCAAAAAATCCGGTGTCTGTAAGAATACTGCGCACACATTCAGTATTGTTATCCTGCACAAGGCTCATAAGATATGTCGCAATACCAACCTGAATTCCATGCAGGTTAGGTGTCTCCGTTAACTTATCTAATGCATGTGATATCAGATGCTCGCTGCCGCTTGTCGGGGCACTGTTACCTGCTATCTCATTTGCAATTCCGCTCATTGCAAGTGAATCAAGTAATTCCTTTAAAAATGTATCATCCGTTATGTCCGTATAAGATGTGTGTACAAAGCTTGTGACAGCTTTTTTTGCAACCATCATTGCAAAATCATTAACCTCGGTAACTCCGGCATCTTCTTCAAGCTGCCAGTCATATAGTGCCGTTACCTTTGAGATCATATCCCCTATGCCGGAGTATAGGAAACGTCTGGGTGCACTTTTTATCACGCCGGTATCGACGATTATGCCATATGCCATACGTGCAGGGACAGAATGTCTGCGGTTATCAATGATCAGTGAAGCACTTGAGCTTGAGAATCCGTCACTTGATGCAGAAGTCGGTACACTAATAAATGGAAGCTTTCGTAAAAAACCGCTGTACTTTGCAGCGTCAATAACTTTTCCGCCGCCAAGGCCGATTACAGCCTGTGTTTTTGACGGAAGGCTGAAAGCAAGGCCTGTAATATCCTCAAGGCATACGGAATCCAGCTCCTTATAGCTAAGGACTTCTATACCTGCCTTTTGCAGGGATTCCATTACTGTATTTCCGAACATTTCAATTAATCCGTTACCGAAGAAAATGACCACTTTATTTATGCTGCTGTCTTTAAGATACTTACCTATGTCAGCAAGGGCTCCATCCTCTATCTTCAGAAGAGCCGGTATTGCAATATAATCCTTGTTATTGTTCTTCATAATGACACGCTCCTTTTTACTCTTACATAATATCATATGTATGTACCATTAGCCATAAGTTTTCGTTTTTTATTGACATATATAATTGCTTTTAGGTATCATAAAAAGTAAGCAAAAACATAGGGGTGCAGAGATATGATTACATTGAATGATTATCTTTATAATGGTGATACGGTTATTAAGATACTTCATAATTATACTGATGATCTGAGAGCTTATGCCAATGTGGCGGGCAACCGCATAGATATGGCACACTGTGATTTCCTGAAGCAGCTGACGGAGCTTCTTGAACACAATGATTTCCTTACATCACAGTCACAGCGTATGCGTGAATTTTATAAGTATATGACCTGTGCGTATCCGGATCTGGCATTTACATTCAAGGGACGTATCAAGTCGGTGATAAGGGCAGAATCTAAGTTTAACGGGCAGATTGTATCATATATCTATGATTACCGTAAGGTGTATGGTGGATATCCGACTGCGGAACAGATAGAGGAAAGGTTGTCTGCCCTTAAGGATCTCATTGCGTACCGCATAATTATTTCATTGCCTAAGTGCCACGCAGGGGATGAGGCAGACCGTAAAGTAAAAGAGCTGAGATATCTGTATGATATTGCCAATAAGCTTCCTTCGTTCCTTCAGGAGCGTGGCTTTGATGCGCAGATTGTCAGAAGCAGATTTGGCGGCTTTGTGTCACACAACAGTTGCAGGTCTATGCTTAACGATGCTGCAAGACCATATTATAAGGATTATATCGCTGATATCAGTTCATCAGGATATCAGTCGCTTCATATAACTTTGTTTGATAATATATCAAGATGTTATGTTGAGGTCCAGCTGCGTACATATGACATGGACAGTTATGCTGAGATAGGACCGGCTAACCATATGGGATATGAGAGCAGGCAGCGTGAGGAGAGGGCAAGGCGTGATGAGATACCGGCAGGCAGATGTGTATATTTTGATGAAGCTTATGAGAGGGTTATGAAGCTGCAGCAGTTAAAGCTTAATGAGCTTGATGTTAACATGTTTGCGGCGGCAGACAATTCAATGATAAATGATGCATGTGGACTGTTCAGGGGCAGGCTTATCCTTCCATATGAGCATCTGTCAAGGTTTCAGAATGATCTGATCGATTGAACACTATTGTGTGCATGTGTTCATTGATTGCGGGGGATGTGCATTTTACCTGCATATAAGAGTATGAAGCGTATGGGGAGCAGCTGTGGGCAGCAACAGCCTGAAGGGGGTGGCGGCTTATATGCCAAAAAGTGAGAATCAGAAGCTGAAGCTTCTGTATATTATGAAGATACTACTTGAAAATACTGATGACAGACATGGGATTACCATGTCTGAGCTGATAGATGGACTTGCATGTTATGATATAGATGCCGAGAGAAAAAGCATATATTCAGATTTTGAGGCATTGCGGTCATATGGTCTGGATATAATCAAGGAAAAATATGGGAATAGATATGTTTATTATATAGGCACACGTGATTTTGAACTTGCAGAGCTTAAGCTTCTTGTTGATTCAGTCCAGGCGGCGAGGTTTCTTACAGAGAGAAAAGCAAGAAGCCTGATTAAGAAGCTTGAAGGGCTTACAAGCAGGCAGGAGGCCGGAAAGCTCCACAGACAGGTATATGTCCAGGGGCGGACGAGGGCTATGAATGAAAGCATATACTACAATGTTGATGTGATTCATGAGGCAATTGGCAATAACGTACGGATAGCATTCAAGTATTACAATTGGAATGTTAATAAGGAAATGGTGCTAAGGCATGATGGTGATGATTATATAGTGTCCCCATGGGCGCTTTTGCTTGATAATGAGTATTACTATCTTGTCGGATATGACTCAAAAGAAGGGATTGTCAAGCATTACCGTGTGGATAAGATGCTTAAGATAAGACTTACGGAAGATAAGAGGGAGGGGCGCAGTATTTTTGAACGTACTGACATAGCCTCTTATTCTGACAAACGTTTTTCAATGTTTGATGGTGATGAACGTTATGTTAAGCTGGAATTTGACAACAGATATGTAGGTGTTGTAATTGACAGATTTGGGAAAGATATTGCAATACGTAAAAGTGATGAAAGTCATTTTATTATTAATGTAAATGTTGCGGTAAGCAATCAGTTCTTTGGCTGGCTTCTGGCACTTGGAACAGGGGTGCGTGTCATTGGGCCGGATGATGTTGCAGAGAAGCTTTGCAGGGAGCTTGATTCAATAAGAAGTATGTATATCTGATATGCCGTTGATCAAAAAAGGAGAGATAAATGATATGGGAAGTATAAAAAAAATGAACTATGATGTCAGTGTGAATGATAATGTTGCATTTAATAACAAAGTCGATTATTGTGTTGGAACAGGACGTGCAGGGCTGGCACTCCATAAGGAATATTATGACCAGCTTAAGTATGTGCAGGATAATATCGGCTTTGATTATATCAGGGGGCATGGTCTGTTTACGGATGACATGGCTATATATCAGGAATATGAAAATGAATCCGGAGAGATTGTGGCTGAGTATAATTTTACGTATCTTGACAGAATAATGGATATGTACAGGTCAGTACATATCAAGCCATTTATTGAACTCGGATTTATGCCTGAAAAGCTTGCTTCCGGTGACCAGACAGTATTTTACTGGAAAGGTCAGACTACACCCCCAAAGTCCTATGGGGCATGGTGTGACCTTGTAGTTGCAACACTCAGCCACCTTATGGAAAGATATGGAAGAGAAGAGGTGCTGACGTGGCCTGTTGAAGTATGGAATGAGCCTAATCTTCCTGGATTCTGGAAGGATGCCGATATGGAAGAGTATTTTATGTTATTTGCGGAGACTTTTGCTGCAATTAAGATGCTTGACCCGGAGATCAGGGTAGGAGGTCCGGCGATATGCGGTGTTAATGATGAAGAGTGGATAGATAAGTTTATGGCATTTTGCAGGGATAATAGTATCAATCCTGATTTTATCACACGTCACCATTATACTACGGAAGTGCCTGACAGGGATGGACATTATGTTTATCAGCAGCTTACTGACCCGGGGTACGGAATAGGTAATCTCCACACAACAAGAGAGATAGTAGACAGTTATGGGGAGTTCACCGGAAAAGAGATACATATTACTGAATACAATACTTCATACTGCCCTAATAATCCGATACACGACACTAATATTAACGCTGCATTTATTGCACATCAGTTGTCATGGCTCGGAGATGACAATGCCTCATATTCATATTGGACATTTGGTGATGTATTTGAAGAGGAGGGTGTTCCTTATACACCATTCCATGGAGGATTCGGGCTGGTTGCTAACGGCGTAATCCCAAAGCCTACATTCTGGTCATTTGCCTTCTTCAAAAAGCTTAAAGGTCAGTGTATACATAGGAGTGATGATTCGGTTATCGTTAAGACACCGGATGGAAAGCTCAGGGGAGTTGCATGGAACCACTGTACAAAACGTACAGGCAGGGTGATTGACTATAAGTGCTCCATAAAGCTTGATGAACCTGCCTCAGATAAATACTGCGTTATATATAAGGCAGTAGATGAGGAGGTCTGCAATCCGCTTAAGGTATGGCATGACCTCGGGGAGCCGTCATCACTCTCGGAGCAGCAGCTTAAGCTGCTTAAAGAGGCAGCAGCCCCTCTGGTGACATCTGATATCATAGAAGTGCATGACGGAAGTATTGAGATCCGCATAGAGCTTAAAGAATTTGCTGTTGTATATTTTGAGTGTGAACCTGTCAATATCAGAAGTGACAGGGGCTACTCATATGAAAGAAGTATGCTGTTATAAGGTATATTTTTCAAATATGGGAAGAATATATGGAACGGACATCCCTAGGGCAGAAGCAAATTTACAACAGAAAGGGCTTGTCTTATTTTGCGATTAATGATATTCTTTATAATGTTGTAAAAACACAACGAGGATAATGTATAAGGAGTTAGAAAAATGAGCGATAGTTTATTAATGCAGTGGAGAAAGCTTGCATACGGAGAAGAGATGCAGGGAAAAAAAGGAGAACAGTTCTGGCAGAATTATTTTGAGCTTGAGCAGGGAATATATAAGCAGCTTTTGGCAGCGCCAACAGATGTTGTTACAGGAACAGTGGAAGGACTTGCTGAAAAGTATGGCCTTGACCTCATGCATATGGTTGGATTCCTTGATGGTATTAATGACAGCCTTAAGGAGCCTAACCCAATTGAAGAGATGGTTGCTGCAACAGAGGTTAACCTTGGATTTGACCCTGAAAAGCTGTACTACAATATGGTTGACTGTAAGGCAGAATGGCTTTACACATTACCTGAATGGGATGCAATCCTTACAGAAGAGCGACGTGCTGAGCTCTACAAAGAACAGAAAAAGTCTGGCACGGTAGTTAAGGAGAGAAAGATTGGACGTAACGAGCCATGTCCTTGCGGCAGTGGCAAGAAGTATAAGTTCTGCTGCGGAAGATAAGTATTAATACAGGAGCTTATCACGGTCTTTATCATTATAAAAAGCGCAGGCACTGCCATTTTGTCTACCTTACTTTGGTATGGTGGACAAAATGGCAGTTTTTTTAATATAATTAGTGGTTTCTTCGGTTATGTTTCTATCCAGCTGGCAGCGCATATGGATTTATGCTCCATACAATATGGGTTCATCACTTAAATATTGTATATCAAAACCAAATGTTCTATAATCATATAATAATAACAGAGTGTAGAGCCGGGCAGGGGCAGGCAGACCCATCCGGTTGTTCAGGAGGCATGATTATATGGATAAGTGTGGACATATTCCGGTTACAGGAGAGCGGTACAGGCATTTTAAGGGAGGTTTATATCAGATTGTTACTATAGCAGAACATTCAGAGACCGGTGAACAGCTTGTGATATATCAGGCACTTTATGGTGATTACAACTGTTATGCCAGGCCGCTTGGGATGTTTATGGGTGATAATGGAAATGGTGAAAAACGTTTTGTGCCTGTGGACGGACAGCAAAAAAACAGTACACAGGATGATATAAAAATAACAGAGACAGGATCAAAGGACGGTAATGGCGGCAAGGATAAAGAAGATGGAATGAGTGGTAATGAATTATTATTCAGGATTCTTGATTGTGACCGCTCTAAAGATAAGCTTGAACTTATCCGCAGATATCGTGATGATATAGACCACAGAATGCTTGGCAATCTTGCCGTATCACTGGATATACCGGCAGATGCCGGGGATGATGACGAGATATTTATGCAGATTGCACAATACCTAGAGACAAGGGCACGTTTTGAAACTGACCGTTTAAGATAATATGCACAAAAATACGGAATGAAAATTGTGTAATACGCTCATATACGAAATGGGATAAATGTGTTATACTGACAACATCATGATATACAGGTGAATAATTTGTACAATAATTGCACTTGACAAACATATGTTCGTGTTGTAATATAACTGTACGAGGATGAGATTAAACTTAATTTATATATGAGAAAGGATAATAATTTATGGCAGACAGTAATAAACTTAAGGCATTGGAGTCAGCACTTTCACAGATTGAGAAGCAGTATGGTAAGGGAACGGTTATGAAGCTTGGTGACAAGAATGCTGCTCTTAATGTTGAGGCAATTCCTACAGGTTCTCTCAGTCTTGATATAGCATTAGGTGTTGGTGGGGTTCCAAGAGGAAGGGTAATTGAGATATACGGACCTGAATCAAGTGGTAAGACCACAGTGGCATTACATATTGTTGCTGCAGTCCAGCAGCGTGGAGGCATTGCAGGATTTATTGATGCAGAGCATGCGCTTGATCCGGTTTATGCGAAGAATATTGGAGTTGATATTGATGATCTGTATATTTCACAGCCGGACAATGGAGAGCAGGCACTTGAGATAACTGAGACTATGGTTCGTTCAGGCGCGCTTGATGTAATAATTGTTGACTCTGTTGCTGCGCTTGTTCCAAGAGCGGAGATAGATGGTGAGATGGGGGATTCACATGTCGGACTCCAGGCAAGGCTTATGTCACAGGCTCTCCGCAAGCTTACTCCTGTTGTAAGCAAGTCGGGATGCATAGTTATATTTATTAATCAGCTTCGTGAAAAGGTTGGTGTAATGTTTGGCAATCCTGAGACAACAACCGGTGGAAGGGCACTTAAGTTCTATTCATCAATCAGAATGGATGTAAGAAGGATTGAGACACTGAAGCAGAATGGAGAATTTATTGGTAACCGCACAAGGGTTAAGGTTGTTAAGAATAAGGTTGCGCCACCATTTCAGGAGGCTGAATTTGATATTATGTTTGGAAAGGGAATTTCACAGGAGGGTGATATCCTTGATCTTGCTGTGAAGAAGAATGTAATAGATAAAAGTGGGGCATGGTTTGCATATAATGGAGAGAAGATTGGTCAGGGAAGGGAGAATGCCAAGACATTCCTTACCACACATCCGGATATTAAGTCCGAAGTAGAAGAGAAGGTCAGGGAGTTGTATAAGTTTGATACAGAAGAACCGGAGAATAATGTGGCTGCGCCTGCCGCTGGTAATGAGGAATAGACAGGTTTGACGGTATTTAGCCGGATAATGCTAAGCTTTATGAATAACAGGCAGCTATTGCTGATCGGGGTGTAAGGTTCTGTAGATTTGCAGGGACTTTACACCTTATGATTTATACAGAACCAAAAGAGGACCGGAGTTATAAAACCATGCATTTTGATATAGATGATATATTGATTATATATTGGAGGAGAGCATATACATGGATGAAGAGTATAAGCAGGCGTTATCTGCTGCACTCAGACTTGTAAGCCATCATGACAGGACAGAATGCGAATTGAGAAAAAAGCTTTCTGACAGGGGATTTCAGGAAGAAGTAATAGAGTCTGTTGTCTGCAGGCTGATTGACGATAACTTTATTAATGACAGGAGATATACTGAATATTATGTTACGTGCTATTCATCAAAACGCAGTAAGAAGCGTATAAGAATGGAGCTGACAGGCAAAGGGATAAGTGAAGAAGTGATTTCAGAATACATAGATGAATGTGACAGTAATGCTGCTGTCATGAAAGCATATAAAAAGCAGCTTGTACGCAGGGGACTTTCAGAAGAGGATGATATTGGACGCACAGATATGGAAAAGATTGCGGCTGCATTGTATCGCCAGGGGTTTACTGCCGATGATATCAGAAGCTGTTTTTCTTGACATAACAGTAGAAAAAGTATAAAATCTATATGTTGTATTATTTTTTTGTACAATGATAATTAAATAAAGGAGGTGCTCGTGTGAATCCGGGATTATTAGTTGCGGCCATAGTTATAGGCATTGTATTATTAATTATTGATGCTCTTGTGGTTTGGAAGTTTGCAATATCTTATAATAATAAGATGACCAACGCTAAGATTGGTAATGCAGAAGACAGGGCAAGAGAGATTATAGATGATGCATTGAAGACGGCAGAAACTAAGAAGAGAGAAGCACTGCTTGAAGCAAAAGAAGAGGCTCTCAAACGTAAGAATGAGTTTGATAAAGAGATAAAAGAGCAGAAAGCAGAACTTCAGAAGTACGAGAAACGTGTTTTGTCAAAAGAAGAAGCCGTTGATCGTAAAGTAGAGTCTCTGGAGAAGAAGGAAGCCAAGCTTGTGGCAAAGGATGCAGAGCTTGACAGACTCAGGAAAGAGACGGAAGAGATTCGCGAAAGTCATCTTCGTGAGTTGGAGAAGATTTCAGGTCTTACATCTGAACAGGCAAAGGAAGTATTGCTTAAGAGTGTGGAAGAAGATGTTAAACATGAGACAGCTGTTATGATTAAAGAGATGGACCGAAGAATTAAAGAGGAATCATCGAAGCGTGCTAAGGATTATGTTGTTAATGCTATTCAGAAGTGTGCGGCAGATCATGTAGCCGAGACTACAATATCAGTTGTTCAGTTGCCAAATGACGAGATGAAGGGTAGGATAATTGGTAGAGAGGGACGTAATATCCGTGCGCTTGAAACTATGACAGGTGTTGAGCTTATTATTGATGATACACCTGAAGCTGTTGTTTTGTCAGGATTTGATCCAATCCGAAGAGAAATTGCGAGGATAGCACTCGAAAAACTTATTGTAGATGGACGTATCCATCCGGCAAGAATTGAGGAAATGGTCGAAAAGGCTAAGAAGGAAGTTGAGAACCTTATTAAAGAAGAGGGCGAGAATGCTACTCTTGAAGTAGGTGTACATGGTATTCATCCGGAGCTTATTAAGCTGCTCGGCAGGATGCGTTTCAGAACGAGCTTTGGACAGAATGCACTTAAACATTCGATCGAGGTTGCCCATTTGTCGGGACTGCTGGCAGGGGAGATCGGTGCCGACGTCCGTATGGCAAAGAGAGCTGGTTTGCTGCATGATATTGGCAAGTCGGTTGACCACGATATGGAGGGCTCACATATTCAGCTTGGTGTCGAGCTTTGCAGGAAGTACAAAGAGTCGGCTCTTGTTATTAACGCAGTAGAGGCACATCATGGTGATGTTGAACCGGAAAGCCTTATTGCATGTATTGTCCAGGCTGCTGATGCGATTTCAGCTGCAAGACCGGGTGCTAGAAGAGAGACACTGGAAACATACACAACACGGCTTAAGCAACTTGAGGATATATCTAACAGCTTTAAGGGTGTTGATAAGTCATTTGCAATACAGGCAGGCCGTGAGATAAGAGTCATGGTTGTACCTGAACAGATTAATGATGATGATATGGTACTGTTAGCACATGATATGGCTAAGCAGATTGAAAATGAACTCCAGTATCCGGGTCAGATTAAGGTTAATATCATTCGCGAGTCGCGGGTGACAGACTATGCAAAATAATAAAATGATATGATGACAATAAAGGAAAGTATTGAAAATATAGTGTTTTCAATACTTTCCTTTTTTAATATTCGTTGTGATATTGAATATAATATATTGAAATCTATGTCAGGGGATTTATATGCGTACAGGTACTGTTAGCCTTTTAACGGTTATATTTTCGGCTTTGGTAATTATTGCTACGGGTATTATTAATATGAGGCTTGTATCAATGGAATATAATAATGATGAGCTTTATATGACCAGTATAAGAAAAATACAGATTAATGAATCGGAACAAAACGTTTTTGGGGAGGACACACAGGATGGAGTCAGATATATTGTTGGGGTGAAGAAAAATATTATTGAAAAGATTGCATGTAAGAACCTATATCCTGCGGATGATATGCCGGTGTTATACAAGAATGTAATGCAGGATGTCAGGCTTTGTGACTGCATTGATATATATTCTATAATACTGGGTGATATACGTTTTTTCCCTGTACCGTATGATATAAAAAATGGAGTGTCTGTATCTTATGAAAACTCATGGGGAGACCAGAGAAACTACGGTGGTAAACGGTCACATGAAGGAACCGATATAATGGCCGGTAATAATGTCAGGGGGTATTTTCCGGTTGTAAGCATGACTGATGGTGTTGTAGAAAAAGCCGGATGGCTTAAACTTGGCGGATACAGGATTGGGGTAAGAAGCCCTTCGGGCGCATATTACTATTATGCGCACCTGAATGAATTTGCGGAAGGAATTGAGGAAGGCACAGAAGTCACTGCAGGTACAGTGCTTGGGACAATGGGAGATACAGGATACAGTGAGGTTGAGGGAACTACGGGTAAGTTTCCGGTACATCTTCATCTGGGTATATATATTGATATTGATGGCAAAGAGGTGTCATTTAATCCGTATCATATATTGAGGATTGTGGAAAAATACAGAAGAGAATTTATTTGACAACATAATACGGTATGTATATCATATATCTAAACAATAACGAAAAGAGGAATGTGACATGAAAAAACCATTTGTAACAAAAGAACAGATTGACCAGATTGTTAAGACATATCCAACACCTTTCCACATTTATGATGAGAAAGGGATAAGGGAAAATGCCCGTAAGTTAAAAGAGGCGTTCTCATGGAATAAAGGATTTAGGGAATATTTTGCGGTTAAGGCAACACCTAATCCGTATATTTTGAAAATATTGCAGGAAGAAGGATGTGGGGTTGACTGTTCTTCGCTTACAGAGCTTATGCTGTCCGAGGCAGTAGGCTTTAAGGGAACTGATATCATGTTTTCGTCTAATGTAACGCCGGCAAAGGAATTTGCAAAAGCAAAGGAGCTTGGTGCATATATCAATCTTGATGATTATACACATATAGAATTTCTTGAAGAGGCAGCAGGAATACCTGAAACTATATGCTGCAGATATAATCCCGGAGGGGTATTCTCTCTTGGAACCCATATTATGGACAATCCTGGTGATGCCAAGTATGGTATGACTAAGGAACAGATGAAGGATGCGTACAGGAAGCTTATGGCTAAGGGAGCTAAAAAATTTGGTATCCATGCATTTCTTGCAAGTAATACGGTAGATAACACATATTATCCGACACTTGCCAGAATTCTGTTTGAGCTTGCAGTTGAACTCAGGGAAGAGACAGGCGCTGATATCACATTCATCAATCTTTCCGGAGGTGTTGGAATTCCGTATACACCTGATAAAGAGCCTAATGACATTATGGTTATCGGTGATGGTGTAAGAAAAGCATTTGAAGAAGTCCTTGTCCCTGCCGGTATGGAAAATGTTGCTATATTTACTGAGCTTGGAAGATTTATGCTTGCCCCATATGGTGCCCTTGTTACAACAGCAATCCATGAAAAGCATATATACAAGGAGTATATCGGTGTTGACGCATGTGCTGTCAATCTTATGCGTCCTGCAATGTATGGCGCATATCATCATATTACAGTGCTTGGAAAAGAAAATGAGCCTTGTGACCACAAGTATGATATTACAGGCTCACTCTGTGAGAACAATGACAAGTTTGCAATAGACAGAATGCTGCCTGAGATTGAAATGGGGGATTACCTGTATATCCATGACGCCGGGGCGCATGGTTATGCAATGGGCTATAACTATAACGGCAAGCTTAAGTCGGCAGAGCTTCTTTTACAGGAGGATGGAAGCGTAAAGCTTATCAGAAGGGCTGAAAAGCCGGAAGATTATTTTGCAACATTTGATTTCAGCGACATACTTAAAGATATGAAGTATTAAAAAAGTTGATTTTGCTATAATGTTTTTAAAAATACGTCCGATAAACAATATGAAAACATTGAAGATGCAGAATATTCACAGGTAGGTGATAGAAATGAGAATAGATGCTTACATGCAGGTTAACCAGTTATATCAGACGAGTAAGACTAAGAAGACTGACGCATCACAAAGGTCAGCTGCCAAAAGCTCAGATACACTTGAATTATCCAACTTTGGCAGGGAACTGCAGGTTGCCAGGCAGGCTGTAAGCGATGCTCCGGATGTCCGTATGGACAGGATTGAGGAGCTTAAGTCGGCAATTAATTCTGGTTCATATGATTTGTCAATGGACAGACTTGCGGAGAAACTTACTGACAGGTATTTTGGTTAACAGATATTGTTGAGGAGTGTTTGGTTTGGCGAGTATAATCGAAGAACTTATTACAACACTTGAAGATGAGAAGCTGTTGTATGACAAACTTATACCACTGGCTGAACGGAAATCGGTCGTAATTATTGAAAATGATCTTGAGGGTCTTTCAAAGGTAACTGATGAAGAACAGATAATTCTTGATCAGCTCACCATGCTTGAGAACAGGCGTGGAAGATGCGTATATAATATCAAAGATGTACTTAACAGAATGAACGAGACGATGAATCTTGATAAGATTATTGGATTTTTGGACAGACAGCCGGTTGAACAGGGAAGACTCAAAAAAGTTCATGAAGAACTTAAAGGGGTAACAGGCAGACTCAGGGAACTGAATCTGCAGAATAAGTCGTTAATTGAAGAATCTCTTGAAATGATAGACTTTTCAATGAATTTCCTTCAGAGCACAAGGATGTCGCCGGGGAACAATAACTACAATCGTAATGCATCATTTATGGATGCAGCGGTTTCGCGCACAGGGATGTTTGATGCGAAGCAGTAGTTTACAGACTGCACGCATGCGCTCTGTGCGCTTTAATTTGCTTTTAAAAACGGAGCAGGATGAGCTGCTTTGTCCGCACAATAACATTTGGAGGTAGTGATATATGGGTAATCTTCTTACAAGCTTCGGCACCGGGGTGTCGGGATTACAGGCAGCGCAGATTGGGCTCAATACTGCCGCACATAATACGGCCAATACAGATGCTGCAGGGTATGTAAGACAGCAGGTGATTATAGCAGATAGCGCATATATAACCAATTATGACCGGAATAATGCATTGTCCCAGATTGGTCTTGGTACACAGGTATCAGTCATAATACAGAGGCGGAGCCAGTTCCTGGACACGCAGTATCGTGAGGAAGTGGGAAGGATGAGCTTTTATGAAGTGAGGTCCCAGACTGCAAGTGAGCTTCAGGAACTGTTTGGGGAGCTGAATAAGGAATCATTTTCGGAGAATCTTGGGAGTATATGGAGTGCATTTCAGGAGCTCTCTAAGACACCGGATGATATTACTTCAAGGGAGCTGCTGGTTTCAGAAGCTGATGCGTTTATCACCAAATGCAAGACCTTATATAATCAGATTGATCAGTACCAGACCAGTATGAATGAGAAGATTGTATCTGCGGTTGACAGAATTAATGAGATATCGAAGTCGATTTATGAGATTAACTGCAGCGTAGTGGAATATGAGGCATCAGGGCAGAGGGCGAACGATCTGTATGATGCCAGGAACCTTCTGTTAGATGAGCTTGCAAAATACGTGCCTATTCATACTGATAAGTATTCTAATGGAGTGGAGACGGTAAGCATCAATGGCATTCCACTTGTCGGATCAGATAATTATTATACAATGACAACTGCGCAGATCGAGGAAGGCAGTTCACTGCTTAAGCCTGTATGGGCCGACAATGGTGGTGGGGATGTTTTCAGGGACAACCTTGATTTTTCTGCTGCTGCGGATACAGACATAGGAACGCTTAGGGGAATACTTGTAACAAGAGGCTCATTTAAAGGTAATTATTCACATATGCCACAAAGCCCTGATGTTGCGGATTATACAGATGAGGCTGGTAATGTTGACCAGACTGCTTATAAGATCGCGCTCAGGAATTATGAAGATGAAGTCAGATGGTATAACAAGATGGAGGAGCCTGCAACAATAACTAAGGTAGAGACCCAGCTTGACACACTTGTCCATGGAGTTGTTACCATGATTAATGATGTGCTGTGTCCTAATACTACAATTGAGGTAGTTGATGCTGATGGCAATATAAGGACAATAAAGGTGCTTGATGAAGAAAATGCACCTGTCGGCTGCAATGGAACTATGGGAAATGAGCTGTTTGTACGTGCAGGCCGGGAAAGATATACCAAAGAGAATGTAACACTTCCGGATGGAACAGTAAAAGAAGTATACAGATATAATGAAGAGGATCCTTCGGATATATACAGCCTGTATTCACTGTCACAGATTGGGGTTAATCCTGATATAGTAACCAACACGGCCAATCTGCCCCTTCTTGAAAATGACAATTCAGGATTCGCAGGAGGTTATGCTTCGTCGCACCTGCAGGAGATGCTTGAAAAGTGGGATGATAATGTATTGGTACTCAATCCTAATTCCAATACATTCTACAATTTTAATGACTTTTATACAGGAATGATAGGTGAGCTTGGAACTACAGGCAAGGTTGCTGCTACCTGCGTCGATTCGGCGAATACACTTGTTAACAGTATCGAAGACCAGAGACAGAGCCTTACAGGAGTGTCGGCAGATGAAGAACTTGTTGACCTTATGAGATTTCAGCACATGTATGGTGCATGTTCAAGATACATTACTGTTATTGACGAGATGCTTGAATCATTGATTACCACATTATAAGGAGGACGTTACATATGGCATCTACATTTTTTGGGTTGAATATTGGAACCTCGGGTATGCAGGCATATCAGGCATCTCTTAATACAACTGCGCATAATGTTTCTAATATTGGAACTGAGGGTTATACAAAACAGTATGTAAGATTAGCAGCTAATCCTGCGATATCTGTTGGAAGCAGATATGGAATGGTCGGTGCGGGTGTTGCGATAAAAGAGATAACGCAGAACCGTGACGTTTATTACGATGACAAATACAGATATAACAAGGCGATTGCGGGCAATTATAATACCAAGGAGCACTATCTGAGCAGTATACAAAGCCATCTGTATTCAGCGGATGGCAAGACCGGAGGAATCACGACAGGATTTGACGACCTGTTTAACAGCCTGGTTAATCTTACGTCAGACCCTTCAGACATGACCAAGCGGACTGATTCTGCAATTCTTTCGGAAAGCTTTGCACAGTATGTCAGGGACTTTTCCAGATCACTTCAGGAGATCCAGGATGAGGCAAATGTCCAGATTGAGACAGTGGTGTCGCAGATTAATGCGCTTGGAACTGAACTCGCATCTCTTACACAGAGGATCAATACATTTGAGATAAGTGGTGAACAGGCCAATGACCTTCGTGATGAACGTAATGCGCTTCTTGATGAATTATCACAGTATGCTGACATTACGGTCAATGAGACCCCTGCGCAGGAGGATACAGGCAATGCCCAGTTTATGGTGTATATAGATGGCGCCATACTGGTGGATTCAACGGAAAGCTATAAGTTAGAGTGTGTAGCTGAGGACACGCGTGTTAACCAGAATGATATAGACGGATTATATAAGATAAAATGGTCCAATGGACAGAACTTTAATATGAGGAGTAAAACCCTTGGAGGTACACTTCAGGCACTTATTGAGGTCAGGGATGGTAATAATAAAGAGAATTTTACAGGTACAGCAGGGTCTCTGGATGTTAATGGCGGTAATGTTAAGATTTCCGTTACTGATGCCAACTGCAATGATATTAAAAAGCTGAATATTCCGGCTTATGGCGGCAAGATAACTATCGGAAATATAAGCTATGAATATGAGTCATTTAATGTTAATGAAACTGATGGGGTATACACTTATGAATTCGTGCTGAAAGGTGAATATTCGGATGGCCAGCTGGATTCACTCAGGTATGCATGTGATCAGAATAAGCCTGTTAATATCGGCGAGTCAATAGGATATAAAGGTATTCCATATTATATGTCGCAGCTTAATGAATTCGTCAGAACATTTTCGATGGAGTTTAATAAGATACATAATGCAGGATACGATCTTGATGGCAACAGTGGAATTGACTGGTTTAATTCGTCTGATAAATTATCCGGAAGTAATTACATATTTGATGAGGATGCAAAGTCATTTTCATCTGTGGCAAAGCCTGATGCAGATGGAGTGTATAATACTTCATATTACAGTATGACAGCGCTTAATTTTTCAATTAATAAAGAGCTTCTTAATGACCCGCGTAAGATTGCGTGTATGGTTGAAGCTAACAGCGGCGTTGGCAATAATGAGAACCTGAAGAAGCTCATCGATATAAAGGATGATAATTCATTGTTCAGGGATGGAACTCCTGATGCATATCTCCAGACGCTTATATCAGCAGTTGGAATTGACTGTAAGCAGGCGGTATCACTATCAAAGAGCCAGGATAATATTCTTGTTGCGATTGATACAATGCGTGAATCAGTATCTGGTGTAGACAAGGATGAAGAGGCAGCTGATCTTATTAAGTTCCGTAGTCTGCTGAATTCGCAGTATAAGGTTATATCAATTATGAATCAGGTGCTTGATAAGCTTATTAATGGAACCGCAGTCTGATCAGTATATTATGGGAGGTTAAGAATATGAGAGTTACAAGTACGATGCTGACTAATAATTCAATTGTTAATATGCAGAAGACTAAGAATAATTATCTTACCTATCTTGAACAGTATTCAACGCAGAAGAAGATAAGTAAGCCTTCTGATGACCCGGTTATTGCAGTGCGTTCATTAAAATACAGAACCAATATGTCTGAGCTTGAGCAGTATCTTAAAAAGAATATTCCGGATGCAATGTCGTGGATGGATATAACTGAAGAAGCACTTACCCAGGTTAATGACATGCTTACTTATATGAATGGATACTGTGTTCAGGCAGCACAGGACTCCTATGAGCTTGATGACAGACAGACGATTATTGATACGATCAAACAGTATAAGGAATTTATATATAAGCAGCAGCTTAACCAGGATTATGCCGGAAGGTATGTATTTGCAGGATACCGTACAGATACAGAGATGGTATTTAAAACGGCGCAGAAGAATCAGACATATACTATTACTGAGAATAAACTGCCTTCGGATGTAAGCCAGGACAAATACGTATATGGTGGTGCAGTATACGAGGAGAATGCGAGTGCCGAGGATTATGCGGGTAAGGCCGCAGAGCTGAGGCAGTGCTATAAGATAACGTTATCATATAATGATCTGGATACAACTGATGATGTGCACAATCTTGATAGTACAAAAGATTATGTGACGATTAAGTATACTGATGCCGATGGCAATCTGAAAGAGATTACAGCGAAGACCATGTCTGTTGCTACAGAACCACAGAACACTGCATATAATCTTGACAAGAATGGCGTTGGTACAGATGGGGCTGTTTTTATACCTGAAACAGGTGAAGTGATTCTTGGGGACAATCTGTATGAGGATATTAAAAAGTCTGAGGGGTATACAATCGTATACAACAAGACTAATTTTACAACTGATAATGTCAGACCGGAGCATTATTTTGACTGCGAAGTATATGATGCACATACTGATACAAAAATTGAGTATAAGAACCCGGATGAGCAGAATATTAATTATCAGATTAATTTCAGCCAGATGCTTACTGTTAATACGCTTGGAAATGAGTCAATCAGTCTTGGGATTGGCAGAACAATTGATAATATAGTAGCAGCATCAGAAAACCTTGATGCTGCCAAGAATGCCCTTGCTGCTGTTGAAAAGCGTATAAGTGAGACGGCTATTGATGCAGTTGATGCCAATGGCAATAATATTGTAGAGAGTCTTAACAGATTAAAGGATGAGATCAGCACAGAGATTGCCCTTAAGACAACAATACTTCATGAAGCATTCGGTGCCGGGCTTACAGATATTAAGAAGTATCAGAATGAGGTTAATACGTCGCTTTCTGATCTTGGAGCAAGATATAAAAGGCTTCAGCTTACTGAGACAAAGCTTGATAATCTCAATGTTTCTTACGAAGAACTCCTTTCTACCAATGAGGATGTAGATATCGGGGAGGCTTATATAAAATATACAGAGGCAGATCTGTTATATCAGGCATCATTATCAGCAACATCAAAGCTGCTCGGTAATTCGCTTCTTGACTTTATCTGAGCATAGTAATATTTGTATAATATAGAAAAATAGGCTATGATATAAGAATGAATTATACATTTTATCGAAGGGAGATATGAGATGAAAGCAAATACTAGATTATTTGGTGAGATTGATATACCTGAAGAGAAGATTATAACCTTTGAACAGGGACTTATGGGGTTTGAGGACTGCAGGAAGTTTACGATAATTTACGACACAAGCAAGGAAGAGGGAACCTCAATTTCGTGGCTTCAGAGTATGGAGCTGCCTGAGCTTGCGTTTCCTGTGATAAGTCCGTTTAGCGTGATGGAAAAGTATAATCCTATTGTGGAGTCTGAATGGCTTGAGCCGCTTGGTGATGTTAATGATGATAATCTTGTGATATTTGTATTGCTGAATGTTAATTCTGATATTACCGATCTTACTGCTAATATGAAGGCTCCGGTTATTATCAACTCTGACACCCGTAAGGGAGCACAGCTGATTGCTGAGAATCAGGATTATGAGATAAGATACAATGTTTATGATGCCGTCCAGAAGCAGAAGAAAGCAAGGGGGGAGTGCTGATGTTAGCCCTGGCAAGAAAGGTTAATGAGACAATTGTTATTAATAATAATATTGAAGTAACTATACTTGAGGTTAAGGGAGATCAGGTTAAGGTTGGCATTAATGCCCCGAAGTCTATACCGGTGTATCGTAAGGAGATATTCCTTCAGATACAGGAGGCTAACAAAGAAGCGGCGGAGAATGCTGCCGCATCAGATATTTTGGATCAGCTTTTTAAATAATATGCTATTAACTAAATGGATATACATGACGATAATATAATTAAGTAAGAAGTTTAATGGATAGTATTATGTTTTCAATACACACGGAGGTGGATAGTAATGGCATTTGATTCAATTAATTCAATAAGAAGTGTGGGCAGTCAGACGGCAGTCAGCTATGATACATCTAAGGTTGTGGATGTTAATGACAGTGTTACTGCAGCTGATGTAACGCAGGCCGGCTCTGAAGGTGTTCAATACGGAGAAGGAACGAAGGATTCTCAGAGTGAACATCAGCAGGCTTCCAGCAAGTCGGTCGAAGATGCTGTAAAGCGTGCTAATAATATGATGAGTAAGACACATTGTGAATTCTCATATAATAATGAGGTTAATCGTGTGTCGATAACGGTGTATGATGATGAGACCGGTGAAGTAGTGAGGGAGATACCGCCGGAGGAATCTCTTAAGATGCTTGAGAAGCTTTGGGAATTAACAGGGCTTATGGTTGATGAGAAGAGATAAGGAGGGGTTAATATGTCAATAAGGTTATCCGGTCTTGCGTCCGGTATGGATACGGAGTCGATTGTTAAGCAGCTTATGGAAGCTGAAAGCATGAAGAAGACGAAGATAGAGAACAAGAAGACTAAGCTTGAATGGACAAAGGAAAAGTGGAAAGACCTTAATACGAAGCTGTATTCTATGTATACAGATAAAGTATCTAAGATGAGGCTTACGGGTACGTACAATACCAAGAAATCCTCGATCAGTGATTCGTCAATTGCTTCAGTTACCGCCGGTAATAATGCAGTTAATGGTAACTATACATTAGAGGTTAACAATATAGCTACATCTAACTATGTAACAAGTGGCAGGCTGAGACTGGAATCAGGAGCGTCAGATGCTAAGGTTACCTCAACAACGAAGATATCTGAGCTGGCCGGTGGTGCAGGTATGGTTGGCCAGGAGATAGAAGTATCATATAATGGGAAGATTCGCAAATTCACCATAGACGAGAATACTACAGTAGGTGATTATGTTAAGGCAATTAGCTCTATTGGGTTATCTGCTTCGTTTGATGAGAATCAGCAGAGGATATTTACAAGTTCTTCAAAAAGTGGGGCACAGAGCAACTTTTCACTTTCGATAACATCGGATGAAGGTATTGCCGCAAGAGATAATCTGCGTGATATGGTCGCAGCTGATTATAGTGTGCTGACACAGGAAGAAAAAGATACAATTGAAGCGTATATGCTTGACGCTAAGAATAATGAGGTTGGAAGTGAAAAGTATAACAAAGCAGTAACAGCACTTCAGAATATTGCATCTGCTTCCGGTAATGCAAGCAATGAGCAGGTTCAGAATGCGATTGATGCCTACAGAAACGCACCATCGGGAGACTCGCTTGCAGCAGTCGGTATGACTAATATAACTGCAGGCAAGGCTGATAGTAACGCTCCTGCGGATATGGCAGTTGTTGAAGGTACTGACAGTGAGATCATACTTAATGGAGCAGTGCTTACGGGCTCCGGCTCAACGGTTAAAGCTAATGGTCTTACTATAGATCTTAAGGGTGTAACCAATGGAAGCAGAATTACGTTCTCGGTAGCAAATGACACCGATGCTGTATACGACATGATCAAGGATTTTATAACTGAATATAATTCAGTCCTTGGGGAGATGAATAAGTCATATAAGGCTGCTTCTGCAAGAGATTACGATCCGCTTACTGACGAACAGAAGGAGTCGATGTCTGATGACCAGATTGAAAAGTGGGAGACTAAGATTAAGGATTCGCTGCTTAGAAGAGATTCGACACTTGATGGTATTATCAACTCGATGAAGAATGCCATGATGTCCACAGTGGAAGTTGACGGTAAAAAGTATTCGCTGTCTTCTCTTGGAATCATGACTTCAAAAGACTATACTGAAAATGGCCTTCTTCATATATATGGGGATAAGGATGATGCCACCTATGCTGATAAGGCGGATAAGCTTAAGGCAATGTTAGATAGCGATCCTGACCTTGTAACTAAGATTATGACAGGAATTGCTGATAACCTGTATAATGAAATGAACAGGAAAATGGGAACATCGACTCTTAGCAGTGCACTTACATTCTACAACGATAAGCAGATAGATAAGCAGCTTAAGAGCTATGAGAGTGAAATATCCGACTGGGAGACACGTCTGCAGAAGATGGAGGACAGATATTATAAGCAGTTTACGGCAATGGAAAAAGCAATGGCTAAGATGAACCAGTCACAGTCATCTCTTGCACAGATGATGGGTGGAGGAAGCTCTAATTAGCATTTGGTGCATTAGACCGGATGCATATATTAATAATAATTAATTAACCATGAAAGGTCGGACAGAATATGATAAATAATGCAGCAAGTGCGTATAAGAATAGCAAGATAAATACGGCGTCACCGGCAGAGCTGACTCTGATGTTATATGATGGTGCAGTTAAGTTCTGCAATATTGCACTTATGGCATTGGAAAAAAATGATTATGAGAAAGTTAATGTGAATATAATAAAAGCGGAAAACATAATTGTAGAATTCCGCAGAACATTAGATTTTAAGTATTCAGTAGCTAAAGATTTTGATAATGTATATGAATATATATATACAAGACTTGTTGAGGCAAACTTGAAAAAAGATTCTGAGATACTGGAAGATGCATTGAATCGTATAAAGGATATGCGTGAGACATGGCGTGAAGTTATGCGGCTTAATAAGGAACGATAAGCTTTTAGTATGAGCCGGCGCCTGTTGATATTATTTTTGTTATGTTAATGGGATGTTGCTGCTACGTATCTGATGTGGGGGTATTTTGTGTGGAGGCAGATAAAACTTATATAATGATACTCAGGGATTCTATTACGAATAAGGTGCATGTTTTAGAATCACTTCTGGAACTCACAGAAGAGCAGAGGAGAATTGTTAAGTCGGATAATCCTGATATAATAAGGTTTGATGAGATTCTTGATGAAAAGGGCCGCCAGATTGATATGCTTAATATGCTTGATGATGGTTTTGCTGGAATATATGGCAAGGTTAAGGATGAATTACTGTCAAATGCAGGATTATACAAGGCTGAATTGCTTCAGATAAGAGAACTGATAGATAAGACAACCTCACTTGGAGTAAGACTTGAAGGTCTTGAACATGATAATAAGCGGTATATAGAAGAGTTTATTGAGAAAAAGAAAGAAGAAGTCAGAAGTTTTAAAAGAAGCAGAAGCATATCGCGGAGCTATGCAAAAAACATGACAAACCAGCATTTTTATGGTGATTCATATTTTATGGACAAAAAAAAATAAAAATTAATAAAATGGGGTTAAGTATATCAAATATACGCCGATATATATATCAGCTGAAAGAGATTGGGCATGATATTATAACAAATAACTGGTAAAAAGGATTCTGCCACATGGATTCAAGGAGGATTGAAAAATGATAGTACAACATAATATGTCTGCACTTAATACTAACAGACAGCTTGGAATGACAACTTCTGCACTTGCCAGCGCAACAGAAAAGTTATCATCAGGATATAGAATTAATCGTGCTTCGGATGATGCAGCAGGTCTTTCAATTTCAGAGAAAATGAGAGGCCAGATAAGGGGTCTTGAGCAGGCTTCAAGGAATGCGTCGGATGGTATTTCACTTATCCAGACGGCTGAGGGAGCTCTTAATGAGATTCATAGTATTGTGCAGAGAATGAGGGAACTTACGGTACAGGCAGCTAATGATACTAATGTATCTACGGATAGGGTAGCAATTGCTGCTGAACTTTACGCACTTACTTCTGAAATAACCAGAATAGCTGGTGAGACTGAATTTAATACGATGAAAGTGCTTGATGGAAGCTTCAAAGATAAGCATTTCCAGGTTGGAGCTAATGAGAAGCAGATGATAGATATATCTATCAAGAAGATGTCAGCAGAAGCTATAGGACTTTCATCAACAGCAATAGGTGGGGTTGTTGCTGACAATTCTAAGTCAGCGAAGGATATATCGGCACTTATTGAGAAGATTGACAAGGCGTTAAGCTCAGTATCAACACAGCGTTCGTCACTTGGTGCAATCCAGAACAGACTTGAACATACGATTGCTAATGCTGATAATGTTGCTGAGAATCTTACGGCAGCAGAGTCAAGAATACGTGATGTTGATATGGCTGATCAGATGGTACAATATTCTAAGTATAATATTTTACAGCAGGCAGGACAGTCTATGCTTGCACAGGCCAATCAGTCAACTCAGGGAGTAATGAATCTCTTGGGATAATTAACAGATGATTGTATGGTAATATATGCTTATACATGATTTCATGAAAGTGTATGCGGGTATTATAATGTTGGTTTAATGGTTATTGTGACAGATATATATTCTTGACTCTGTTAAAGAATATAATGTTCTGTTATTTAATAATAAAAAATATTAGCCAGTGGCAGGGATGCCATTGAGTATTCAAGGAGGAATGTATTATGATAGTACAACACAACATGACAGCGTTAAACGCTAACAGACAGCTTGGAGTATCAGTTAACAATGTAGCAAAGTCTACAGAAAAGTTATCATCAGGTTACAGAATCAACAGAGCAGGTGATGATGCAGCAGGACTTACAATCTCAGAGAAGATGAGAGGCCAGATAAGAGGTCTTGAGCAGGCTTCACGTAATGCACAGGATGGTGTATCACTTATCCAGACAGCAGAGGGTGCCCTTAACGAGATTCACAGTATCGTACAGAGAATGAGAGAGCTTACGGTACAGGCAGCTAACGATACTAATGTTAGTACAGACCGTACAGCTATTGCTAAGGAGATATTTGCTCTTACTTCTGAGATTACACGTATCTCAAGCCAGACAGAGTTCAATACAATGAAGCTTCTGGATGGTTCTTTCAATAGTAAAAAGCTTCAGGTTGGAGCAAATGAGAAGCAACTTCTTAAAATATCGATTGCTGGTATGAGTGCTACTAAGCTTAGTATTACTTCAGATGTAATCGGTAGTGTTATTGCCAATGCTGCTAAGAGTGCAAAAGATATTTCAGATCTTATTTCTAAAATAGATAAGGCAATGAGTACAGTATCAACACAGCGTTCTGCACTTGGTGCAATCCAGAACAGACTTGAGCATACTATTGCTAATGCCGACAATGTTGCTGAGAATCTTACATCTGCTGAATCACGTATACGTGACGTTGATATGGCTGATGAGATGGTTAACTTCTCTAAGAATAACATCTTACAGCAGGCAGGTCAGTCTATGCTTGCACAGGCTAACCAGTCAACCCAGGGTGTATTGTCATTACTCCAGTAGTGAGTATGTAATGTTAAGTCAATATTAAAGTGTTGTGCGATCAGTGGCTAACAGCTACCATGATGCAGCATGATTTGCTTCGGGACCGGCCGTGTGGTCGGTCCTGATTGCGTTGGAGGGATTAATATGTCAGATCTAAGTATGATGATTGATAATACTAAGAATATAATAACAGGTATTACAGAATTGCTATATCAGCAGAAGCCTTCAGAGGCACTTGTGGTAATGGATTCTATGCTTAATGCCATTACAGAACTCAGTGTTAATCTTTCAAGGACGGATGGTATACCGGAAGAAGATAAAGGAAAGCTTGTCGTGGTTCTTGGAGAAGCCTTGTCTGCAATGGAAAAGAAGGATTATGTATTGCTTGCTGATATTTTACAATATGACATGACAGACCTGTTAGATGAGTATAACTCTATTATTAATGAATAATAATATAAGGTGGTATAGATATATGGATGTATACAATCGTAATATAGAGGCATTAAAGGCTCATATGCCGGTATTGTTTGAGAATATTGAGAGTGAACTTGAGGAATATGATTATAATGATTCGGTATGCTCGTTTGATACTGCCCGTAATGGTTCCGTATATATGTTGTATAAAAAGGATGGAGAAGTAGTCAGGCTTAACAGCAATTATAACCCTGAAAGGGAGGCAGAGCAGTGGGCAAAACAGTACACATTTAAGGATTATAGCTCCAGTGTTGTTATGTTTGGTCTTGGTACTGGTACATTTGCCGGGGCAATTGCCGGAAGGATGGGCAACCAAGACCAGCTTGTTATATATGAGCCTGATATGCAGGTATTTTCTAATATACTTCATAGTATTGACGTAACTGATATTATATCAGATGATAAGATTGTGATTGTTGCCGGTAAGAATGTATATAAGATGTTATATACTCATCTGGCGTTGACTGTTCCATGGGCTAATCTTGATGCGTTTTATGTTACATACCATCCGGGATATGATAAGTTTTTGCCGGACAGATATACAGATTATAATAATGAAGTAGCTAATATTAAGATGGTTATACGTTCGGAGGGCTTGACAGAAGAGAATTTCGGGGATGATTTTGCGCACAATTCTATCAGGAACATTAAGCATATTAAAGGTTCTTCATATTTTTATGAGTTAATTAATGCATTCCCGGAAAAGACGGTTGGAATTATGGTTGCAGCAGGACCATCACTTGATAAAAATATTAAGATATTGCATGAGCTAAAGGATAAAGCAGTAATTATTGCTGTAGATACGGCGCTGAAAAGTCTTAATAGGGAAGGAATCGTACCTGACTTTTGTGCAACTGTAGACCCCAGAAAGCCTGTTAATTATTTTGATGATACGAATTTTGAGCATATTCCTATGTTCTGCCGCCTGGATAGTAATCCTGAGGTGCTTGACAGACATCTTGGTAAAAAGATATGGTTTGACCCGACACTTTTTCATATGTTATGTTATAATTATGTGGGAATTCCCCATGATAACAGTGTAAATACAGGTGGCTCGGTTGCTACAAGCTCATTTATATTGTGCCAGATGCTTGGGTTAAAAACTATTGTCATTATTGGACAGGATTTGGCATACTCCGGAGGAGTAACCCACGCCGGCGGAATGATTGATGCCCCGGAGAATGAAGAAAAGACTACCGTGTATGTCAAGGGTAATGTTGAAGAAAAGGTTAAAACCAGACCTGACTGGTATATGTATCTTAAGTGGTATGAGCGGACAATGACTTCTATGCCTGAAGATATCCGGGTTATTAATGCTACGGAAGGTGGTGCATATATAGAAGGAATGGAAGTTATGACGCTTAGAGAGGTTGCAGATGAGTTGTGTACTGAAGATATTGGAATTACTGACATTATCAACAACATATTGAGCCGGGAACATAATGACTATGATCAAAAAGTAAAAGAGTTTTTCGAAAAATGTGTTACAGATGCAGGTGTTATGAAGAAAAAGCTTGAAAAGGCGGTAACCCTGTGTAACAGATTTGACAGAAAGTATAAGAAGTCTCGGACTTTAACGCCTGAAGTAACAAAGTGTATGAAGGATATTAATAATATTAATAAAGCTGTTGCAGATATGCCGGTTTATTCACTTATTGATGAGATGGTTAAGAATAAGGATTTGAACTGTATAAAGGAAATATATAATAGTGGTGAGGATGAGTTCTCAACTAATATCCACATGATTGCCAATGCAAAGCATTTGTTTGAATTATCAAGCCGGTCTGTTGATGAGATATATGACGAATTGAAAGAAGCTGTAGAGGAATTATAATATGAAGAATGAGAGATTGCTTTTATTACTTGGTAAGACCAGATATAATGCTATGAATAACTATCTGAATGAACTTGGCTGTTCATTTGAAAAGATGGGATATATTGTCGAATATCTGGATGGACGTGACAGAGATTTTTTTAACAGATTATATTTATATACATCTGAAAATGAGTATAAAGCAATTATTTCATGTAATTCGATTCTGGTTGGACATGAGTCGCTTGTTATGAAAAATAGCGTATATGTTTGTCTTATGTTTGATCATCCGGTTTATCTGTTTGAAAGACTGGATCTTGCAGATGAAAGAACAATTATTATCCATTGTGACCTCAGAGGTGCCCGGTATATTGCGGATTATTGCCCTAATGTTGGAAGTGTCGGGTTTGTTCCGTTGTCAGGAAGTTATGTTACAGACATTGTACCTTACAGACAGAGAAAGTATGACTTGGTATTCACGGGTTCGTATAATAATCCGGAAGCTATATATCATGATAAAATAGCAACAATGCCAGATGGTGACAGGAGAATGGCAGATGAACTTATCAGCATCATGAAAAATAGACCGGAACTTATGATGCAGGATGCTCTACGAATTTTAATGGATAGTAATGGCATTGATTTGAATGGCAGGGGCTTTCATGTTAAGATGCTGCGGTTAATTAATGTGGAAGCATATATGCGTGCGTGGATCAGAGAACAGGTTATAAGAACAATCGTTGATGCCGGTATTAAGATTAATATATTTGGTGGAGGATGGGATTCATTTGAGTGTGGGCATCCGGAGAATATTATATGTATGGATGGATATGGTGAAGCTTCCCTTCGTGCAGTAGCAGATTCAAAGATAGCACTTAATGTCATGCCGTGGTTCCGTGGAGGATTTCAGGAAAGAATTGCTTCGGGCATGCTTTGTGGTGCTGTTGCACTTACAGATACCAGTACATATATTGAAGATAATTTTGTTAATTGGGAAGATATTGTAGTATATTATCCTGATAGAGTGGAAGAACTTCCGGATATAATAAGAGATATACTTAATAATCAGGATAAAGCAGAGCAGATTGCATTGAGAGGGAGAAAAAAAGCACTGGAGGGTCATACATGGGAGCATCGTGCTTCAGAGATTATGGAAGTTATCGATGATACCGTTAATTGGCTTTCTGATATGAAAATGATTGGTAATAATGTAAGCGTGCCTAAAGTATCTGTAATTGTTCCGGTATACAACTCAGAGAAGACTTTGGCAGCCTGCCTTGGTAACTTAGTAAACCAGACTATTGACAGTATTGAGATAATTATTGTTGATGATTGTTCGGATGATAATAGCAGAAATATAATAAGAAGCTGTGAGATGCAGTATGCAGATCGCGTGAAAGCTGTTTTTTGTGATAAGAATTCAGGACCGGGTGGTGCCCGTAACATCGGATTGTCATATGCCGGGGGCAGTTACATAGGATTTGTTGACAGCGATGATATTGTTGATATAACGATGTATGAAAAAATGTATAATGAGGCTGTCATGCATGACTATGATATTGTTGATGCCGGGTTTTACAAAGAAGAGACAGACAGTGTTAAGATATATACAAGTGATGATTGCATTGGTGAATTGGATATATTTAAAAGAAATAAGCTCATAATCGGCGGAGGTGGATATATTTGCACAAAATTATTCCGTCGTCAGTTATTGGAAGATATGAAAGTACCATTTCGTGAAAAATGTATACTTGAGGATTTTGATTTTAATATTGATATTATATCACGTGCAAAATCAATTGGTGTAGTTAAAGAAATGTTATATGTTTATAAGTATTATGATAATTCAGCATCAAGAAAGTATGATTGCGTGGAGTATTGCAGGAATATTAGTATGGTAATGATGGCTTTGCATGACAGGCTGAGTACCAGGAAGTGTTATGATGAGATTCGGGAAGCTGTGGAGGCTGTTATATTGCAGTTTTATTCCTGGGGAATTAATGCCTGTATTAATTCGCAGTGCAAAGGGAAGATAATTCCTGGCAATAACATAATTAAGAATCTCAAATGTATTAAGGACAAACTTGTATCAAATGGATACAACAACATATATATAAAAGACAGAATACCAGAACTGGACATGAATATCATGCTTAAAATAGATGAAGTGTACCAATAATCACTTCCCGGAATAGAATATATTAATGTAATTATATGGGAATGTGATAGCTTGAAGCGTGTAGCTGATATTGTTAAACTTGCATATGCACACGATAATGGTTACTATGGACAGGGGGTAACAGTTGCTGTAGTTGACAGTGGGATAATGCACCATGAAGCACTTGGCAGAGCCGGAAGTGACAGATTTGTAAGTGCTGTAGATATGGTTAATGGAATAAATAAGTTTTATGATGATCTTGGACATGGCACACATGTTGCAGGGATAATTGGTGGACATACTCCAAGGTTTAAAGGTATGGCACCTGAATGTAAGTTTGTCAGTGTCAAGGTGTTAGACAGACGTGGTGGCGGAAAGCTTGAGAGTGTAATGGAAGGGCTTAGATGGATTGAAGCTAACGCAGCTGTATATAATATAAGAATAGTCAATATATCTGTTGGCACGCCGTCAATGCGGTCATATGATGAGGATTCAGCCCTTGTAAGGATGGTAGACAGATTATGGAACAGAGGGCTTATTGTACTGGCAGCAGCAGGCAATAACGGACCTGCAAGAAGCAGTATAGGGGCTCCGGGGATAAGCAGGAGAATTATTACTGTTGGGGCTTCGGATGATGACGCCGGTATCAGAGGCAGGGGAATGATGAGGTATTATTCCGGGCGTGGACCAACAGATTCATGTATAAAAAAACCGGATGTGGTTGCTCCGGGAAGTAATATATTATCATGTGGGAATAATAACCGTGGTAATAATTATATCTATAAAAGTGGTACGTCGATGTCAACGCCGGTAGTATCAGGTGCAGTCGCATTACTTTTATCGAAGTACCCTGAGATGACCAACAGGGAAGTTAAGATCAGAATTAAGAATTCAGCAGTTGACCTTGGGTATCCGCATGAGAGACAGGGATGGGGGTTACTCAATGTTGAAAGATTGCTTAAATAGAGGAGGAATTACAGTGTTAAATAATAAGACAATACTGATTACCGGGGGAACCGGTTCATTTGGACATGCTTTCACTAATTATGTACTTGATAATTATGATCCTAAGAAGATAATAATATATTCTCGGGATGAATTTAAGCAGTTCAACATGCAGAATGAATATAGGGAGCACCCTAAGAAAAGCTGTTTACGGTTCTTTATAGGTGATGTAAGGGATATTGAAAGAATGAAGAGGGCAATGGAAGGCGTTGACTATGTAGTTCATGCTGCAGCGTTAAAACAGGTGCCTGCATGCGAATACAATCCGCTTGAAGCAATTAAGACTAATATTAATGGTGCTTCCAATATTATCAATGCGGCTCTTGACACTAATGTAAAAAAGGTAGTTGCCCTTTCCACTGATAAGGCCGTTAATCCTATTAATCTGTACGGAGGAACAAAGCTCGTATCGGATAAGCTGTTTATTGCAGGTAATGCATATGCAGGGGCAAAAGACATAAGCTTTTCAATTGTACGTTATGGAAATGTTGCAGGCAGCAGGGGGTCTGTTATTCCATTCTTTGACAATATTATAAAAAATGGGGGAGACGAGCTTCCAATCACAGATTACAGAATGACAAGATTCTGGATAAGTCTTGAGGAGGGCGTCAGACTTGTTATAAAGGCGCTTGAGGAATCAAGAGGTGGAGAGACATTTATCTCAAAGATACCTTCATTTAAGATAACAGATCTTGCCCAGGCAATGCTGCCGGGATGCAGAATGCCTGAGGTTGGCATTCGTGAGGGGGAGAAGCTCCATGAGATTATGGTTACGGCAGAGGATGCAATGCATACATATGAATATGACAGGCATTATATAATCTATCCTCAGATGGACTTCTGGAATGAAGACAGGGTTATTCCGGGTGGAATTAAGCTTGAATATGGGTTCTCGTATTCATCAGGTAATAATAGTGAGTGGTATTCAGTTGATGACCTTAAGAGACTTTTGGAGGAACAGTATTACAGCAGATATAATCAGACGGATGTGCAAAAAAGATAAAAGCCGTAATGTTATTATCGGATAAAGGAAAGTAGTCCGGCGAAGAAATGGTTATATATAAAAGGAATGGTTGTATATAATGGTAGAATTTTGTGGTGCATATGTTGAATATATGGGTCAGGATGTGTTAGAGAATATTAACATTGTGGTCGACGATGGGGATTTTATTGCACTGTTTGGCAGAGATGATATAGGAAAGTCAGTTTTATGTCATACAATAACCGGATATGCAGCTTGTTACAGAGGTATTGTTAAAGTATTTGACAGAGAAGCAGCTTCATTAACGCAGTCTGATTACAAAAAAATCAGATTTGTGCCGGATGAGGTATTGGCTGAACTGATGCCTGCAAGGAGATTTTTTAATATGGCATTGCATGCCTGTAACAGATACAATACTGAACTGCAGGATAATTTGTGTGAAAAATATGGTATTAATATTGATGAACGCATGGATAATATGACTTATCAGGATAATAAGCTTGTCCAGATCATCGCAGCAATTTGTGCCAGTCCTGAATTATTCATTCTTGATGAGCCGAAGAAGTATCTTTCAGAGCCTGTATGGCAGATTGTATGTGAAGAATTAAAAAAAATGAACGAAACAGATACAACAATAATTGTGACCGTTGAAAAATTTGAAGACATTGACAGATATTGTAATTGTTATGCATGCCTCAGGGATAAGCAGGTCATAGCTGTAGATAATATAGAGCCGGGGGTGGCCTGTCATCCTGTCAAGGTTGTAACTGTGGCAGATGGTAATAACCAATACATAGAAGATATCTGTGAAAAATGTATAGCGGATAATGGCGATACCCATATATATGTATATAATGGTGAAATGAACAGACTAACTGATGCGCTCGCGAGATCCGGATGCAGTGACTGGACTGTTGAAAATATGTCATTTGAGGAAAATCTGGCTGGGGATTATTCCAGATGGGAGTAAAAAATGAAATACTTATTAATGCGTGAATTCATTAGATGGAAGAAGCAGTTTTTTATTGATCTGGTTACTGCAATAGCATTGCCGCTGATATCTGTTTTGATATATTCAGGGTTAAGTAATTACACTATACAGGCTATGGAATGGCTGTATTCAATGCCAGGTGACCTGCATAATTTTCTGGGTATCAAAAGAAGAGTGAATGCGGATAATGTGACATTTTACCTGGTGGCTGCATACAGCATAGAAGTTTTTGTGATAACATGGAGAAGCTGTGTACGCGTGGTTGATTCATTTTGGAATGACGAATGGAATGGAAGTATATTTTTTATATGTGGACAGATGTACAGCAGAAGTATGATATATGCCGCAAAGCTTATATGCGCAGTGGCGGGTGTAATAAGTACATATATCTGTATGGGTATTACAATATCCATATGCATATCTAATGACATGGGGAAGCATACCCAGAGCGTTAATGCAGCAGACCTGTGGCCACGATTTGGACTTGCAGTAGTTGTGACAATTATGCTCGTAAGTATAATGGCATTATATGCTGCACGTGCGCATGCCAATATGGAAGCTGGTGGTGTATGGCTTGCGGAGGTGTTGCTGTTAGGAAGCCTTATTCTTGGTAACATATATAAGTTTGTGAATGCCTTTAATGTGTTATTAAGCATTAATGGGAAGGATTCCGGCGGTATTGACAGACTGACAGAAGGGCTTAAGGGATTGTACATGATGTCACCACTTTCGTGGTGTAACGTTAACCCTGGAAAGCCGGTGGGAAGTTTAATGGTTCAGCTGGTTATATGTACGGTAATAATATGTATTACTTCATTTTTTGGAATACTGGGTTACAGAAAAAGAAGATTTGTATAGTGACAACAGGATAAAAAGCCCTGCGCATCTGAATATGTGCAGGGCTTTTTGGGGGAGGATTAAGTATTAAAACTTCATCCTTGGTAGTTACGTTATACAGATAAGAGGGGGATGTCTGGATAACGTTACCGAAAACAATTTTGATTGTTTATCGGGTTGTTAATAGTATTATCAAAAAAATAATTTATATACATGCCTTACGAATATTTTTAAAGTATAGTTTTCATAATAGATTGTAACAGGAATTGATCCTGAATCGTAATATGGAGGAAATAACTATGCTGAATCTGATAATTACTAATGTTCACGGAAGAGAAGTGCTTGATTCAAGAGGTAATCCTACAGTTGAGGCGGAAGTGACGATTGATGAATCCACTGTTGGAAGGGCAATAGTACCAAGCGGTGCTTCAACAGGCAGCTTCGAGGCGGTGGAATTGCGTGATGGAGGCCCAAGATATAACGGAAAAGGTGTTCTTAATGCCGTAGAGCATATTAATACCGATATTAAAAAATGCCTTCTTGGACATAATGCAATAGAGCAGCCGCTGATTGACCATCTTATGTGCGAACTGGATGGAACTGAGAATAAGTCGAAGCTTGGCGCCAATGCAATGCTTGCAGTATCAATGGCATGTGCGAGGGCATGTGCAATGGCACTTGATATTCCATTGTACACATATCTTGGCGGTTCACATTCACATGTAATGCCGGTTCCGATGATGAATATCTTAAATGGGGGTGTTCACGCTGCCAATACGATTGATTTCCAGGAATTTATGATCATGCCTGTTGGTGCGGATTCATTCGCGGAGGGGTTGAAAATGGGTACGGAAGTATATCATTCGCTGAAGGAATTGTTAAGCATGGATGGTTTGTCTACAGCTGTAGGAGATGAAGGCGGATTTGCCCCTGACCTGAAAAATGCGTATGATGTACTTGATTATCTTATGAAAGCCGTAAATGGAGCTGGCTATGTGCCGGGCAGGGATGTAGTTTTTGCCATGGATGCCGCTGCAAGTGAATTGTATGACGAAGAAAGCGGAATGTATTATTTCCCGGGAGAATCACAGATTTCAGGCGGTGAAAAAATACTTCGTACAACCGATGAAATGATAGAGCTGTACGAAAAAATATGTGAAAAATATCCGATAAAATCTATTGAAGATGGCTTAAATGAAGAAGACTGGGAAGGCTGGAAAAAACTTACTGAAAGACTTGGCAGTAAGATACAGCTTGTTGGTGATGACCTGTTTGTAACGAATACAATGCGTCTTGGACATGGAATAAAAGAAGGATGCGGTAATTCAATCCTTGTTAAGGTTAATCAGATAGGAACGCTTACAGAAGCATTTAAAGCTGTGGAAATGGCACATAAGGCCGGATACAGTGCTGTACTGTCGCACCGTTCAGGTGAGACTGAGGATACTACTATTGCTGATATTGCAGTTGCCCTTAATGCAGGACAGATTAAAACAGGTGCGCCATGCAGGACTGAGCGTGTCGCAAAGTATAACAGGCTCCTGAGAATTGAGGAAGAGCTTCATAATAAAGCGGAATATCCCGGGATTAAGGCAATAAATGCAGGGTGACGGGAAAGCAGTTTTTTTTATATGGATTAACCGGGATAACTGATTGCCGGTAAAAAGACTGGATTATGGCAGTATACAAGGCTGTTATCCGGTCTTTTTCTGTTATTTTTTCTGATTTTTATTATTATTAGACATTGATTATTTGACTAACAATTACCTGTCTGATATTATGGTTATTATATGGGGAGGTATTTGCTAATGGCAGATTATAGCGTAACTGATAACAAAAAAAAGGTATTAGATAAAACGAAGCTGTCAGCTTTTTTATATGAATTTGATTATTATTATATCATTGCACCACTTTGTCTGATGGCAGTCCTGTTTGTATTTGGTGCATTTACCGGCAAATGGATATGGTCTGACAATCCATACAGGTCATTTGCACTGCAGGCAGATGCATGGCTTAACGGCAGGCTTGATCTTGAAAGCGGAGCAGATTATACATACCTTGAACTGGCAATATATAATGGAAAGTATTTTGTCAGTTTCCCACCATTTCCATCGTATGTTTTATTACCAATTGTCTTTTTTACGGGGATTAATGCGCCTGATGGATATGTTAATCTTATTTTTTCTTTAGTTGGAATAATCTATGCATACAAGCTTGGAAAGGCACTTCTTGGAGAAGATAAAAAGGATGCTGCGTTTATTCTGGCACTTCTTGCTTATATAGGAAGTAATACAATGTATTTTATATCGACAAGCTGGGTATGGTTTTTTGCACAGAATCTTTCATTTACATTATCAATTATGGCGTTATATTATGCTGTAAAGGGCATGCCGGGATGGTCACTTGCGTTCTGGGCATGCGCTGTCGGGTGCAGACCATTCCAGGTGCTGTTTCTTCCGGTTATGGTTCTACTGCTTGTAAGATGCTGGAAGGATAATGAAGCAGAATATTCATTTTTTAATAAGATTAAGAAAGAGTGGTACAAGGGTATTCCATGTGCGGTTATAGCTTTGTCATATTGTATCCTTAATTATGCGAGATTCGGGAATATTACAGAATTTGGACATAACTATCTTCCTGAGTTTACCAGGGAGGAAAATGGCCAGTTCAATCTTGCTTATCTTGCAGGCAATCTTAAGAATATGTTCAGGCTTCCTGTATCAGCAGAAGGAAGCGATGCGCTTAACTTTTACAATTGCGATGGAGTGGCATTCTGGCTTGTTAATCCTATTTTTGTACTGCTTATAATAACTGTTATATACAGAATATGTAAGGTCAGGAACAGGGATACACTTATAGGTGTGCTTGTTATCGCTACGGTATGTGTCCATATTGTATTGCTTTGTATGCACCGCACACTTGGTGGATGGCATTTTGGTAACAGATATACCTGTGATGCGATACCGTTAGCACTTACAGGAATACTGTTGTCAATTCCAAGAGATAAGAGATTTCTTCCGGTGCCTAAGCTCATATTTGTATTTGGATTTGCACTTAACATTGTAGGCACTGTTGCGGCATATAACAATTGGTTATAATTATATAACTCATAATATTATTTCAGGAGGAAGAGATAGTTATGTATGGAACTATTACAGGTAATATTATCGGAACACTGTATTTCCTGGCATTCCAGGTTTGTGGAATTCTTATTGCGTTAAGGTTTATTAAGTCAGAAAGGCTTACATTTAGAATTCTTATAGGTTCAGTTATTGGAAGCGTCGGACTTCACTGGTGTCCGGTTCTGTTTTCGTTTTTATTTGATTTTACGCAGACATCACATATATGCGGTCTGGTTTTCTTTGTTTTTATTACCGTTCTCGCACTTTGGCTTTCTACTCCGGTTAGTAACGGTGGAGGTAGGGAACATAAGAAAGACTACAACAGTAGTAAGAATAAAAATGCCGCAGGGGATGCTGTTAAGATAAAAGATTCAATTCTTAATTATCCTTTTTTAATTGTAGGAATCCCTCTTTTTATCTTTTTCTGCATGCTGCTGTGGAATCATACAATTGTAGAATATCCAGATGGTTCAATATATACAGGCCAGTGTACATTTGGTGATATGAATATGCATCTTGGCTTTATAACAAGTATAGCTAAGCAGCAGACATTTCCACCATATTACTCTATTCTTCCTGATACAAAGCTTGCATATCCGTTTTTATCTGATGCAATATCATCGAGTGTATATATCTGGGGTGCAACACTCAGGTATGCATATATGCTTCCTATGTGGTTTGCAATATTACAGGTAATGTTTGGAATGTATACATTTGCTGAAAGCTGGCTTAAGAGCAGATGGAAAGCATTTCTTGCATTTGTGCTGTTCTTCTTCAACGGAGGCTTTGGAATTGTATATTTCCTGAATGGAAGCTATTCATTTGATGACCTTATGAATGGTTTCTATAATACGCCAACCAATCTGGTTGATGTCAATGTTAAATGGACTAATACAATTGTAGATATGCTGCTGCCACAGCGTGCAACACTGTTTGGCTGGGCTTTGCTGTTCCCTGCTTTATGTCTTGTACATAAGGCATGGACTGAAAATAAGAGAAGGTATTTTATCATTGCAGCATTTGTTGCAGGTGCACTTCCGATGATACATACGCATTCATTCCTTGCGCTTGGTATAATATGCTTTGGATGGCTGATTGCTGACATGGCAAGAAGATCAGGAGTATTAATGTGGTCAGATGATGATAACTCGCAGCGTACAGGCAGATTGTTTAAGATTACCCTTGGGGCTGTTGTTGTAATCGGGCTTACATTATTCTCTGTGTTACAGATACTTAACATTGGAGATGAGGATGGCGGTAAGATGTTTGTCAGTATGGCGGTGTCTGTTGTTGCACTGCTTGTACTGTTTTTGATATACTGCTGGTACCGTTCTTCTAAGGATACCAGAAGTATTATATTAAAAAGCTGGGGTATTTTTCTTGTGATAGTGCTTGTTTTTGCGATGCCGCAGTTATTCTACTGGACCTTCAGGCAGGTTTCGGGTGGCGGAATGCTCCGTGGGCATTTTAACTGGTCAAATGATGGTGAGGTTTCAGATGCCTATATTCTTTTCTATCTTAAGAATATAGGTCTGGTGGCAATATTGTTTGTTGTGTCATGGATTTTTGGCAAAAAGAGAGATATTGCACGTGTTATGCCGGCGCTTATAATATGGTATATATGTGAGCTTGTGGTATTCCAGCCGAATAATTATGATAATAATAAGCTTCTTCTTGCTGCCTATATGCTTATATGCTGTTTTGTGGCAGGTAATGTATGCGACTGGCTGAATGTGCTTGGCAGAAAGATTTCAAAGATAAAACAATCTACAACTGTAGAATATACAGCAAAGGGTATAATAACATCAGCACTTGTGTTTGTATGCACTATATCAGCGGTACTTACAATGGCAAGAGAATACAACAGCGGAAGAGAAGGACACAGTTATCAGCTCTATGATAAGGGTGTACTTGATGCATGCAGATTTATTGAGGATAATACACAGGCAGATGATGTAATACTTACAGCGAATAATCATAATAATGCAGTCTCATCACTGACAGGACGTAATATTGTGTGTGGAACGTCATCATTTTTGTATTACCATGGACTCGATTATTATGAAAGGGAGAGTAATCTTACTAATATGTATTGCAATCCTAAGGAGTATGCTGATCTGTTCAGGCAATATGATGTTGATTATATATTAGTAAGCTCAAATGAATACGGCACATTTGAAAATATTGATGAAAATGCAATCTATGAAATGTTTACATGCGTGTATTCAACTGATTCAGTCAGAATGTATAAAGTTAAAAGCTGATTATTGACCGGAGGTATGACATGAAGAAAGATTATATGGATGAGCTCAGAAAGCTTGCAGGATATGATGAAGATGGTAACGAACTGGATGAATTATCGTATATTGATGAACAAAACAAGTCCGGTGTTTCCGGTAACGGAAAGGCTGCATCCGAAGAAGGACAGGGCGGGGAAGAAGCTGACGCTGAACAAAAGGAGCCGCCATTTGATACGGATGGAAGTATGGAGTGCAGGATTCTTCTGAAAGAAAAGGATATGAGACATTTTATGTTTCGCCATACTTATACCGGTTTTTCGGGATGGTTTGGTGTGATACTCAGTGTTATTGCGCTCGTAATGCTTGTTATCGGTTGGAAGCAGTATGATATTATTCATATTGTGGCACTTGGAATTCTTGCGTTATTATTTACTGTTGTCCAGCCGGTCCAGATAGTACTTCGTGCAAAACGCCAGATAATGAATCAGGATATGTTCCGTGATACGTTAATATACAATCTTTGTAAGGAGGGGATACTTGTCAGACAGGGTGAACAGTATGTTAATGTTGTCTGGAAAAGTATACGTAAGGTTGTTTATACCAAGAAGGCTGTGTTTGTATACACTTCACCGGTGAGGGCATTTATACTGCCATATGACCAGATTGGTGACGTTGATGGATTTAAGAGGATTTTAAGAGAAAAAGCCGGAAGATAGGCTGCGTATAATATAAATGTAAGTTATAAGGATTATTGGTTATGGATAATATAAGTATTTTTGAGACAAATAGTGCAAAAGAGACATATGGGCTTGCGTATGATATTGCAGCACATGCAAAATCCGGTGATATTTATCTGTTGTATGGAAACCTTGGAACCGGTAAGACTGTATTTGCACAGGGATTTGCAGCTGGTCTTGGAATAGATGATTATGTGAACAGTCCGACATTTACTATAATGAAAGGATATCATGGCGGCAGGCTTCCGCTGTATCATTTTGATGTATATCGTATTGGTTCCCCTGAAGAGATGTATGATCTTGATTATGAGGATTATCTCTATGGTGATGGAGTATGCCTTATCGAATGGGCAGAGCTTATAGAGGAATTGCTGCCTGATGAAGTGATAAAGATCATTATTGAAAAAGACATTGACAAAGGCTTCGATTACAGACGGATTATTATAGAAGGAGGAGATATACAGTGAAGATACTTGCAGTTGACAGTTCGGGAATGACAGCAGCTGTAGCTGTGTATTCAGACGGAGTGATACTTGCTGCCCAGTCAGTTAATAATAAAAAGACCCATTCGCAGACGTTGCTGCCTATGATAAAGGAAATGATGGAACACTCAGGGCTTGGACTTGGGGACATTGATGCTGTTGCCATTGCACAGGGGCCTGGTTCATTTACAGGTTTACGGATCGGGGCGGCTACGGTCAAAGGTTTGTGCCTTGCTATTAACAAGCCTGTCATACCGGTTTCTACACTTGCCGGACTTGCATACAATGTTGCCGGAAATGATGGTGTAATATGTCCGGTAATGGATGCGAGAAGAAGTCAGGTCTATACCGCATTATACAGCTGGGAAAATGATGGGCTTAAGGAGCTTATGCCACCATCGGCAAAAGGGATAGATGACCTTATAAGTGAACTTAGCGGCCGGGAATGTATTACTTTCGTTGGTGATGGGGTGCCGGTTTTTGCGGGATTGATAAAAGATAAGCTTGGTGCTTCAGTACATTTTGCAAAACCGCATATGTTACTACAGAATGCTGCGTCAGTTGCGGTGCTTGCAGCAAGGCTTTATGAAGAAGGGGCTGCTGTTGAAGCTGATGCATTTGAACCTGTATACCTCAGGTTATCACAGGCTGAACGTGAAAAGCTTGAAAAAAAAACAAAATTATTATCCGAAGCATGACTGTGGATGACCTGGATGTGGTTACAGGTATTGAAATGAAATGTTTTAGTGAACCGTGGGACAGATTGTCTTTTGAAACTTCCGTTAAGGCTGACCATGATATTGGGATTGTAGCAGAATATGATGGTGTTCCCGCAGGATTTTGTATATTGCGATGCAGTTATGAACAGGCAGATGTTATTAATGTTGCAGTTAGTCCGCATGTAAGAAGAAAAGGTATTGCTGCTTCAATGCTCAAACAGCTTATTTTGGAAGGCAGAAAATGTGGTGTGTCTGATTTCCTGCTTGAAGTACGTATAAGTAATGAACCGGCTGTAAAGTTATATGAAAAATTGGGATTTATTACTATTGGCACAAGAAAGTCATACTATTCATCACCTGTAGAAGATGCATTTATAATGCAGTGTATATTCCAGTGATTCCCACTGTTTTTTCAGACAAAAGGTGATTATAATTAACATAAGATATCTGGTCATGGAGGATTTTGTAATGAGATGCAATTCATGTGGGAAGATAATTTGCTTTGAAAATGGGATAATGAAAGAGGATGTTTTTGAAGCTGTCAAAGCATGGGGGTATTTTTCAAAAAAAGATATGGAGACACACCGATTTAATATGTGTGAACAATGCTATGACACGATGACCTCACAATTTGTAATACCGGTATTGATCAAGGAGACCCGCGAAGTATAGTGGGTCTTTATTGATTATTATATAAATGTATGATAATATTTAAAGTAGATAATATAAAGTGAGGTGCACAGATGTTAGATGTGTGTTTATTAGGAACGAGTGGCATGATGCCGCTTCCAAGACGCGCTCTTACAGCTTTGATGACAAGATATAATGGAAGTAGTCTTCTTATAGACTGCGGAGAGGGTACACAGGTTGCAATCCGTGAAAAGGGATGGAGCTTTAATCCGATAGATACAATATGCTTTACCCATTATCATGGTGACCATATAAGCGGCCTTCCGGGATTATTATTGTCTATGGGTAATGCGGAGAGGACAGAGCCGCTTACGATAATAGGACCAAAGGGCCTGGCTAAGGTTGTGAATGCGTTAAGGATTATTGCTCCGGGTCTTCCGTTCGATATAATATATAAGGAGCTTGAAGAACCTGTTGAGAGATTCGGGATGTCAGGATATGAACTGGAGGCATTCAGGGTTAATCATAGTGTGGCCTGTTATGGATACAATATCATCATTCCAAGAATTGGCAAGTTCTCGGTAGAGAATGCCAGGGCAAATGATATTCCGGTAAGGTTATGGAGCATATTGCAGAAGGGCAGTACTGTGGAGTACGATGGTAAGCTGTATACACCTGAGATGGTTCTTGGCCCGGAGAGAAAGGGTATTAAGGTAACGTATTGTACGGATTCAAGACCGGTGGATATTATCAGTGAGATGGCAGAAAAAGCGGATTTGTTTGTGTGTGAAGGAATGTATGGGGAACGCAGCAAGCTTCAAAAAGCAAAAGAAAATAAGCATATGATGTTTTATGAAGCAGCAGAGCTGGCAAAAAAGGCCGGGGTTCGGCAGATGTGGTTAACACATTACAGTCCTTCGCTTGTCAGGCCGGATCAGTATATGGATGATGTTAAAAAGATATTTCCAGATTCATATGCTGGTAAGGATGGTAAGAGCATGACGATATGTTTTGACGAAGATTAGCACTGCTTTGTGCATCCGGTTGTGGGAGGTGTGGATATATGAATGGCGTTAAGAAAAGCTTTGTGGTAAAATGCATAGTCGTATTTTTGCTTGTCGCAGCAGGTGTTGTAGCATTGTTTGTAAAGCTTGTTGACGATAAGAACGAAAAGTCAGGGGATAGTGATTATCCAAAGACAGCCTATGATATATTGGCTGCAAGGGATCTGGAGGATAATTATCCGTCAACGGTGTCAGAGGTATTAAAGCTGTATAACAGATATCTTCAGTACATTTATAATAATAATCCGGAGGATGATAAGTTCGAGGTACTTGTGGACAGGGTTCGACAGATGTGGTCTGAAGAGTGGCTTAAGCTTAATGACAGAGAGACTCATCTTGCGAGCTTCCATAAAGAAGTTGAGGAATTTTCAGGTGCAGGCAGGGTTATGTCAAATTATCTTGTCAGTGATGGTTCATCAGCAAAGGATTTTGTTACACCTGAGGGTGTCAATGGTAAGACGTTGATATGCTCATACCTGTATACAGAAAAAGAAAAGACATATAAGATATATTTAAAGTATTACTTCCTGTTGGAAAATGGAAAATGGAAAATATTGTATTATGAACAGGCGGATAATAGCAATACATCAGCAATTACTGATGGTGCTGATGCTGCTGATGAATAAGGAGTATTATTTCATCATTGAAAAAGTAATGATTTTTAGATTGAAGGTAATGAAATGAACGAAAATATAAGTGTGATCAATTCTGTTAAGCCGGGAGGTGCAGAAGGACTTGGAAAAGGTGAAGTGTGTGTGCTTGCAATAGAGAGCTCATGCGACGAGACTTCGGCGGCAGTTGTGTATGATGGGAGAGATGTGTTATCAAATGTAATAGCTTCGCAGATTGCAATACATAAGGAGTATGGCGGGGTTGTTCCTGAGATAGCTTCAAGGAAGCATATTGAGTGTATCAATCCTGTTATCAGACAGGCTTTGTCGGAAGCGGAGGTTACGCTTGATGATGTGGATGCCATATGTGTTACATATGGACCGGGGCTTGTAGGCTCGCTGCTTGTAGGGGTTGGTGCTGCAAAAGCAATTGCCTATGCAAAGAACAAGCCAATAGTCGGGGTGCATCATATCGGAGGCCATATTTCAGCCAATTATATAGAGCATAAGGAGCTTAAGCCGCCATTTTTGTGTCTTGTTGTATCAGGAGGCCATACTAATATAGTAGAAGTAAAGGATTATGGAGTGTATCATATTATAGGACGTACACGTGATGATGCGGTTGGAGAAGCATTTGACAAGGTGGCAAGAACGATTGGGCTTGGATATCCTGGAGGACCTAAGATTGATAAGCTTGCAAGGGAGGGTGACAGGCAGGCAATAAGATTTCCAAGGGGGCATATTGATGGGGCTCCATATGATTTCAGCTTTAGTGGAATTAAGTCAGCAGTGCTTAATTATGTCAACAGCTGCAATATGAAAAATGAGCCGTATTCACCGGCTGATGTTGCCGCATCATTTCAGGATGCTGTTATTGATGTTCTTGTGGACAGGACTATTAAAGCGGCAAAGGAATATGGATACAGGCAGATCGCAATGTCAGGTGGTGTGGCGTGCAATTCAGCACTCAGGCAGACTATGAAAGAAGCATGTGATGGTGAAGGATATGAGTTATATTATCCGTCACCTGTCCTGTGTACGGATAATGCTGCAATGATAGGTGCTGCCGGTTATTATGAGTACATGCGTGGAGTGAGGCATGACCTTGCCTTGAATGCTATAGCCAATTTATCATTTGATTAATAAAATGACCGGGAGGATATCGAATATCTTCCGGAGTGTTATGTGTTAAAATTGGCCGGAAAGGATATTGTATGAGTATGTCATTTGGCGTAATAGTGCTGGCAGCCGGAAAGGGCAGCAGGATGAATAGCGATATACCAAAACAGTATATTAATATTGGCAGGTACCCTGTGTTGTATTATTCATTGAAGGTTTTTCAGGAATATGGGGCTGTTGACAGGATAGTTATAACTACATCTGTAGAAGATATTGATATGGTAAGATATGATATTGTCGGAAAATATGGTTTTTCAAAAGTGTCGGATGTTATACAGGGTGGAAAAGAGCGCTATGATTCTGTCTATAACGCATTGCAGGTGATGGACGGTGTTGACTATGTGATGATACATGATGGTGCGAGACCATGTGTTAATGCACAGATGCTTGACAGATTATGTGAAAGTGTAATGACTGATAAGGCAAGTGTGCCGGCTGTACCAAGCAAGGATACTGTAAGGCTTGCAGATGATAATGGTTATGTAACAATGACACCTGACAGAAAATATGTATGGAATATCCAGACACCACAGGTATTTGAGATGCAGGGTATATGTAGTGCTTATAATAGATTTTACCGGGAAAGACCTGATTGCAATATAACGGACGATGCAATGATTTGGGAGATGTATGATAGCAGGAAGCTGCGTCTTGTAATGGGAGATTATATGAATATTAAGATAACAACTCCGGAAGATATCGGAGTAGCAGAAAGGATTATTATGCCATAGCTGTATATGCTTCTGACCCTGCATAGGGTGGGATAGATAAGAAAATAAAAAAAGGGGTTGACATTGTTAAAATTCAATGTTATACTGGCAAAGCAAGTTAAGGAGAGGTCGCATAGCTGGTTTAGTGCACCGGTCTTGAAAACCGGCGTGCCGCAAGGCACCGAGGGTTCGAATCCCTCCCTCTCCGTTTTATTATGCCCAAAAACAGGAGAATGATAATAATCAGACATGTGGAGAAGTACCCAAGTGGCTGAAGGGGCTCCCCTGGAAAGGGAGTAGGTCGTTAATAGCGGCGCGAGGGTTCAAATCCCTCCTTCTCCGTTTTAACAACATAAAGGTAACGTATGAACGGATATGCCATCTGCATGTGATGGTGGTATCCGTTTTTTTGTTAACATGGAATTACAATTATCTTTTGGCTGAATGAGTAATATGCAATTTTCAGATGATGAAAAAATCAAGCCATGCAGGCCTGGAGAAGTCTGTATGGCTTGTGTGGCAATAATGCTTTTAGTACTTATTTTGTTCCGAATATTCTGTCTCCGGCATCTCCCAGACCGGGAACAATATATCCATGTTCATTGAGCTTTTCGTCAAGTGCACCAACATAGATGTCTACATCAGGATGCTCATTCTGCATACGTTCAATACCTTCAGGAGCTGCAATAATGCACATGAAGTGTATGTGCCTGCATCCTCTTTCCTTGAGGAGCTTTACAGCGGCTGATGAAGAACCACCGGTTGCCAGCATTGGATCAACAACGAATACTTCACGTTCACCGCAATCAGCAGGGAGTTTGCAATAATACTCGACAGGCTCAAGGGTTTCGGGATTGCGGTAGAGACCGATGTGTCCGATCTTAGCGGCAGGAATTAACTGAAGAACACCTTCTACCATTCCGAGACCGGCACGGAGAATAGGGATTACGGCAAGCTTTCTTCCCTTAAGCTCTTTAACAGTAGTCTTACATATTGGTGTCTGAATCTCTACATCTGTAAGAGGAAGCCCCCTTGTTGCCTCAAAACATATTAAAGCTGCGATTTCACTTATGGTATCACGGAAATCCTTGGTTCCTGTCTCAATTCTGCGGATCAAACCGATTTTGTGCTGGATAAGCGGATGATTCATTATGTGTACATTATTCATTATTTAACACCTCTTTTATTATTTTATGTTTAATGTTGCTGCTGCTTTTCAGGCAGTACTGCATTCAGGATGATTCCTACAAGTACACCTACAGCAAGTCCTGTGAGGCTGATTGTCACAGAACCGATAGTGAAGGAAATGCATCCTGCGCCGGAATAGGCAATTCCGATTGAAAGAACCAGTATTAAAGCAGTAATGATAACATTTCTGGTTTCTTTGAAGTCGACATTATTTTCAACTATGTTGCGGATTCCTACTGCTGATATCATGCCATAAAGTACTAGTGATACGCCACCGCAGGTAGCAACGGGCATTGCACTGATAATTGCAGCAAACTTAGGACAAAATGAAAGTGCGATTGCAATATAAGCGGCAATCCTTATGACAAATGGGTCAAATACCTTGGTGAGTGTAAGAACACCTGTGTTTTCGCCGTATGTTGTATTGGCAGGTGCCCCGAAAATGGAAGCGAGTATTGTTGCAAGTCCGTCTCCAAGCAGAGTTCTGTGAAGTCCGGGATTGGAAATGTAATCTTTGCCAACCGTTGATGAAATCGCTGATATGTCACCAATATGCTCGGCCATTGTTGCAATGGAAATTGGCATAATTGTAATTATTGCTGTGGCAATAAGTGAAAAATCAGGATCCTTGAATACGTAAAATACTGTATCGCTCCATTGGAATGGCAGCCCGATCCAGGCGGCATCTTTAATAGCCTGAATACTATCCGCCGTAAACAGGGAAAAGGAACTGTTGCCCGCGATAGTGATTACACCATCGACATTCTGACCGCATGCTGCCGCAAAGATAACAGCAACAAGTGACGAACCGATAACACCAAGAATAATAGGAACAATTTTTACAATTCCCCTGCCCCATGTGTTACATAGTATAACTATTATGATAGCAACTAATGCAATCGGCCAGTTACTGGAACAGTTATTGATTGCGTTGGCAGAAAGAGTTAATCCAATTGCAATTATAACAGGCCCTGTTACGACCGGAGGGAAAAACTTCATAATCTTATTCCTTCCAAAAAACTTAATTAATGCAGAAAGTATAAGATAAAGAAGTCCGGCGCATGCTACACCGATACAGGCATACGGAAGTAATTCCTTCTCTCCGTTAGGGGCGATTGCTGCATATCCGGCAAGGAATGCAAATGAGGAGCCTAAAAATGCAGGCACCATACCCTTTGATAAAAAATGGAACAGAAGAGTTCCAACACCTGCAAATAAAAGGGTGGATGATACGCTTAACCCTGTCAAAGCAGGAACCAGGACGGTGGCACCGAACATGGCAAACAGATGCTGCACCCCAAGTATCAATGTTCTGGGCGCACCTAATTCCATGGCGTTAAATACCGGTTTTTGTTCTTCGTCTTTCATTAGTAACCTCCTTATTATGTTGTTACTGATATTATAACACGATATGACATATATTTGCATAAAAAACGCTTATTTAATAAAATTAGAAAAAAATAAAAAAAGGTGTTGACAAGCAGCGAAACGTTTGGTATTATAAATTTCGTTGCCGCAAGAGAGAGAA
>CAKSBI010000016.1 GCA_934437985.1 uncultured Lachnospiraceae bacterium
TATTTCATAAATACAGCTATATATTCTTCTTAGTCCATGCAAGCGCAAGTGAACCCGGTCCAATATGGCATGACACACTAAGTGACAGACAGTTAACAACTATACTTTTTATTCCCGGAAATGCTGCATATACTTCTTCCTGAAACTTATCAGCAGTCTCCCTGTCATATGTATATGCAATCTGAAGCTCATAATTATTGCTTTCAAAGTCCTCCGGAAATCTTTCCTTAATGTCGCTCATTACCGCATCGATCATTGTACGCCTGGCAGCCCTGACGGAACGTGCCTTTGCATATGCGTCAAGCTTACCGCCCTCTATCTTAAGTACCGGCTTGATACCAAGGATTGTAGCAAGTGCTGCTCCGGCAGGAGTTACCCTTCCTCCCTTTTTAAGATACTTAAGCGTATCAACCATAATAAATATCATCGTATCACTCTTTGCCGCCTCAAGAAATTCCCTGATCTCCTCTGCCGACATACCTCTGCCCGCAAGCTCAATCGCTTCCATAACGGACGCCTTCTGCGTAACTGATATTCTGTGATTATTAACAACCTGGACCTTACCTTCATATTCATCAGCAAGCATGATCGCAGTCTCACATTCACCACTTAACCCGCTTGACATCGGAATATGAACCACCTCATCATATCCATCTGCAAACGCCTTATCCCACAGCTCAAGCACCGATCCGGCTGAAGGCTGGCTGGTACTCACCGATACATTATCACCAAGCTTCCGGTAGAACTCATCCTGTGTTAATGTAATATCCTCAAAATATTCCTTACCCTCAATCAGAAAAGGCATCGGCAACACATATATGCCAAGCTCCTTTCCCTCCTCCTGGGTAATACCACTATTACTGTCTGTTACAATCGCCACTCCTGACATGAAAACTTCCTCCAAATCATTCACATATTAAATATCCCTAAGCATAATGATAGCACTAAAAATCACGCTTGCCAATGTATTCTTAATGTCTATAAAACGTGGTTTCTGATACCATGTAAGGAAGCAATTACAACTATATTCTTATCATATACCGGAAGCATACTTTGGGCAGATCAGTTATTACCAAATTCACTTAAAATAAGTCCCTCATTACGGTCAAGCACGGTATTCACACTCCATGGATGTGTAAATAAAAGAAGCGGTCTCCCTTTAAGGTCACGTATCTTCTTGGTATCTGAGGTCACCGACAAAGCAGCAACATCAATATCATCATTTTCAATCCACCTGATATGCTCGTATGGAAGCTGCTCCATACGAATCTCAACTCTGTATTCATTCTCAAGCCTGTACTTGAGCACGTCAAACTGAAGCACACCAACAACTCCGGCAATAATCTCCTCCATACCGGTGTTAAACTCCTGGAATATCTGGACCGCACCCTCAAGCGCAATCTGCTCAATTCCCTTAATAAACTGCTTACGCTTCATAGTGTCCACCTGGCGTATCCTTGCGAAATGCTCCGGGGCAAATGTCGGTATTCCCGCATATGCGAACTGATTCTTTGGCATACAGATAGTATCACCAATTGCAAATATGCCCGGATCAAACACACCGATAATATCCCCGGCATAAGCCTCTTCCACATGCTTCCGCTCCTGCGCCATCATCTGCTGTGGCTGGGTAAGCCTGAGCTTACGTCCGCCCTGCACATGATATACCTCTTCGTCTGCACTAAACTTGCCGGAGCATATTCTCATAAAAGCAATACGGTCTCTGTGCGCCTTATTCATGTTCGCCTGTATCTTGAATACAAATGCCGAAAAATCTTCACTGAACGGATCAATAACTCCGGCATTACTCTCACGCGGAAGCGGTGATGTTGTCATGTTAAGAAAATGCTGCAAAAATGTTTCCACGCCAAAATTAGTAAGGGCAGAACCGAAAAATACAGGTGAAAGCTCTCCATTCTGTATTCTTTCAAGGTCAAATTCATCACTTGCACCATCAAGCAGCTCAATGTCCTCGATCAACTTTTCATGAAGCTCCCTGGTAAGGAGCTCATCAAGCCCTGCATCACCAACCCTTGCCTCTACCACCTCGGTCTTGTGGCCATTATCACCCTGAATGAATCTTGATATAACCTCAGTCTGTCTGTCATACACGCCCTTAAAGCTCTTACCCGAACCGATAGGCCAGTTAACAGGGCATGTCCTTATTCCAAGCACTGTCTCAATCTCATCAATAAGCTCAAACGGATCATTTGCCTCACGGTCCATCTTATTAATAAATGTAAATATAGGTATATGTCTCATCACACATACCTTGAAAAGCTTGATCGTCTGTGCCTCAACACCCTTAGAACCATCAATTACCATAACTGCAGAATCTGCTGCCATAAGTGTACGGTACGTATCCTCTGAAAAATCCTGATGTCCGGGTGTATCAAGGATATTGATACATTTACCGTCATATTCAAACTGCATAACCGAAGAAGTTACAGAGATACCTCTCTCCTTCTCAATCTCCATCCAGTCAGACACAGCGTGCTTTGCAGCCTTACGCCCCTTAACGCTTCCCGCCAGGTTAATCGCCCCTCCATATAGAAGGAACTTCTCTGTCAGTGTAGTCTTACCTGCATCCGGATGGGAAATAATTGCAAATGTTCTTCTTCTGTTAATCTCTTCTTTCAAACTGCCCATTACTGTTAATCCTCATTTCTGTTATATTTGAATTATATTATTATGTTGTGGGATTATCATTCCACTTTTATGCTCATTATTGCAGTCTCCGCTCACACCATTCTACCAATGTAGTAAAAGCCTTTACATTCATCAAGGCTTACATTGACTGTCTGTCCGATAAGTGATGAATCTCCCGGGAAATGAACAACCGTGTTGTTGCCAAGTCTTCCTGTCACCATAGTATCATCATGCGTATTCATCTCTTCAACAAGCACAGGTTCAACACGCCCCTGCATTCTCTTCGTACGCTCCGCTGCCGTATCCTGTACAACTGCAAGAAGCTTATTGAATCTTCTTGTCATATCTTCTTCCGAAACCTGTCCCTCCATAGAAGCTGCCGGCGTACCTGTCCTTTTTGAATACTGGAATGTAAATGCACTGTCAAAGCCGGCCTTACGGACAACATCCAGAGTCTCCTCAAGGTCATCATCTTCCTCGCCCGGAAATCCGACAATTATATCAGTTGTTATTGATACATCAGGCATTGCCTTCTTAATCCTGTCAACAAGATCAAGGTACTGCTCTTTAGTATAATGTCTGTTCATTGCCTTAAGTATACGGCTGCTTCCCGACTGCAGTGGAAGATGGATGTGCTTACATATCTTATCAGAAGACGCCATCACCTCAATAAGATCATCAGACAGATCCTTCGGATGTGGTGTCATAAACCTTATTCTCTCAAGCCCCTGAATCTCCTCTATCATTTTAAGGAGTTCTGCAAATGTCACCTTATTTTCAAGTGTCCTGCCATATGAATTGACATTTTGCCCTAACAGCATTATCTCCTTAACACCATCAGCCACAAAGCTTTCAATCTCACGGATAATATCACGCGGCTCCCTGCTTCTCTCACGTCCACGGACATATGGAACAATACAGTAGCTGCAGAAGTTATTACAGCCATACATTATATTAACTCCTGCCTTAAATGTATATTTCCTCTCAATAGGAAGATCTTCAACAATCTCCCTTGCTTCCTTCCATATATCAATAATCTGGTGTCCCTGCGTAAGCCTTGTATACAAAAGCTCAGCAAGCTTATATATATTGTGTGTACCAAATACAATATCTACAAATCTGTATGACTTCCTGATCTTATCAATAACATGCTCCTCCTGCATCATACATCCGCAGAGAGCAATAAGCATATTGCCATCTCTTTTACGCTTAATTGTCTTAAGCTGTCCAAGCCGTCCATACACTCTCTCATTAGCATTCTCCCTGACAGTACATGTATTATACAGCACAAAATCTGCATCCTCTGTATCAACGCTTTTAAATCCAATCTCCTCCAGCGTTGCAATTATCCGCTCCGAGTCATGAAAATTCATCTGGCACCCAAATGTAAAAATTCCACATGTGAGCGGCCTCCCAATCTCCTCCTGCTTTTTAAGAACCCACTCCCTGCAAAGCTCCATATAATATCTTTGTCTTGCAGATTCATTTTCAGGTATATTATTAACAACCTCGCCCATAGCCCCGGTCTCCTTTTCTTTTCCATACTAAAAATGTAATTATCCATAATATATACCGTAGCAGTACATAATCTTTTTAATTTTATGACATTACGTGGGGTATTGTCAACTTTTCGTGCATAGACCTGCATTATTTTTAACCGCCTTCATCTATTTCTGCTGTTTCTGCTGTTTCCGCTATTACTCACACCTGTTATCCTTGACATACATTACCAACACTGTCTATAATAAGTAGCAATACGATTTTAGGAGGCAGCCATTTTGGAATATATTTTAACCCTTACCCCATTAGCACCTTATGTTATTCTGTTTATAGGTTTTTTCTTCCTGATAAAAGGTGCCGATATGTTTGTCGACGGATGTTCTGCAATTGCAGCAATATTCCATATACCTTCGATTATAATAGGACTCACTATTGCTGCCCTCGGCACAAGTGCCCCTGAAGCTGCAGTCAGTATTACTTCTTCTATTAAAGGAGCCAATGCAATGGCTGTCAGTAACGTAATTGGTTCTAACATTTTTAATCTGCTTGTCGTAATCGGACTATGTTCAGTTGTGAAACCCCTGTTAGTGTCATCAACTATAATCAAACGTGATTATCCAATTTGTATAGCGGTTACAATATTTATGCTGTTATTATGTGTTGACTTTTTCACAGATAAACTGAATCCCGGAAATATATCAAGGGCAGATGGTATCATTTTGCTTGTATTATTTGCAGCATATATTGCACTGCTTATACATGATACCCTTAAGGAGCGCAAGGCCGGTAATACCGGTATGGAAGAGTCCGCAGCCAGACTTTCGGCATGGAAAAGTACATTGTACATTATAATTGGTGCATTAGCGATTGCTGCCGGTGGCGAATTCGTGGTAGACAGCGCCACTGCAATTGCCGAATCATTCAACCTGTCAGCTACCCTTATCGGACTTACAATAGTTGCACTTGGAACGTCACTCCCTGAGCTGGTTACTTCAATTGTTGCCGCCTGCAAGGGAGAAAATGATATGGCGGTCGGTAATGTTGTCGGCTCAAATATATTCAACATTTTATTCGTCCTTGGCGGGGCGGCTGCGATCAGTCCAATCAATCTTGCCACAGTTACCAACCCCTTATTTACCGTGTATGATATGATCATACTCTTTGTATTTACGATTATCGTATATATATTCATTCTGTTAAGAAAGGATGTAAGCAGGTTAGAGGGCGCATTTATGTTCTTTATGTACCTTGGATATCTGGCATATATCATTATGCGATAAACAATAATCCATATGCTATTAACTAAAGAATGCCACATCGTGAACTGATGCGGCATTCTTCATTATGGTTATCTTCCCTTCATAAGTTATCTTATCTTCCTAGTATAACGATTTCTTAATAACCGGACTTTTTACGCTGAATATTTTTGTGAGTGTGCTATTCTAAAAACGCAGGCGTAGCGGGCTACGCTGAGGCTTTTAGGATAGTACAATCGCGAAAATAGACAAGTAATAAAGTCCAGTTAATTAAAAATCGTTATACTAGTACATCGTTTCGTAAATAACTATACCAATCGGACTCTCAGACAAGTGAAAAGTGTAGTTATTTTGAAAACTATCTATCAGTAATCAGACTCCTGTTACTAATATTGCATGTTGATAATTCCACAAGATGCCCTCAGCAATATTCTGTACATATCCAATATATTGCTCAATCATCCTTCATACTGTTATATCCATCCACGACCATGCTTACAATCTTACGCTGATAATCTGTCAATGCAATGCCCTGAAATTCCTGATAAGAAGTCTCTCTTCCTCGTCAAGCATGCACTCTTCTCTTTCTATAATCCTGCAACGTATATCCGTTGCACCGATCAGGTAATCTACAGATGTATTAAAATATTCTGCCATATCGATCAGCAACCTGAAATCAGGAGTAGCAAGGTCATTCTCATACTTGTGTATTGATTGCTGTGATACATGAAAACGTTCTGCCAGTTCCTGCTGGCTGAAACCATGTTCTTTCCTTAGCTTTTTAATATTCTCCACCTGTACACCTCCTACTGCTAAATACAGTTTAGCAGTAATATCCGGTCAGGTGTAACAATAGTTTGATGTACCATTAACAACTATTGTTTATGACCTCTTTTCAACTCTATTCTACCCATATTCTAATCATTCTAATACAATCGGAATCATTTTCTTAATATCCATAACCGAAAGAATATGCTTTACATCATCTTCTTCTGCTGCCACCCAAATATCTCCTTGCCCCATACTGTACTTCTTTGCCATCTCATAAACCAGATAGCATTCTTTATCGACATTTTTCCACGTCTTATGCTTCTCTTTCACTGAAGATAATGGAATCACGTACTTCCTGTCATTTTTTATTAGAATTCCTATGTATGGCTTATTCTCATAACCACTTGGCTTGTAATACACTTCTGAGCATGCATCATGCAGCTTTTTGAGGCAACTCTGGTCAATGTTAATAAATGTCAACTTTCCCTCTAGTGTAAACATAATACTGCTCCTTTGTATTTTAGGTTAAAAAATGTGGGAAGACTAAGCTTCCCACTAGTTAATGTTCATCTCTTTACGGATTGATTACCGAAGGTTAATGGAGACCTTCTTTAATGTTCATCTCTTCTATGGTTCAAGACCATAAGGTTAATTGAGACCTCTCTATAGTTATAACGAGAATGACTTAAGACCATGCGTCAGCTTCAACCGACACACATAAAAAAGACCCAACCCCTTGTAAACAAAGGGCTGAGCCAATTAAGCAATCGATACTCAAATAGAATTTGATTACCCATTATTGCAGCAACACTACTATTGTCGCCTTTTTATTACTTCCATCTGTAGCCATTGCTTTTATTGTAACACTCTTTCTTCCCCCACCTGCTTTGGTAACAATCACACCCTTTGAATTAACTTTTACACGCTTGCTGTCACTGGATGTCCACAATAGCTTTTTATTGGCTTTTGCTCCGTTCGTCTTAATTTTAACCCTAAGCTTTTGTTTCTTTCCGGCCTTTACTTTCACTTTCTTACTTGAAAACTTAATTCCTGTAACCGCATTCTTCATTATCTTAATTCTGTATACAGCCGATACTCCACTTCCATCCTTAGCTGTTGCGGTAATATCAACAGACTTGCCTGCTCCTGCTTTTGTTGTCTTTACTACTCCCGTTTCAGAAACAGTTGCATATTTTGTATTACTGCTGCTCCACACGACACCATTATCTGCGGCATTCTGCGGTGTAATCTGTGCTTCAAGTGCTACCTTCTTACCTGCAGCTATCTTTTTAGATATTCCGGTTATATTAATATCCGTCACTTTAACCTGTGAGGTATTTTTATTATATGGCACCGATGTTCTGACCGGCCTTGGAGTACGGGTCGCAACAGGTCTTCTTGTAGCCGTTGTCCTAGGTCTGCTTGTCGAAGTTGTTGCCGGCTTCTTTGTTGCTTTTGTTCCCGGAGTTTTTGTGGCTGATGCCCCTGGGTCATTTGTGGCTGATGCCCCTGGATTATTTGTAGCCGATGCTCCCGGGTCGTTTGTAGCTGATGCCCCAGGGTCGTTTGTGGCTGATGCTCCAGGATTATTTGTAGCCGATGCCCCAGGGTCGTTTGTGGCTGATGCTCCAGGGTTGTTTGTGGCTGATGCTCCCGGGTCTTTTGTCGGGGTTACTACTGGTGTTGCTGTCGGCTTTTCTGTTGGTCTTAAGGTTGGTGTCGGTGTTGGAGTTGCAGTTCCTTTTTTCATTTCAAATGCAAGAGACTTAACCCCTGTATAATCTCCTTTTCCTATTACCTGAACCGAAGCCTCACCTACTTCATTATTACCCTGATATGATAACGTATAATCAGTATCCTTAACAAGGGCTGCACCATTATATGATACGTTCACTCCCGGTTTGCACGCTTCTCCATAATAATATACATATGGGTTGCCCTTTGTATCCTTCAGAATATCCCTTCTGACAAATGAAAGCCTTGCATCCGCTATATTTTTTCCATTTACTTTCAGTTTTACGGTTTTCACGGCCTTTTCATAACAGCCTTCTTTCTCTGCAAGACTGATCGTAATATCAACAGTACCTGCTTTGACAGGTGTGATCAGCCCATTTTCATCGACTGTCGCAATGTCACTGTTACTGCTTGAATATTTTAATGTTCCCTCAACATCTACTGTCGCATTTATCTTCTGGGTATTATCACCAATCGTTACCTGATACTGCTCACCAGGTACATTAATTACAGGTGTCGCTTTCACAATGGAAAATGAAAGTGATTTGTCTGTCTGTCCGGCAAATTTTCCAGTCGGAGTTATCTTTACCTTTCCGGCAGAATCGCCTACATTAATGTTATCTGAGTATTCTACTGTGTAATCAGTATCCTTTTCAAGTAATGCCCCATTCCAGCTCACACGTACCTCCGGGCATATTTCTTTTCCTGTATATGGATAACTGTCCTTATCCAGAACAACCTCTGCATCATCAAATCGGAACATATTACCGGCTGTTTCATCTGAATTATACGCATAGTATGAATATTCGTTATCTGATACCGCTTCCTGATAATAATCATTTCCTGAATATTCAGCTTTTATTGTATATACTCCGGCTTTGACAAATGGAAGCTCTATCTTGGCAGTTCCATTACTCTTAAGCACTGCTGTATATTTTTTAACTGTAGATACAGCAGTATCATCACTGTCATCTGATGTTCCCTTATATGACACGACAGCCGTAACAGTACCATTCAGCTTCTTAGTCTGTTCATTCTTAGGTGCAACCTGGGCCAGAAGCTTCAGCTTATCCTTAGTTGCCACACCGTAAGATATTGATGTGTCAAGCGCACCATCTGCCTTTGATGCCTGAAGACTGAAGGATACCTCTCCTCTCTTCGTATTCTGTACAAGTACATTAGAATATACTTCGTATACATAACCGCTGGTTGTACTGCCAACCTGAACAGATGCCTTACATCTGTATCTGTATCCATCCTGTAGTGTGCCTGTAATGAAAGAGTATTCTGAACCAACAGCATCCTCCGATACATTTTTCCATCCACTGCCATCATTATACTGCCACTCATATCCTCTTACTTTATATTTAGTATCACTGTCAGATATGACATGGGATGATAATGTAATCTTCTGGCCTGTTCCGTATGTTGCATTGCTGTCCATTCCGCTTATCACATTGCTGAGATTCATTCCTTCCGGAAGCGTCTTAACCTTAATCTCTTCTGACTTCACACTGGATACATTATCCTTAACTGCACTTATTACATATGAATACTCTGTCTCAGGGTCAAGGCCGCCATCAGCCACTGCATCATCCACAAAGCTGTATATTCCAAAATCATCCTCTGATGTTGTTCCGAGCAGATCATATTCCACTCTGTTACCTGATGTAAGCACGCGGTATACATTATACGAATCCGCCGGTCTGTCTCCCTTTGTCCACTGTAACACTACACTCCTGTCATTAAGCTCCGTTGCCGTTGCATCGATCGGTACCGATGGCGGACGCTTATCACGGTTAAGCTTTGTAAGATATCCTACTACAGGTACCTGCTTGTTATTCAGTTCAGCGGTATATGCCACAAGCTTCCAGCCGTAAGAATAAGCATTGTCTGTTCCCTTTGGAAGATTAGGAACCTGCCCCGAATATTCATTTCCTTCTGTTCTCACCCACGTATGGCTTCCATTAGCCTCAACAGAGCTTGTTACACCGGCATTGACACCGCCTGCATTTGCCGTTAATGTTGTCTCAAGTGCCGTACCATATGATATGGTATTGGATGTCTCAGATGTAACGGATATTGTCTGCGATGGTGTACTGCTCTCAGAAGAAAGTGCGCTGCTTGTAATGAATCCACCGGTATCAGCACTGCTGCCTGTATTAGTCTTACCTGTAAGCACCTCTGTTCCTGATGCCACATTCAATTCACTTACTGTTCCGGCATATGTACCCGGATCACCTGCCCTGTATCCTTCACCAAATACATTGCTATAAATAGGTGTAAGATCTTTACAGCTCTTGGCAATCTCATCATATTTTGAAACGTCAATGGTTGTAACTATAGGTGTCTGAGGAATACTGTAGTAATAAGTCTTCTCTATACCATAATTAATCTTCTGTCCCCAGCTGTACGTACCACCGCGTCCAAGCTCCTTTATGGAAGCCTCTGTATCCTCAATCCACTTGAGGTAATCCTGATATACCTTCAGCTGGCTGTTATAGTTAAGCTTGCTGACATCAGTAGAATACCAGTCATTATAACCATCTGATGGATGACTGTACTTTCCTCCGGATACAGTAGTCTTATACTGACGATATTTTAACAGGTTCTTCTCAAGCTCCTGTACAAACTCCTTTTTAGAGATATACTCCTCCTCCGTAGTTACCGTATGCTGAGGAATAAACAGCCTGCATTTATATCTTACGTATGGAACCGTATATATTAATGCTACATCATTCGTACCTTTTGCATTATATGATGTCGTAAATTCCTTTGATGCCGTATGTCCATATTCATAACCCAGGGAAAATGTAAGCTTGGTCTCAAATGACATACCTGCACATTTGAATAATCCAAGGAAGCTTGTCTCCTGCTCAAATCCCGCTACTACACCTGCTGTAACAGTTCCCCCCACAGTCTGCCCGGTACTGCTTCCTGTGCTCTTAGAAAAGGTTGTCTCAGCATCCCCGGTATAATCATTTCCCAGTTCCTTCCATACAGGAGCTGCCTGCATTACAGACATAACCTCAACATCACTGTAATACACCTCCGTATTATCACCGGAATATGTTATATATCCTGTATCTGTATCAATATCAACCATGTTAATCTCTACATGCTGCTTATCTACTCCGTTATATATGTCATTCTTTACGGAAGACTCATAACCCTTCCTGCCTGCTGATGTAGTACCCCATATTGAAACAACATTGGCATAATATAATTCCTTTTTCTTTTTCTTGGCCATAAATGTATAATATACCGTTTCCTGACCATATGGACTGTTGGTCACATTACCTACCGCAACCGAACCTATCCATCTGCATGTCTTTCCAAAGGTGGATGCAGAAGCCGGGGAATAACCGATATCAGCAAGTCCGCCTGTCTCATCACTGTATTCTATAAGCTGTCCTTCTATGAATAAGGTGTCTTTATATTCATAGCCATATGCTGCAAATGCTGCAAGGGCAACAGGCTCATCCGCATGATTATAACTGCCATAATCAGCATAATACTGTAATTTTGAATATCCATTGTTAAAAGCTGTCCACGTATAGCCTATGGTTGACGCAAGTGTATCATCTGACAGCATATTTGCATATGATGTATATCCTGCTATTGTGCAGGCCTCACTGTTGTTCAGTGTTATATCCCTTGTATTAGCCACAACACTGTCTGTATTCGTTTCAGAATTATATGAGAGCCTTGTATAATTACCTCCAATGATAATCTCACGGCTGTTTGCACCGGTTACATTACCAACTATGGCTGATGCATTTCTTACAGCATATCCGCAGCTTCCCTGTGGATCATTAGTGCTTACCAATGCCTTTTTCCTGACTGTCTGCTTTAATTCCGCATCCCCTGAAGTTCCCTGGTATACATCAAGCACTGACGCAAAGCACGTATCCGGGTCAAGTATCTGCTCCCATGTAACTGATGGTGACAAGCCCCTGAACTGTCTTCCGAAATTAGCCACTGTCATTAAGTCATCTATACCATCATCATTCAGGTCTTCTGCCGTCATTGAAAGATAAGGTATTGAAAAGTACTGTTTTACACTGCCATAATAACTGTGTGCCCATTCCGTGGCCCCATCCGTAATATCGATGGTTTTCTCAAGCTCCGGAGTCAGTTCTTTTCCAAAATCAGGTAAATCAAGATTATATATCTTGACTTCAAGCTTATTCGGAGTATCCTGGCCAGTCTCAACCTCATCACTGTTATTAGGAGTATAGACGGCTAACTCTTCACTTCCGTCACCATCAAAATCCCCAGCGCACAGATTAAGGAGACCTTTTAGCTCCCAGCTTGGAATCTTACTTCCAGTCTTAATATATCCGCCTGTATCAAAGACCTTAAGATTAGGTTCACCATTATTAAACTTCGGGTTAATAATCGACAAAAGTATTCTGCCTCCCGATTCACCATTCTCAAAATGAATTCTTGCAATGAATTCCTTGCCGCCATGTCCATACATATCAATAGACGTTGACACGGAATAATAATCGGAATAAAGATCGCCGGAAGTATACTGCAGCGAGGTATCGGCTAATGTCTGTACACCCTTTCCGGTATCATTGTTATAGATATACGCCATCTGTCTGCCTCTTTCATACTTTTCGACAGAAACCTCACTCATAACCTGAATGGCCTGCTTTCCGGTCTTTAATTCATTCCTGTTATAATCCTTCTCATCCGGAAGATCAAAGTTCAGCTTTTCAAGTGTATCCCTGTCCGAACTCTCTGACAGAGTTCCTGAGCCTGCCGCTGCTGTAACCGCTTTAGTCTGATATAAACTAACTGATGCTGCAACCGGCTCCATTACAGCTGCAGACAATAATGTTGCAGCCAGTAAAAAGCTTAACATCCTTTTTCTCATATCATTACCTCCATCTTCACTAAAATCATAAATACTTTATAATATTTTATATCAATATTTGTATTATTTATAAAAACGGTATGAAATGCATGAAAAATGGTACGAAAAATTTTTTTCTTATATTTTTATGGTATATTATAATATAGCAGATGCATAGTGTGTCCACAGTCAAACAACCGTTTTATATACAGGAGTACATATATGATTAAGATTGCAGTTTGTGATGATAACAGGGAAGAGCTTAACAAAATCTCACATACCCTTGATATATACAGGAATGAAAAGAATCCATACATTACTACACAGCTTTACGGCAATGGTTTTTCACTCATAGATGCACTTGAGTCTGGTATTAATTTTGATATCGTGATACTTGATATAATAATGCCCGGGGAGAATGGTATTGATATTGCCCGTGAAATCAGAAAAAGCCATGAGGATATACAGATCATTTTTTTAACCTCTTCACCGGAATATGCCGTCGAAAGCTATGAGGTTAATGCCAATAATTATATATTAAAGCCATTCAGCGAAGAAAAAATATTCAGTGTAATGGATACATGTCTTAAGCATATTGACAGCAGCCATACAGCCAGCCTGGTTCTTAAGACAGGCTCTAACCAGTATATGCGTATACTGTATTCAAAGCTGATGTACGCAGAGGCAATGAGAAAAACCGTTGTCCTGCACCTGTCCGATAATACAGTTGTTTCATCGGTAATGACTTTCACAAACTTCGTTACCCTCCTGGAGGGCAACCCGGATTTTGTAAAAACACACCGCTCCTACATTGTTAACATGAACTATATTGAATTAATAAATAAAACTGAGATAATTATGATAAACGGTGACAGGATTCCGGTACCCCCAAAAAAGTATTCCGAGGTATCAAAGACATTTTTTGATTTTGCATTTAACAATTCCTTTGGAAATGGAGGACACTAAGGACATGGTATTCATATGCAGCCTGATATATTTTACAACAGCATTTTTATTCGGAACTGTCATAAGCTTTCTTCTTGCAGGTGTAAGATTCTGTAAGGACAACCTGGTACATATACTGGTCTTCTGTTGTTTTGAAGGTATACTGCAATTTAATATACTGTATTTTAATGGTGTAGCCGTAACCAGGCAGCTGTATCCCTTTCTGACGCATCTGCCTCTTGTTATTGTATTGATACTGTTATTTAAAAAAAGTCCCCTTACATCAATCGTCAGTGTCTTTTCAGCTTATTTATGCTGCCAGATACCATGGTGGATTGCTTTCTTCTTCAATGTGTTCTTTTCTAATGAAGTAATACATACAACGATATATGTCGTATCTGCCATTATTGTGTCAGTGGCCATATCAAGATACGCCTCTGACACAATTGATTCATTAATCAGCAATTCCAGAAAAAATGCTGTATTTATAGGTACTGTACCATTTTTATATTATATCTTTGATTACACAGGCACGGTCTATACCAACTGGCTGTACCGTGGCGATATAGCCATGGTACAATTCATGCCATTTGTCATTGCCTGCTTCTACTTACTGTTCATTGCCATGTATTACAAGGAATTTTCATCAAAGGAGGAAGCAAAGCACCGGGCAGGCATCCTTCAGCTTCAATTACAGCACGCAGCTTCATCTCTTTTACAGATGCGCCGTCTTGAGGATACTACTATTACCTACAGACATGATATGAGACATCATCTAAGCTATATACAGGCTCTCGTTTCTTCCCACAGTTATGATAAGATAAGTGAATACATAGCTTCTATCCAGTCAGACCTTGACAGCATTACACCCAAAAAATACTGTCAGAATGAGCTTGTTAATCTTATCTTTTCAACTTATGCACTGAAATACAAAGACAATATTGTATTAGATACACAGATTAATCTGCCGGAACAGATTACCATTACTGACTCACATCTGTGTGTTCTTTTATCAAATGCCCTTGAAAATGCAATTAACAGTACAATCAAAACCTCTGACAGGACAGTAATTATTAAGCTTACTACCAGGGGATCCTCCCTTATGCTGCTGATCAGCAATCCATACAGCCATGAGATTATATGGAAGAATGGACTTCCCTCCTCACTTGAGCCTTCCCATGGGTATGGTGTCAAAAGTATTGTGGCAATTGTTGACTTCTATAATGGGCAATATGAATTTTCTGCTGAAAACAACATATTTACATTACGTGTCCTGCTGCCCTTATAGCACTATTGTCTTTATCAGGCGGTTATCCAAGAATATCCTTTCTTCTAAATCCCACAAATGCATTTTTCCCAATATTTTTCAGGTTTCTGCCCCTTATAACTACCTTTTTAAGTTTACTACATCTGTAGAAAGCTTTGTTCATTATAGTAATAACATTTTTCCCAACCGTAAGCTTCCTTATTGACCTGTTGTTCTTAAATGCTCCGGCATTGATCACGGTCACCTTAAAGCTCTTTGACCGGTACTTCACCGTTGCCGGTATCACAAGATTCTTTATGTTTTTCTTAACAGCTCCCATACACCTGACTGTGCGGCTTTCACCATCTGATGTAACTTTGTATCGCAGCCCCGCAGCTTTAAATGTCTTTCCAACCAGGGTTGACGGTCGAAGGGTTGCAATTGGTGCCGATGACTGTCCGGCATTTGATACAGAATCCGGCGCTGCAGTTGGTGTTACAGATGGTGTTGCAGTTGGCGTCGCACTTGGTACTGTACTTGGTGCTGTACCCGGTTCTGTAGTTGGCGTCGCACTTGGTTCCGTTCCTGGTGTTCCACTTGGTGACACACTCGGCTCTGTGGTTGGTGTTACAGACGATGTTGCGGTTGGTGCCGCACTCGGCATCCCACTTGGCGTTGTACTTGGTGCTGTAGTCGGTGTTACAGACGGTGTCTCACTCGGCTCTGCGCTTGGTGTCCCACTCGGTGACACACCCGGCTCTGTGGTTGGTACCACACTCGGTGTTGCTGCCGGTTCAAGCGTTGCCTTCGATGACGGCTTTGGTGTTGCTTCCGGCTCTGTGGTTGGTGTTACAGCCGGTGTCGCAGTCGGTTTCGTAGTCGGTACCGGAGGTTCCTCCGGTCTGATCTCCGGCTTAAGATTATATATACAGTTCAATAATCTTCCACCACTTACTGCCGAGCCTGTATATCCGTATCTGATATTATTGTCTGAATCAATGACTATGATCACAGGTACATTAACCGTTCCATCCGAATTAAGCAGACCTGCCTTTTCTGCCATGGCAAACATTGTTCTTTTTGCGGAAATGTTTTCATCATAGCATGCAGTGATCTTCTGTGAAATCCCATTAACCTTTCCTGCAACAACAGTATCTGAATTACCATTAATGTCTACTGCCACAACCCTGACACCCTCAATATTATCAACACCTTTTGCAACAACACTTTTAAGAACAGTCTCAGTTCCGTTTATTGTGATCCCGCCCATTACAAGTATCGTTATTCCATCATAAGAGTCTGTTAATGCACTGCCTGAGGTTGTCGTAAAATTGTAGGCTCCTGCCCCTGCATTTACCTCATTATCGTCATAATAAGACTGCATATACATAGGATGTTTTTCCGTAAATTCTTCTGTAAGAAACTGTGAATCCCTCTTATGATTAACAAAATCCTCATCAGATAACAGATAACAGTGATAGTCTATCTTCCATTCTCCGGCTTCCGTATCATACTCAGACCAGTTAGAATCCCATGTACAGTCTATATTATAGTATTTATTACCAACTTTTACTATATTCCATGCATGCCTGTCTGAATTACCAAGTCCTGATATAATACGTGTCTGCAACCCAAGCCCACGCAGCATTCTATAAGTAAGAAGTGCATATCCCTGACATACTGAACTGCCCTCAATAAGCGCATTGTAAGCAGAATACTTAGAATATGAATAGTCATATTCTACATTTGTTACTATATAGTCATGGACAAGCTTTACCTTTTGCATATCAGACATTGATGAAGTATCCCATGAAGCAAGAAGACTGTTAACCCTCTCTGTTACTTCCTGCTCCTGCCCTGATGTCGTATGGTACCTGAATGCAATGTCAGCAGTGAATCTGCTGCCCGAGATACTAAGTGAAAAATTATATCCGCTAAATGAATAGTAAATGTAATCACCCTCATACGGAAGTGCATTGTCATCATCTGAATACGCATCCTCTATCGCTTTACTTACAAGCTCCTTTGCCGCGAGATTGCCAAAGCTTCCCATATAAGTAAATGTAACATTTGTATTACGTTCACGCATATTATTACGGATATAATCTACCATTTCGTCATATGTACCCAAAGTCTCCCCTGAGTACATTACCGGCAATGCCACTTCATCTGAAATGATATTGTTATCTGAACCTGCATACACAGGATTCTCGTAGCTGCCGTATTCATATATAATAGTACTGCCCCTTTGCGTTGACGCTGCCATAGTGGCATTACCACACAATAACTGCCCGGTCAGCAATGAACATATCAGTACCAGGACAATAAGCTTTTTCATCTTCATATAAACACCTCTCTCTTATAATTACCATCCGATTACTCCTGACAGACCCGGCATTTGTAATTATTGCCAAAATCAGCCAGTGCATCTATAATTGGCAGCATCTCTTTTCCAAGCTCTGTCAGACCATACTCTACCTTTGGCGGCATCTCCTGATAATCATGTCTGTAAGCCAGTCCGTCATCGATCATCTGCCTGAGGCTATCTGTAAGCACCTTCTGGGATATTCCTTCAAGATCCCTTTGCAGTTCATTAAATCTCCATGGTCTGCTCCTTAAATTACGCAGGATCAGAAGCTTCCATTTTCCTCCTATCAGCGAAACTGCAGTCGCAACCGGACAGGCAGGCAGCTCGTTCTTTGTCTTCATTTTTTTCACCCCTGTTTTATATTAACACATTCGTTTTTATATGTACAGTTATAAAAATGTGCGTACTTGTTTTAATATGTACATGACTGTAATGTATAGTTAAGCAATGCGTAATTGCAAAAAATCATATGGAGGTATATATCATGGCAAATTACACAAAAACTAATATTGGAAACGAAAGGGAAAGCAATAATTGATAACGAAGAAATTAAGCTCTCATGTGGAGACCGGCTGAAAGTTTCACCTGCTGCAAAGCGTCAGTTCTTTGCAGCGGATGATTCAGGTATTACTTATGTCTGTATCCATTATTGTTCCATCAAAATCAAATATCATAAGCTTAATGTCCATACTCCGGTGCTTCTCTTTCTATCTCGTCAGGTCCTTTACCCAGCGGTATTTCCGAAAATGATACATAACCCATGGTATCTTACCCACTTCATCCAGACATGTACATGCATATACAATAACAACCGGCCAGTGAAGCAAAAATGTTCCGGCAGCTGCAAGCGGAACTGCCACGCACCACATACAGATTGCCAGCGAATACATATCAAATAATGTATCGCCACCTGCAGAAAACACACCATTAATTATGATAGTATTTACAGCCCTTCCAATCATATAGAAAGCCATTACCATCATCATCTGCTGCAGATAACCTCTTGCCACCTCCGTCAGATTAACAGTATTTACGATTACAGGAGTTATTATAAGCATGAGCAGTGCAGAGGCAGCCCCAACAGCATATGCCAGCCTTGTAATCCAGATTCCATACGTTTTGCCCTCCTCAAGTTTCCCTGCACCAAGGGCATTGCCAACAATAATTCCGGCTCCTCCGGCAAGTCCTTCACAGACACAGCAGATCAGATCCCTTATTACCGCTGTAACAGAGTTGGCAGCGGCGGCATCCTCTCCCATATGTCCCATGAACGCTGTATACGAAGTGAATCCTACGCCCCAGAACAGATATGCCCCAAGCAGCGGCCACATACATTTTACAAAATCCCGGAATAAAACTCCCATCTTCATAAATATATTCGATATTTTCGGTCTGAGATATCCCTCACGCATGGAAAAAATGATACAGACAGCTAATTCATATATTCTCGCAACAAGTGTAGCTATTGCCGCACCTTCAACACCCATAGCCGGAATACCGGACAGACCATATATAAAAACTGCATTTAAAATAATATTGATGATTACCGCACTTGAACTTACCAGGGCAGTCTGAATCACATGTTCGCTGACCTTCATAATCGTCAGGTAACATTGTGTAATACCTGTAAGCAGGTAAGACCATCCTGCAATCCTCAGATACCGGACTCCTATATTGATCAGTGATTCCTCATTAGTGAAAATCAACATCAGCTCCCTCGGGAACACACAGCATCCGGCAAAGAATATACCGGATATTACCACACAGAATCGGAGAATCAGGCAAAAAATCCTTCCTACTGTCTCTTTATCCTTCTTTCCCCAATACTGGGCACCCAGAATAGCCCCGGCTGTACCAATGGAAGAAAGAAACATATTCTGGATAAATTGAATCTGCGTTGCCAGAGACACTGCTGACATTGCATTTTGTTCCACACTGCCAAGCATAACTGCATCTGATGCCGCTACAGAAGCAAGCATCAGATGCTGGAATACTATCGGTAATGTTATCTTAACTAACCGGCTTAAAAATTCTTTATTCCCAAATATTGTATTGGTCTTTTTCTCCTGTCGCATATTATACTCTCTCCGCAGCAAAAGTCAGACTGGTAATTTAGAGCTCCACTCCATTTTTCTTAAGCAGCTCCCTTGCTGATTCAAGTGAATCAATTCCTGTAAGGTTCTTAATCGGTGCAAATTCCTTTTCCCTGTCAACCTCATAAGACAGGCAGTCCTTAAGCAGATGGATAAGGTCAAGCACAAGCATCTCAAACTTGTATCCATTAGGGCTTTCCGGATTAACCTGATTACCATTCTCATCAATATGCGGAATCTTCTTTTCTACTATATGGACAGGAAGCTTATCATTCATAATCCTTGTAAGCTCATCTATCCTGAACAGGTAGTTAAGTATCACACCAAAATTATAAAGCGGTTCTCCTTTTTCGTTCTTTGAATACATCAGCTCATCAGTCATCTCATAATATTCAACAATTGACGGGTGTCCATCTTCAAGACACAGAACCCCGACCTTTTCCTCAGGATAAGCCTTGCTTACAACCTTGGCACCCCCTACGCGTCCTGACTGAATTGTTGCCCCCACAAAGCATGGGTCTGCAATTCTCTGAAGGACATTATCTACAGCGAATACATTAAGCCATTCAACACCAAGCTTAAGGAATTCCTCACGAAGCCCCGCATTAACAAATGATGTAAACCATCCTCCATTGCCATTAGGGGACATTACAGGCCTGCTCCTGTCTGCAAGATATATCTTTCCGTCCCGGTCAGTTGCCGGTGCCATATCCTGTATGAAGAAAAACACATAGTCCTTATTATATCCAAAGTAATCATGCTCCTTAAAGAATGCTACAGTATCAGCATTATTAATATCACTTGTCATAACAGCAATAGGAATCCATGCATCAGCCTCTTTAACAACATCCATAAGATTATTGATAAGGCATTCAAATATGTATAAGTCTCTGCTGACACCTACATTAAATGTTCCCTTTGGTTTATCATAACCAAGTCTTGTACCTTGTCCGCCTGCAAGTAATATAGCACCTACCCGGCACTGCTTAATTGCCTCAAGACCCGTCATTTCATAGCTGTCACGATTTGCTTCAATCTCAGATAACCTTACTGCATCAAGCGGCTCAAGCTTACCACGCTTCTGTCCGGACTCCTGTTCACCAAGTATATCAGGAAGTGACAGATCGATGCGCGATATACTCTCCAAAAGCTCTGCCTTTCCTGCATCATCAAGCTCATCATAGAATCTGAGAAGCTGTGTCTGCCCCTTTTTTTCAAGAAGACTCTTAATCTCTTCGTAACCCATTGTTACAAACCTCCATTCACTTGCAATATATTATGCTATAATGCCGGGGACAAAAACCCCCGGCAATACAATAAACATTACTGTACCATCTCCAGCCCAAGCACTTTGCCCTCCCGTGCCATAACAGCACTCATGTAGTCTTCAATACATGTCAGCCTGTGACCAAATTTCATTCCACCGCTTGATGCCGGCACATTATGAATATCTGAACCACTTGTCATCGGCAGGTCATGCTCCAATGCATACGCATACGCCTGGTTATTGTATATTGGATCAAGTGGGACATTACCCATATTAATGACCTCAACCGCATCGACATACTCCGGGAAAAGCCTTACCTCCGGAATATAGAACGCCAGTCTGAACGGATGGGCATGTACAACAAGCCCGCCATCAGCCTTTACCCTGTGGTACTGCTCCTCAACACTCCATTCAAGCATGCCCTCATGTTCAATTAACCACTGCTTATCAAGGCCATATATCAGGAAGTCTGTTCCACTGTATCCTGATTCCCAGCCAAAAAATACATCCATTCCAAGCCTGTCACCCTCAGCCTTTGCATTCTCATAGCCAAGACAAAACAGATTAACCCTCTCCTTCCATGGAAGATTGCGTGGAACAGTTGTGTTGCCATTAAAGAAATGGTCTGTCACGATAATTCCTGTATAACCGGCTTCATAATAGCTTCTTACCTGTTCTGCCCCTGAAGCCCTCGCACATGCACTTCCCTCACTGGTATGAAGATGCGTTTCATATCTGTAACCCATTATGCTAACACCTCATTATATAGTATTCATCTAACTTTTCACCTACATCAATATATATCTGTCTTCCCGGATGCGGGCAGCTTTCAATATCCTGCCCTTCATCATCTGCCATCCGTCTGACCGTAGCCTCAGATATCCCTCCATCAGGCTTCATTATCTCAATCTTATCACCTACGGAAAACTTATTTTTCTGTATAAAACCATACATTCCCTGCTCATTCTGTCCATGTATGATTCCAAGGAAGGTACATTCCCTGACATAAGTATTAGAATCATATATCTGAGTCTCATGTGTAGGCTTTCCATAGAAAAATCCTGTTGTAAACTGTCTGTATATACCTTTTCTTATCTCACTCTTATAATACCCAATTCTACTATTGTAGTATTCAGGATCTTTAAAATAATCATCAATTGCCTCGCGGTATATCCTCGCAGTATTGGCAACATACAACGCTGTCTTCATACGCCCCTCAACCTTAAAGCTGTCAATCCCTGCATCAACAAGGTCAGGTATATGCTCTATCATGCACAGGTCTTTTGAATTGAATATATAAGTACCTCTCTCATTTTCCTCAACAGGAAGAAACTCACCCGGACGCTTTTCTTCCATTATATAATACTTCCATCTGCACGGATGTGTGCATGCCCCAAGATTGGCATCCCTTCCGGTAAAATAATTACTGAGAAGGCACCGTCCTGAATAGGATATGCACATAGCGCCATGTACAAAGGTCTCTATCTCAAGCTCATCCGGTATATTATCACGGATCTCCTTAATCTCTTTTATTGACAGCTCCCTGGCTGTTACTACTCTTGTTGCGCCAAGCTTGTGCCAGAACTTAAATGTATCATAATTAACATTATTACTCTGTGTACTTACATGTATATCAATATCCGGACAGTTCTCCTGAGCCGCCATAAATACACCCGGGTCTGATATGATAAGTGCATCAGGGCCTATGGAGGCAAGCTCCCTAAAATATTCCTTTACTCCGTCCAGGTCGCAATTATGTGCCGTAATATTGGCCGTAACATATACCTTCTTACCATGCCCATGTGCAAACTCTATTCCTTCCTTCATGTCAGCAGCAGAAAAATTCTTTGCACCTGCCCTGAGTCCGTACATATCACCACCAATATACACTGCATCTGCACCATATAAAACTGCAATCTTAAGCAGCTCAAGGCTGCCTGCCGGTATAAGTAATTCAGGTTTTTTACTACGCATAATCTCTGCTCCTTTCAACTGACATGTTACTGTCTCACACTTATTGCCACTCCGTCCCCGATTGGAAGAACAATAGTATCCCATCTGTCAGAGTGTGTTATGTCATACAAAAACTCCCTCATTCTTGAATGTATAGTCCTGTCCCTTCTGTTAACCGCATATCTCGACTCAAGCAGCTCACCCTCCTGAAGTACATTATCAGTAACCACAATTCCACCCTTGGCAAGCAATCCATATATCTTACCCATATATACAGAATACTGCGCCTTGGCAGCATCAAGAAATACAAGCTCATATAATCTTTTGTCACGTATCAGCATATCAAGTACTTCTTTTGCATCCCCGGGATAAAGTGTTATCCTGCCGTACTTATCATATGCACTGAAATTATCAGCTGCCTGCCCTATCCTTGCAGGCACCTTTTCAATAGTATCTATCTTCACAGCCTTACCGCATTCAGCCATATACAAAGCCGAATATCCTATTGCAGTACCAACCTCAAGAATATTCGTAATATTATTGCTGTTAATAATAAATCTCAGAAGCTCCCCTGTCTGCCTTCTCATCACAGGAACATGTGCATCTGATGCATATGCAGCAAGCTTTTCTATATATTCCGGTACAGAATGAGACAGCGTCTCAAGATATACCTCCATGCGTTCATCCGTAACACGTCCGTCATATCTGTAATTCATCAATTCTCCTTAGCTGCAGGACTCTCCTCAGGCTTCTCCCCAACAGTAATAATATTTAATATATCTTCATATGTCATACTTGTATTAAGCACATACTCCCCCGGCTGTATGTGCGAACCACCCTTACCTGATGCTGACAGCTGTGCCCTTATATAAAATGAGTACTTGTTAACAATAAGCTTGTTATGCTCAAGTCTCGCCGCAACCTGCATGGTCGGTTCTTTATCTGCAATAACAAAATCAACATCAAAGCCTGGTGCTTCCTGAGCCCGCACATTGCCAAAAAGCTGATATGAAAAATCGTATACTTCATCACACAGCCTGGATATACCTACTATTACAAGAATGTAAAATATTACACTAAGCAATATTCCCATAAATACCTTTACAACACTGAGTACATTTTTTGTTGAAATTATCTCCTGCGACATATATGCACCTGCTTTCACCAATCAAAAAATACTGTTAACACTCCATAATGATAGGCAGGATCATTGGGTTACGCTTGGTTCTCTTCCTGATAAAATCACCAAGCGAATCACGTATCTCTACTTTCAGCTTACCCCAGTCAGTGACATTTTTACTGAGACATCTGTCAATTGCCATACATACAACTTCCCTTGCCTCTTCCATCAGATCCTCTGATTCCCTTACATAAACAAAGCCTCTTGACACAATATCAGGGCCTGCAAGCATCTGGTTGCTGCCCTTCTCAAGTGTAAGAACTATAATTATCAATCCATTTTCTGACAAAAGCTGACGGTCACGCAGGACAATATTACCAACATCCCCTACTCCGAGACCATCTACGAATATACCCTGTGCAACAACATTATCTACTATCTTACCTTCAGCTTCACTAAGCTGCAATACATTACCGGACTGAAGTAAAAATACATTTTCCTTCTTAACACCCATGCTTCTTGCAAGTTCAGCATGTGTCATAAGGTGTCTGTACTCGCCATGGACCGGTACTGCATACTTCGGTTTTGTAAGGGCGTATATAAGCTTGATCTCTTCCTGGCATGCATGCCCTGATACATGTGTATCCTGGACTATTACATTAGCACCAAGCTGTGACAGCTCATTAATCACCCTTGATACGGACTTTTCGTTACCGGGTATAGGCGTCGAGCTGAATATCACAGTATCACCCGGCTTTATCGACACCTTTCTGTGTATTGAGGCTGCCATTCTTGACAATGCTGCCATTGCCTCACCCTGACTTCCTGTTGTGATAAGTACAATCTGTTCGTCAGTGTAATTCTTCATCTGTTCTATATCAATAAGTATTCCATCCGGAACATTAAGATATCCAAGCTCATTGGCAGTCGTAATAATATTGACCATACTCCGGCCTTCAATTACAACCTTTCTTTTATACTTTTTGGCTGAATTAATTATCTGCTGCACACGGTCCACATTTGAAGCAAATGTTGCAACAATAATTCTGCTGTCAACGTTATCCGCAAATATATTATCGAAGGTTCTTCCAACAGTACGCTCTGACATTGTATAGCCAGGCTTCATTACGTTAGTACTGTCGCAAAGCAGTGCAAGCACACCTTTCTTACCAATCTCACCGATTCTCTGGAGATCGATCATATCCCCAAATACCGGTGTATAATCAACCTTAAAATCCCCTGTATGGAAAATAACACCCGCAGGTGTTGTTATCGCAAGTGCCGCAGCATCGGCAATACTGTGGTTAGTTCTGACAAACTCTATCCTGCAGTCCCCAAGATTGATTGACTGCCCATAGGTTACCACCTTACGTCTTACAGCCTTCATAAGTCCATGTTCCCTGAACTTATTCTCAATAATCCCCATTGTCAGCTTTGTTGCATATATTGGCGCACTTATCTCCTTCATTACATAAGGCAGGGCGCCGATATGGTCTTCATGGCCATGGGTAATAACAAATCCCTTAAGCTTGTCCTGATGCTCCTTAAGATATGTTACATCCGGAATTACAAGGTCAATACCCAGCATATCCTCATCAGGGAACGACAAACCACAGTCCACTACAATAATACTGGACTCTGTCTCAATAGCAGTTATATTCATTCCAATCTGCTCAAGTCCTCCAAGCGGAATGATCTTAACTGACTTTCCATATTCTTTTTTTAATTTCAAAAAATACACCTCCAAAATAATCGTGCCATACTATGCACATACCCTGCAGAAGCTATATGATCTGCTGCAGCGAACAGCGTACAGTGTGACAAATATATATGTATAAAAACTTATTTTTATATCGTATTACAATTCAATATCACAGTCATCAAGCATTGCCTCAAACACCTTTGCAACTGCCTGAAGCTCTGTATCGTTCTCTATTATATCATAGAACAGTTCATCTTCCTTAGTTCCTGACTGCTTAAATATCCACATATCTGATTCCTCGCTGTCCTCATCTTCAACTGCAAGCAGATATGTATTACCTGCAATCTGTGTCTGCTCTATTACATATAGTTCTGTTTCTTCACCATCTTCGTTGTATACTTTTATTGATTCAAGCATAGTATGCCTCCATGTATAGCATCATAAATATTAATAACTGACAGAATAATCATCTTATAGAATCAAGATATGCCTGAAGTATCAATACCGCAGCAAGCTTGTCGATTACCTGCTTTTGTTCCCTTCTGTCATGAATATTACCCTCTTCAAGTATGTGCCTCGCCTGCAATGATGTAAGTCTCTCATCCCACAGCTTAACCGGTATTCCCGTCCGTCTCTCAAGCATGTGTGCAAATTCTTCCGACTTCTGTGCCTGCCGGCCGGCAGAACCATCCATATTCTTCGGCAGACCGATAACTATAGCCGAAACACCATATTCCCCACACAATGCTTCTATTCTTGCAAGTGTCTTACGAAGCTGGTTCTCTTTTGTTCTTGTTATTGTCTCAAGTCCCTGCGCTGTTATGCCAAGCTCATCGCTTACCGCAACACCGACGGTCTTAGATCCATAATCAAGTCCCAGTATTCTCATATATCATCCTCTTATCATGCAAGGTTGTTCTTAATATAATCTTCAAGAAGTACTTCAATTATCTCATCACGCTCTACTCTCATAATAAGGCTTCTTGCCCCATTATGGCTTGTTATATACGTTGGATCTCCGGACATAATATATCCTACGATCTGACTGACAGGATTATATCCCTTTTCCTTAAGCGATGAATATACAGATGCTATAACATCTGAAACATCATATTCCGTATCTGTCTGTACTTTAAAGCATTGAGTATTATGAATCTCCTGCATAACCGCCACCACTTTCTATAATCAGATATAACCACGAATGTACGTACCCATATCCTCTATATTAATATATTGTCAAGAATTCCGCAAGGAATAATTTCCACTACTTTATTTGAAATATTATCTGTGCCATCAGCCTTCAGTCCAAGCCTGACATATCTCTCATTATGTCCTACCCAATACATTTCACCATTAATCTCGGTCTTTTCCTCAACTAGACAGAGCTGCTTCTTTCCTATCATCCCGGTTATATAATCATGCGTCAGGCTGTCAGTACACTCTATAAGTCTGTTACTCCTTTCGCCCTTGATGACCTCATCAACCTGGTCAGGCATAACGGCCGCCCTCGTGCCATCCCGTCTTGAATACTTGAACACATGTACAGCAGCAAACCTTACAGCCTTAACGTACTGAAGTGTCTGTTCAAATTCTTCCTCTGTTTCCCCCGGAAAACCAACAATTATATCTGTTGTAATCGCCGGGGCATCAAAATACTTCCTGAGAATATCACATGCATCAATATAGTCTTTTGTATTATACTTTCTGTTCATTCTTGCAAGCGTAGTGTCACATCCGCTCTGCAGTGACAGATGAAAATGCGGACATACCTTCTTAATCCCCGCCAGTCCGGAAATGAATCCCTCTGTAACGATCCGTGGTTCAAGAGACCCGAGTCTGATCCGCTCAATCTGCTCTACCGATGCAAGCTTTTCAATAAGATTAAATAACGGAGTGCCCCCAAGCCTGGTAAATGTATTGAATTCACTTTTGTCTACTCCATATGACGAAAGGTGTATACCTGTTAAAACTATTTCTTTATAACCTTTTCTCGCCAATTCCACAGTCTCATCATATACATCTTCTTCATCCCGGCTTTTCAGCTTTCCACGGACGTATGGTATCTTACAGTAGCTGCAAAACTGATTACACCCATCCTGTACCTTAATATAAGCCCTTGTGCGTGCTTCAATAACATTATGCTCACTCTCGGCTATTTCAAACACAGGCTCATGTCCATTGCAAAATTTTTCCTTTGCAGCCCGGTCAATTATATCAAATGCCTCATTTTTTTGCGAGTTTCCAATTACAACATGGATTGTCGTATCATCCACAAGTGATTCACCTGCGGCATCAGCAAAGCATCCCATGGCAACAACAATCGCATTCTTATTCAATCTTCCACCCCTGTGGAGCATTTTACGTGATTTGCGGTCTGCAATATTAGTAACTGTGCATGTATTAACAACATATATATCAGCCTGCCCATCAAACGGAACAACAATATATCCGGCTGCCTCACATTGCTTCTGAAGCTTTTCAGTCTCGTACTGGTTAACTTTACAGCCAAGAGTCATAAAAGCAATTCTGTATGACATAATCCATACTCCCATTCTCTTGTTTTATTATCATCAACAGTCCCACTGTTAACAGCAATTTTTACAACATCTTTGTGTAAAAAACATTGACATTTTACTTCCTTATGCTACTATTATTATTAAATAAAAACATAAGGAGGTCCTACATCATGACAACAGTAAAGATTTCACTCAACTCAATTGATAAGGTTAAAAATTTCGTAAGGGACGTTACAAAGTTTGATTGTGACTTCGATCTTATATCAGGAAGATACGTAATTGACGCTAAGTCAATCATGGGAATATTCAGTCTTGATCTTTCCAAGGCAATTGAACTCAGTATTCATACGGATGATAATATTGATGAAGTTCTTAAGGTACTTGCACCTTATATCGTTGAATAAAGATGTCCCGCTGCTTACTGTGGGGTATCTGGCTGCACGCAGGGTTTCAATCCCTGACGTGCTTTTTTTATCCCCGAAACCGGTATGCTTTCCCAATTGTGTAATTTACATAATCTACCTTCGTTGTTTCCCTGTATGGATCATAATGAGATATCTATTATCTCATCTGTAGCATATGCCCGCTCAAGCATCTCATCAATAACATCATCAAGCTTCCTCTCTGACTTTCTGATAACATTAACATTTGGCTTAGTTACCGGATGCTTTGCAACGAAAATAGTACAGCAGTCCTCGTATGGCTGAATAGATATGTCAAATGCATCTATTCTCTGCGATATGTCGATAATATCCTGCTTGTCAAATGCAATAAGCGGTCTGTACACAGGAAGCTCACACACCTCGTTCGTTGAACGGAGACTATGCATTGTCTGGCTTGCTACCTGTCCTATACTCTCACCGGTTATGAGCCCGAGACAGTCATTTTCAAGAGCCAGCTTTTCTGCTATCCTCATCATATATCTTCTCATTATGATGGTAAGCTCATCATGCGGACATTTCTCATATATTGCCATCTGTATTTCAGTAAAATTAATTACATGAAGACGAAGCTCACCTGAATATACGGCAACCTTTTTTGCAAGATCCACAACCTTCTTCTTCGCACGCTCACTTGTATATGGCGGAGCATGGAAATATACTGCCTCAAGCTTTACCCCACGCTTTGAAATCATGTATCCGGCAACAGGGCTGTCTATTCCACCCGAAAGAAGGAGCATGGCCTTACCGCTTGTTCCAACCGGCATGCCTCCGGGTCCCGGAATTACCCTTGAATAAATATATGCCCTGTCCCTTACTTCGATATGAATCCTCACCTGTGGGTCATGCACATCAACCTGCATTTCAGGAAATCTTTCAAGAAGTACTGCCCCAAGCTCAATCCCTATCTCTGGCGAGGTGTACTGATAATGCTTATCACTTCTTCTTGCCTCAACCTTAAATGTAAAGTTACGGTCTGCATACTGTTCCTCAACAAATCTGCATGCCTCATTACACAGATTATCCCATGACTTGTCCGCAACAAGAACTACCGGGCATATCGCCGCAATACCAAACACCCTGCCAAGCGTTTCGATTACTTCATCATAATCATAATCAGATAATACTTCGATATATACTCTTCCACGCTCCTTGGTTACTTCAAATTCACCGTCACATCTGCCCACCGCCTCACGGATGTTGCGGCAAAGCGCATCTTCAAATACATATCTGTTCTTACCTTTTATTCCTATCTCGGAATACTTAATCAAAAATGCCTTGTACATAATACCAACCTTTCATCAATAACTCTTAAATCTTCTAAGCACCGGAAGATGCTTTGCAAGCACACTGACCGTGTATTCTGCTTCTTCCATAGTTGTATAATAACTCAATGACAGCCTTATTGTTGAGTCAACCAGTCCATTTTCCACACCGATTGCCTTAAGCGTTCCACTAAGACCCGGATGGTTGGACGAGCATGCAGACCCTGACGATACATATACCCCATCTGCAGCAATTGCATGAAGAAGCACCTCACTCTTAACCCCTTCAAATGACACACTGAGAATATGCGGAGCACCTGTCCCTGCCGAATTTGCAGCATTGGCATTAATATAAGTCCCATCCATTTTACACAGTTCATCAATAAGATACTGCTTGATCTCCCTCATATTCGCTGTCTGTGCATCAAGATTCTTATATGCAAGCTCAGCCGCAGCACCAAGACCGGCTATTCCCGGAACATTTTCCGTACCCGAACGAAGCCCTTTTTCCTGACCGCCACCATATATATAAGGCAGCATCCTTACATTATCCGCATGGTACAAAAATCCTGTTCCCTTCGGTCCAAGAAACTTGTGTCCGCTTACTGACATAAGGTCTATCCCAAGCTTCTTCGGGTTAATTCTCAGCTTGCCATACGCCTGGATGGCATCCACATGGAATATGACCTTATTATTAACTGCCTTTGCAGCTGTTGTCAATCCGGCAATATCCTGGACCGAACCAACTTCATTATTAACAAACATAACCGATACAAGTGTAGTATCAGGACGTATTGCTGCTTTCAGGACATCTGCATCTACCAGACCCTCACTGTCAACCGGAAGATATGTCACCTCAAAACCCCTGCTCTCAAGAAATGCAAGAGGCTCATGCACAGATGCGTGTTCTATCACTGTAGAAACAATGTGCCTGCCTGCTCTCTCATTAGCTAATGCAGTTCCTATAAGAGCCTGGTTATTAGCCTCAGTTCCTCCTGATGTAAATGTTATATTTCTACGGTCACATTTTAATGTACCGGCTATTATCTCCCTTGCCTTATCAATATATTCCTCTGCTTCCATACCCTTTGTATGTTTTGAAGAGGGATTACCATAATCCTCCTGCATAACCTTTACCATTATATCCCGCACTTCATCCCTTACTCTTGTAGTTGCGGCATTATCCATATACACTTCCATTATCTGTATGTCTCCAATTTTATTTACTTAATATGACCAATTATTTATATGCCATATCTGCTTTCTATTTCAAACATAAGTATTGATAACACTGCCATTCCTGCAGTCTCTGTCCTTAGTATTCTCTTTCCAAGTGATATAACATTAACACCTGCTGCCACTGCAGCTTCTATCTCTTTATCCTCAAATCCGCCCTCAGGACCGATAAATATACCTGCCGACCCTGATGACACTGCTGTATCCATACTCCTCTCTGCAGCCTTCATTCCCTCTGCATGCTCATATGGTATCATATTATATTCTAACTGTGCAGCATACTTTAAGCTTTCCGAAAAGCTCATCGGCATCTTAACCTGTGGGATAATCCCCCTTGCAGACTGCTTTGCCGCCGCCTCTGCAATTGTCTGCCATCTTGCAAGCTTTTTTTGCTGCTTTGTTCCTTTATCCAGTTTTACAACGCATCTTTTTGTCTCTACAGGGATTATCTCATATACACCCAGTTCAACGGCCTTCTGTATTATAAGCTCCATCTTGTCAAGCTTTGGCAGAGCCTGAAACAGATACAGCTTCACCGGAAGCTCCGCCTCACTAAACTTTTTACCAGTTATTACAGCAGTCACCTCATCAGCATCTACACTGTCAATATCGCAGTAATAATCTGTTCCTGCTTTATCATTTACAATAATATGCTCTCCCTGTGTCATACGGAGCACATTCCTTATATGATTCACATCCGGTCCCGTTATTGATATCCGGTCATCATATATACAATTATCATCTACATAAAATCTATACATTCTCTATTCTCCATAATATATGCCTTTGAACATCCGGGGCATCAGCACATTAACACTCTAAAAGGCACAGGCGTCCGGAATCCACTGTTCCGGACGCATGCGCCCTTTATCATAAAGCTGATTAAGGAATTATGTATTATCTCTTCTTAAAAATTCTTGTTACAAAGTTATAGAAACCGAAATCATATAAGTCTCCGTCATGACCACCGCCACCTGCAGTGCCATCTGACTTCATACCCATTCCATGATAGAACACATGCGGCACTTCATTTGCCACAAGCGCATCCTCGTACACCTGTGGGAACTGCTTAACAGTACCATCATTCTTACCCTTAAAAAGCATTACAAGAGTATCATCCTTGTATTCATCTTTTATCTTAAATTCTTCCTGCTTGAATAATCCCGGTCCTGTTACACCATTATCCGAAAAGTCAAATATTCCGGGTGCCGGACAGAATGCCCCAATATAACGGAATGTATCCTGAAGTGTAAATCCAAGATGAAGCGTTACACGTCCACCCATTGAGAATCCACATATTGCAGTATTATTACGGTCTGTAAGTGTATTATAATGCTTATCAATATATGGCTTTAAGCACTTCTCAAAATCATTAAGGAAGTTGTCATATGCAGAATAATGGGTAAGATTAAAACCATCATTTTCCCCAACACTTCCACTGGTCTCATTAGCACAACAGTTAGGGAATACAAGTATTGCATCTTCTGCCTTACCTTCTGCAATAGCATTCCAATATACATAAGCTGCGTCAGTTACTGCATCCTCACTGCCAAATATACCATGGCACATATATATAACCGGATATCTCTTATCAGTATCATCTGCATCATAATCTTTCGGAAGACATACATTAGCTTTACGCATCACTTCTCCGCCTTCTTTTACAACAGTAGAAGGATACTCAATCTTAATCTTTTCTCCGTTATTATCTGCAACATTATCCCTGTATCCTGCCGGTGCATCATATGCATCCATTAACAATTCAGATACCGGCACATATGGTGATGTTGGTTCCGGGGTTGCGGTTACATCCGGTGTTGATGTCGGTGCTGTTGTTGGGGCAGCAGTTACAACAGGGGTCTGTGTTGCCGGTGCCGGGGTTGATGTCTGCGTAACAGGAGTCTGTGTTACAGATGTCTCAGTAGTACTTACCTTTTTAACAGTTACATTTACCTTTCCAAGCTTTCTTGTCTTTTTCTTAAGTGTCTCCTTAACCGTAATCGTTGCCTTACCTGCTTTCTTCGCTGTGATCACACCCTTTTTTGATACAGCTGCCACAGCCTTCCTTGAAGATACAAACTTGTAAACAGCTTTCTTCTGCTTCCTGTTAATCTTAATTGTTGCTTTCTTTCCAACATTCAGATTAACCTTCTTAGTCTTAAGTGCAGCTTTTGATGCTGCAGCGCCTGCAGTATCGTTTACTACTGCTGTAGACAAAGTCATTGCAATTGCAAGCGCAATACTTAACGCCCTGCTTGTCTTTTTCATTACCATGTCCTTCTTTCATATAGATTATTTTCAAAAAACCATCCTAGTATATTACATTCTGCATATTACACACTGAATAATAATCACATCTTCCCGGTATACGATGACAGCATACCGGTATCAAATCCTGAATATGTCCCGCTCTTTGTATATGTATATGCCCTTGATGCCGTTGCTGTTGCGGCTGCCGCTGTATTACGTATCATTGAAGCATTAGTCTGTACACGCGACATATATGAGTTTCTGCCCATAAACATAGTCTTAATATCTGCCATATCAGACTTCATGAACTTATCCTTATCAATGGCAAGCTTATTCTCGCTGTCAATAGTTATTCCCAGCTTACTAAGCATCTTCTTATTGGCTGCCGTGCTTGTAGTAATAGACAGTTCATTTCTTAGCATTGATGTATTGTCAACCTCAGACACTGACTTAACTGTACTGTTATATGCTTCAACATATTTTGATGCTGCATCATACAGTTCATTCATAAACCTGCCCTTTTCAGCATCACCTGCATCAGAATACTTTTCAGACATATCCTTGACAAGCCCGGTAACCTTATCTGCTGCCTTCGCAAGTGAATCTGCATCATTACCTGCAGCCGAAAACTCTTTGGCAGCTTCTTTATCAATACCAAGGCTTTTGCCAATAGATGTGACTGCACCGTTCTTATTCTCACTATAGTAAGAATTCAGAAGCCTCTTATAAGTGCCGCCCTTAATCATTGACCATTCACTGAGTGAGATTCCATTCGCACTGTTTCCTGAGGATGAAGTTCCAAAGAAAGAGTTAAAAAATGAACTTCCATCACCAATTCCATAAAATGACATAACAATCAACCTCCTTGTACTATAATATAACTATGATGCCAAGGTCAAAAGGTCTAAACCCACATGAGCTCGCTCATAGGTGGGTGAAAGGCCTTGGGACCCGCCCCGATATGAGCATAAAAGTAGGATGATAATCCCACGATATGCGAATATTGGGTAGGATTCTATAGTCTTGATGCTGCTTCCATAACCGCTTCACGCTCATCATAATGATACTTAACACCTTTTATCTCCTGATACTGTTCATGACCCTTTCCAAGCAGCAGGACAATATCGCCTTTTACCGCATGCCTCATTGCATACTCAATAGCGTCAATCCTGTCCGGCACCTCAACATATGCACCATTATGCTTTGCAAGTCCTGCCTTAATATCATTATTAATTGATTCAATCTCCTCATCACGGGGATTATCACATGTCAGGACTGAGAGGTCGGCAAGCTCCCCGGTAACTTCTCCCATATCATATCTTCGAAGCTTTGACCTGTTACCACCTCCTCCATACACACATATGATATGTGCAGGGTTATATTCCCTGAGTGTCTCCATAACACTTCTGGTACTTACTTCATTATGTGCATAATCCACAATTACCGAATATTCATCTGATACATTGACAAGCTCAACCCTTCCAGGAATCCTCACGGAAAGAAGATTCTTAAGTATATCATCCAATCCGATTCCAAGCACATGGCACACAGAGACCGCTGCCATCGCATTATATACATTGAACAATCCCGGTATCTCAAGCTTCACATGCCCGGAAACAGCACCTGATACATCAAATGATATTCCAAGCTTTCCTGATTCAGCCCACTGTTTTACCTCATCTGCCATAATGCAATTTGATGTACCACTGTTACATACAGCCGTGCTCTGTTCAGAAGCTAAGCCATATATCCATATATCGTCACAAGTGGCATGTTTTATGAATTCATCCACCACCTCGTCATCCTCATTAAATACTCCGGTCTTACACTGGGTAAATAATATCTCTTTACACTGTCTGTACTCCTCAAGTGTAGCATGCTCCCCATCTGCAATATGGTCAGGTGAAAAGTTTGTAAATACCGCAACATCAAATTCTATTCCTGAAGTACGCTTCATCTTAAGTGCCTGTGATGAAACCTCCATCACAACATAGCCACAGCCATCATCTGCCATCTGTTTAAACAGCGAGTGTATTACATAAGATTCAGGCGTTGTAAGTCCGGTAGTAACTTTTTTATCTCCCCATGCTGCACCTACCGTACCTATAATGCCACATTTTTTCCCAGTATTCTCTATTATATTCTTAATCATATAGGCTGTAGAAGTCTTACCCTTAGTACCTGTAATACCAATAACCTTCATCCTGTCAGCCGGTCTTCCAAAATAAACTGCTGCCATATGTGCAAGTGCATATCTGGTTGAACTAACCTGAACCTGTGTTATCTCCCCGCCTGCATCAACCTCATGCTCAACTATAAGTACAGCTGCGCCCTTTTCAACCGCATCAGCCGCATAAGAATGTCCGTCAGTAACTACTCCGTCTATGCAGAAAAATGCGGCACCACTGACAACCTTTCTTGAATCATATATTAAATCCGTAACATCTACATCAACATTACCGCTAAGGCATCTGTAATCCATGCCTGCAAGCATATCACATAGAATCATTTTCCAATCCTCCCGGTAATTCTACTTACCAACAGCAGATATATCTATCTCGGCTTCAAATACGGTATTAGACACACCTGTCATGTAGAGATGATTATCCTCTTCATTCCAATTGATATCCAGTATTCCACCAATCTGTTCAACTGACACATGTCTTTTGCATCTTCCTGTAAGAACGCCTGCTACTACAGCTGTAGCACAACCTGTCCCGCATCCAATGGTCTCACCGGTCCCACGTTCCCATTCACGCATCTTAATATAGCTGTCGCTGACAACCTGTGCAAATGTAACATTAGTCTTATTAGGGAACAGTGATGTCATATATTCAAGCTCCCTGCCGATCCCATGTACATCAAATGATGCTGTATCTTCAACAAAAGCAACACAGTGCGGGTTGCCCCATGACACAGCAGTAATCCCGAGTGTGATACCGCCTGCCGTGACGGGCTGTTCAACAAATTCCCCAAGCCCGGTATTAACAGGGATGACCTTAGTATCAAGCACCGGTTCCCCGATATCAGCCTTAATATTAACAGCTATGCCATTCTCTGTCTCAAGCCACAGATGCTTAGTTCCACCCAGGGTCTCTATATATACCTCTGTCTTATCGGTAAGCATGTGGTCATATACATACTTGCCAACACTTCTGAGGGCGTTACCACACATCTCCCCTTCTGTTCCATCAGGATTAAACATACGCATCCTGAAATCTGCAGTATCTGACGGACATATCAGAACCATTCCGTCTGAACCGATTGCAAAATGCCTGTCAGAAACAAATCTTGCAAGCGAAGGCAGATCAGGCAGCTCCTGATGAATCGCATCTATATATACATAGTCATTACCATATGCCTGCATCTTAGTAAAACGCATCTTTAATATCCCCCTGCCTTACGCCATGGCCTGTTCAAGGTCATTAATTATATCGTCAGGATCTTCAATTCCTACAGATAATCTAAGGAACTTTCTTGTAATCCCAAGCTTTTCCTTGACATCCTCCGGTGTATCCTCGTGGGTCTGTGTTGTCGGATAAGTTATAAGTGTCTCTGTACCACCAAGGCTCTCCGCAAACATAACCATATCAACATTGGCAAGAAGCCTGCGGACAGTCTCCTCACTGTCAACCGCAAATGAGATCATGCCGCCAAACCCTGTAGTCTGCTTCTTAGTAACGGCGTAATCCTTGTGATCCTCAAACCCTACGTAATACACTTTTTCAACCTTTGGATGATTCCTGAGCCATGCCGCAACCTTCATTGCATTGGAATTATGGCGCTCCATGCGAAGGTGGAGGGTCTTAATTCCCCTTAGTAACAGCCAGGAGTCCATCGGTGCAAGACCGTTACCATGTGACTTAAGCTGTACCTTAAAATGCGCTGCAAGCTCTTCATCATTACATACCGCAGCCCCCGCGATAACATCATTATGTCCGCCGAGATACTTGGTCGCACTGTGAATAACAACATCTGCGCCAAGAGTAAGCGGTTTTTGGAAATATGGTGTAAGAAATGTATTATCTACTGCTGCAATCGCACCATTGGCATGTGCAATATCTGAAAGTACAGCAATGTCTGCAACCTTCATAAGCGGATTGGAAGGTGTTTCAATAAATATCATCTTAGTGTTAGGCCTGATCGCAGCCCTTACCGCATCAAGGTCTGACAGATCAATAAAATCATACTCAACGCCGTATTTTCCAAAAATTGTCTCCGCAATACGGAATGTACCACCATATATATCATCCATAAGGATCATATGATCTCCGGGATTAAGCCATGTAAATAATGACATATTGGCAGCCTGTCCACTTGAAAAAGCAAATCCATACTTACCTTCCTCAAGTATTGCAAGAGTTCTCTCAAGCTCCTGTCGTGTCGGATTAAGTAATCTTGTATAATCAAATCCTGTTGAGACACCAAGCTCAGGGTGTCTGAATGTTGATGTCTGGTATATTGGAAAACTCACAGCTCCGGTAAGAGGCTCACACCCCATCGCACCATGAACTGCTTTTGAGTCAAACTTCAGGTTTTCTTTGAGACTGTAATCCTTATAATTACTAAAATTCTTCATAAACATCCACTCTCCTCATAATATGGTCTAATAATAACACAACTTATATTGTATGTGAACCATTTTTTATATATGTTCCCCATTAATCACCTAAATACATCAACTATTATAATCTGTTATTTCTTATATAGAAAAAAATGTACTGCTGCATTACACCGGCACATCCCGGATATTTTTCATAGGGGAAACCGTCCGGATAATAGCTTTCAAGTGCACGCTTTATCCACACATCCTCAGGAAAAGATTCTATCCTGTGATACCCAAAAAGCATAACACAGGCAGCAACCTTATTCCCCACACCATATATATTAAGCAAATTTTTTTTCAATTCCTCATCCGGAAGCCCATCCATGGAATACACATCAACTTCACCCTCCGCAGCCCTGCGTGATATGTCCGCTATATACTTGCTTCTATATCCAAGTCCACACTCATCAAGCGCATGCGGGCTAAGGCTGAGTATCTGCTCTGCAGTCGGGAATGAGTACGCGGTTCCCACCGGAGTATCAATCTTATCCCCACATCTTGCCGCAAGTCTCTCAATAGAAGTCCTGATTGCAGGTATCGACTTTCTCTGCGATATTATAAAGCTTATCAGCATCTCCCACGGATCCTGTCTCAGTATGCGTATTCCCTGTCCGTATTCTGCCGCACCGGACAAAAAAACATCATTTTTATCTACCATACCAAGTATATCCGAATAGTCGGTTTCAAAATCAAAATAGTCCTTCCAGACTGCATCAAATTCTTCACGGCTGCATGACAATTCAACTATACTGCTTCCATCGGCATCCATACCTCTTTTGGCAAGTTCAATATACCGCCCCCTGAAAATAAGCCCATACACACCATCAGAGACCTTTGTCATCCTGAAGCATTGTCCGCTTTCCGCAATCTGGTCAATATCAAATTGTGCACTTGTAATCAGCATTTTTTCTCCTTTTTGTCAGCTCTGCTTAAGTATCATTTCCAGATCCTCATACTTTTCTATATGGCTGAGGCGATTCCTGAATCTGGCAGAATTCTTCATGCCTGCAGTATACCAGGCTGCATGCTTACGCATCTCACGCATACCTGTATATTCTCCCTTGAATTCTATGTTCATATGCGCATGCCGTAATATAACAGCTGCAACCTCCCCAGGTGACGGAGGTTCAGGGCATATCCCTGTCTTAAAATAGCTTAGCGTCTGTGAGAACAGCCACGGATTGCCCCTTGCACCCCTGCCGAACATGAATCCGTCAACTCCGGTCCGTTCATACATATTCTTAACATCCTCCGGGGTGAACAGGTCCCCATTGCCTATTACAGGAATACTGACAGCCTTTTTTACATCCGCAAGAACATCCCAGTCTGCTTTTCCTGTATAGTACTGCTCCCTGGTCCTTCCATGGACGGCAACTGCTGCAGCGCCATTTGCTTCAGCCATCTTTGCAAATTCTACAGCTGTATTATCATCCTTTCCAAACCCCTTTCTGAACTTCACCGTAAGCGGCTTGTCCGTAGCATCTGATACCGCACGTATTATCCGGCCTGCAAGCTCCGGTGTCTTCATAAGGGCTGAACCCTCACCGTTATTTACAACCTTCGGCACAGGACATCCCATATTAATATCAAGTATGTCGAAGTTACGCCCATCAATCTTCTTCGCCATATCTGCCATCAGCCCAGGATCACTGCCGAAAAGCTGCAATGCAGCCGGGCGTTCGGTTTCGTCTATCTCCCAGAGCTTTTCCGTATTCTTATTATTGTAATATATTCCCTTTGCACTGATCATCTCTGTATATACAAGTGACGCACCCTGCTCCTTGCATAAAACACGATATGGCAGGTCGGTTACGCCTGCCATTGGTGCCAGGATAAGATTACCGTCAAGAGAAACACTGCCAATAACCAAATCTTTTATCAATATTCTGTTACCTCTCATTACATACTAATGATATCCAACATTCCAACGATATCCATCATCATCCCAAATATTTACAATACCATTTGTCTATTTTTCGGTACATTTATCATGCACATATTTGAGTCCAAATAATGTAAGCTGTGGATTGTATATATCAATCTCATCAGATTCTTCTGACAACAGCTTTCCAAGACCACCTGTTGCAACCACCCTGGCATCAGTATATCCCGACTCTTCTTTCATCCTGCGGATAATATATTCAGTCTGTCCAAGTCCACCATAAAACAACGCCGCCTGTACACTTGATACAGTATCCTTTGCAAGAATAGTCTCCGGTTTACGTATCTCCACTTCTGACAGCTTTGCCGCATCCTTTGCAAGCGCATCAGCCGAAGTCCTTATACCCGGACATGTTACCCCGCACAAAAATGTTCCATCCTCCGTAACAAGGTCAAATGTCGTTGCCGTACCATAATCCACTACAATGACCGGTCCTCCATACATATTAACGGCGGCGACAGCATCCACTATCCTGTCAGCCCCAAGCTCCTTCGGATTAGTAGTTGCGATCTTAAGACCGGTTCTTATTCCGCTTCTTACAACTATCGGCTTTATTCCGATATACTTGATGATGCCACTTGTCAGTGAGTACATTATATTCGGCACAACGGATGCGATTATAACATCAGTTACATCCTCCGGACCGGTACCTATCTGTCTCATAAGGTCAATTATTACCAGACCAAACTCGTCTGAGGTCCTTGGAAGCTTTGTAGTTATCCTGAAATTACCAAGAAGCTTTTCTCCATCAAAAACCCCTATAGTAATATTAGTATTACCAACATCAAACGCTAAAAGCATACTAACTCACCTTTCCGCATGTTCTTATTCCCGGTATGGCCCAATTAATTATCCATACATGTAAATCTGTAATATTCCTCTAACTGTTCAAATAATTTCTGCTTAACATTCTGAAGCTGCTTAATCTTCAATGCGCTGCCTATCTCGTCAAACAACAGGTCGCCCTCATCGGCTGATACATGCATAAGAAGATCCCCTTCTTTTGAAAACTCAAGTGTAAGTTCACCACCAACCTCTTCCGTATACATAACACACATTATCTGTAATTCTTCCCTGACAGCCTTCGGAATATTACTGAACCTGCTGTTAAAATAAAACTTTTCTTCGTATGCACTGCACGCACATAATACTCTGTTATTCTCAGGCATAATATGTACCCTATCCTTTAATTATTCGGCATTAATCCGTTAACGTCGCATACATAACCGCTTTAATCGTATGCATTCTGTTCTCAGCCTCATCAAATACCACTGACTGTGGTGATTCAAACACTTCATCAGTTACTTCCATCTCTTCAAGGCCAAACTTTTCTTTTATCTGGCGTCCAACCTCCGTGTTAAGATCATGGAATGCCGGCAGGCAATGCATAAATACAGCCTTCTCCCCTGCATTCTTCATAACATCTGAAGTAACTCTGTACGGAAGAAGGTCATTAATACGTTCCTCCCACACTTCAGGTGCTTCACCCATAGAAACCCATACATCTGTATAGATAACGTCGGCGTCCTTAGTGCCCTCCATAACATCCTCCGTAAACGTTATGCTTCCGCCTGACTCCTTAGCATATTCCCGGCATTTTTTTACAAGTTCACTGTCTGGAAAATACTTTGACGAGGTACATGCCGTAAAGTTCATTCCCATCTTGGCACATGCGATCATAATAGAATTACCCATATTATAACGTGCATCACCCATATATACAAAATTAATACCCTTAATCCTTCCAAAATGCTCCTTAATTGTAAGCATATCTGCAAGTAACTGCGTAGGATGGAACTCATTAGTAAGTCCATTCCATACAGGTACACCGGCATACTTTGCAAGCTCCTCAACAATCTCCTGTCCGTATCCACGGTACTCTATTCCATCAAACATCCTTCCAAGAACCCTTGCCGTATCGGCAATACTCTCCTTCTTGCCAATCTGTGAGCTCTTAGGGTCCAGATAGGTTGCATGCATTCCGAGATCATACGCTGCCACCTCAAAAGAACATCTTGTACGCGTACTAGTCTTTTCAAATATAAGCGCTACACTCTTACCTCTGTGAATATCAACCGGAATCCCCTTTTTCTTCTTATCTTTCAGCTCTGCTGCAAGATCCACAAGATATTCAATCTCTTCCGGGGTATAATCCATAAGTGTAAGAAAATTACGACCTTTTAAATTCATTGTATGTGTGCCTCCATATATCATTTATCTTATTATATCTTTTGTAATCATTTTATTGGTTACCTGTCAGGTAACCGTCTGTTTACCGGACATCAGTCTTCCCTGACTACCTCTGCAAATGACTTTGCAAGGCCTGCAACACCCTGTATCTCAGACGGAATAATAATCTTGGTTGCTTTACCGTCTGCCGCCTTTGCGAATGCCTCAAGGCTCTTAATAGTAATAACTTCCTTGCTAGGGTCTGCCTCATTAAGGAACTTAATACCATCCGCATTAGCTTTCTGCACAATCATAATAGCCTCTGCCTGGCCCTCAGCCTCACGTATCGTTGCTTCCTTTTTAGCCTCAGCCCTTAGTATTGCAGCTTCCTTTTCAGCCTGCGCATCAAGAATAGCAGACTCCTTCTTACCTTCCGCAACAAGAATGGTAGATTTCTTCTCACCCTCTGCTATAAGAATAGCCTCACGCCTCTCACGCTCCGCCTTCATCTGCTTCTCCATTGCATCCTGTATGGCAGCAGGAGGTATGATATTCTTAAGCTCAACACGGTTAACCTTGATACCCCATGGGTCTGTTGCAACATCAAGCGACACCCTCATCTTAGTGTTGATTATCTCCCTTGAAGTAAGTGTCTCATCAAGCTCAAGATCACCAATTATATTACGGAGTGTTGTTGCCGTAAGATTCTCAATCGCCATAATCGGGTTCTCCACACCATATGCATACAGCTTAGGGTCTGTAATCTGGTAAAAAACCACCGTATCAATTCTCATTGTAACATTATCCTTGGTAATAACCGGCTGTGGTGCAAAATCAACAACCTGTTCTTTAAGTATCACACGCCTCGCAACCCTGTCGATAAGAGGCACCTTGAAATGTATTCCTACATTCCACGTTCCCTGATAACCGCCAAGTCTCTCGACTACATATGCTGTTGCCTGCGGAACAATCTTAATACATGACGTAATAAGCAGCAATATAATAACAACAAGCAGTCCAAAACCGATCAACGTTCCATTAACCATATCCAATTCCGATAACAATACAGACTTTCCCATAAACAAACTCCTCCTTAATTATCATATAAAATAATGTCTGTAACCCTACTTTACAATAAGCTTAACTCCCGAAATACTGTCAACCGTTACTGTAGCGCCCTCTTCTGATACACTTCCATCCGCTGTCCTTGCCATCCACTCCTGTCCGTTGACAGACACCCTTCCGGTGGCATTAATGTTATCAATACGCTCTATCACCTTAGCCGTCTCCCCTACAAGGCTCTCTGCATTCGTCTTGGCTCTGCTGCCGTTAAAATACTTCATGGCAATCGGCCTTGTGAAGAACAAAGTGATCAATGATACCAGAAGAAATACGATCACCTGGACAACTAATGGGCCATTACATATTGCGGCAAAGAATGCTGCCAGTGCCCCTATCGCAAACCATATAGTTGTAAGTCCAAGTGTTATGATCTCAATGACAATGCATACTGCCATAAAAATGAGCCAGTAATAACTTTCCATAATCCCAGCCCCCTTTCATAAACCTATTATATTATTATATATCATTATCATAAAAAAGACAAGGAACTCATATACATCAGCACTCCCGCCGCAACCGCAGCGTTAAGTGATTCCGTCTTTCCTGCCATCGGTATTCTTACTTTCATATCGCAGCCTGACAATGCCTCATCCGAAAGTCCGTTAGATTCATTTCCAATAAGGACTGCAAGTCCGGCCGGATAATCAGTCTGCCGCATATCCGTACCATCAAGTGCAGCTCCCATAAGTGAAATACCTGCATTCCTACATTTATCTATTATAATCCCGATGCTGTCACAATATGCATGCGAAACCCTTAGAATGGCCCCCATGGTAGAACGCACAACCTTCGGATTATATACATCCACAGTTCCCCTGTTCATCAATACACCGTCAAACCCTGCTGCCTCCGCTGTACGAAAAATAGTTCCAAGATTGCCCGGATCCCGGAGATTCTCAAGTACAATATACCTTCTGGCCGTTTTACCTGCGGAGGCTGACATAATATCATCAATATCCATTACAGGCATTGACGCAACTGCAGCCATTCCCTGTGGAACCACCGTATCACACATTGCCGCAAATACATTGTCCTTAACAACCTCATGATCACTGCCATTAATCATCCCACACGCTTCCTTTGAAGACATATGTGCCAGCCGGTTATTGTTATACTCAGCATCCCACTGTGTCCCATTAAGCATATTATTCATTGTCTCAGATATATATACCTTACTTACAACACCTTCCCGGACGGCTTCAAGTACCATCTTGGGCCCCTCGATTATATAACTGCGCTGTTTTTTTCTGTCCTTAGAGCTCTTAAGCAGCTTAGCTACATTCTTAACCTGTGCATTACTCTGACTTTCTATCATAATTTATCCATCCTTCTCAGCTTATCAAGGTGCATATTATCACCCAGTACAATCAGCGTATCATCTTCGGTAAGCTTTTCATCAGGGGCAGGATTAATCACAAGTCCTTCATTTCTCCTGATACCGATAATATTTACCTTATGCTTAGTGCGTATCCCCAGTTCACTAAAGCTTTTTCCAACCCAGACCCCGGGCACAGGAAAATCCATTATGCTATACCTGTCAGACAGTTCGACCGCATCAAAATAATTACCATGTACAAGCTGGTTAGCTATACGTATGCCGGATTCACGCTCCGGGAAAACCACCTTGTCAGCACCTACTTTACGGAGAATCTTAGCCTGAAGGTCACTGCCTGCCTTGGCAATGATAAACTTTGCGCCGAGCTCTTTGGCAAGCATCGTACCCATAACACCTGCTTCAAGCTCATCACCTATGCCGATAATAACAGCCTCATAGTTGGACAGCCCTAATGAAGCGAGGAACTCACCATCTGTTATATCTCCAACCTCGGCATGGGTAACATAATCAGCAGCCTCATCAACCATTTTTGTATCATGGTCCGCAACCATCACCCCACACCCGGCATCTGACAGGCTTGATGCAAGACTTATTCCAAATTTTCCTAGTCCAAGTATAGCAAACTCCTTTTTCAACAGCCCACACCTCCAGCAAAAGCATCTTAATAATTAAAATCAATCTCTATTCCCTTAAGCTCCTCAATATCCATATTGGCACGCTTCATTATAAGCCTTACTTTTTCCTGCACATCCTTATAATAATCATAATTATCCGTATTGCCCCCGAGCTTATAATCCATACGGTCTGATTTTGCAGCTTCATCCAGAATCTCTTCCTGTTCTTTTCTTCTTTCTTTTGCCTCGTCAATACGCTGCTGTCTCTCTTCACGCTCCTCCTCAAGCTCTTTTGCCTCTTCCTTAGCCTCTTCCATTCTCTCTTCAGCGTTAGTTATTCCTTCCCGGACAAATTCACCTACTGCATCAGAATTAACAGCATCCATGATCTCATCCACGGCATCATTAACCTTATGCATAGTCTCTGACTGCGGCTGATTAATAACACTGTCTGAATATTGCTGCATCATAACCTTTAGTTTCTGCTCTGCCATATACAGGCCATTACTTGCATTATCCCTGTCAGCATTATTAGCAAGCATCTTATTCTGAAAATCAGTCCTTGGTATATTCTGAAGCTCTTTCAGGCGTTCAACCTCTTCATCACTAAAAGCATCTACAGGAACTCCGTTTTTATAATCCTGGTATTTTTTAAGTACCATCAGATCCTTATACTCTGCAGATTCTGTATCAATATCATTTTCTTCAATATATTTTGCTGCATACGCATCAATATCCTCAGTTTTCTTCCTATATTCCTGCATCCGGTCAAACATGGCTTTCTTTTCCTTTTCAAGGTCTTCAAGACCTTTTGAAACAGATATGTCCTTATCCCATGCTTCCTTTATCAGTGCACTGATCTGCTTTTTTGCCATCGCACGTTTTTCATCCACAGCACCTGCTGCCCCCGCAGTTCCTGACATATTGCCTGCGTACAGGACATTGCTGTCCTTATCATATCTGGCATTACCGGTCTGACTGCTATTAATACTAACTCCATTTACTGATATCATCATATCTGTCATCCTCCCTGATATCCATATTTTTTGCAGCAATGTGGCACACGTCTAATACCCACCGGACACTATCCAACCCTTACCCTGGCTGCGGGGTATCTTCTTTTAACCCCCTTATGGCTGTTCGTATTAAAAAACAAAGCCAGCGATATTGGTCCTATACGTCCGATATACATTGTTATAATTATTATCACCTTACCGGCAATACTTAATTCCCCTGTAAGGCCTCTTGTAAGTCCTACCGTGCCTATTGCAGACACTGCCTCATAACATATATCGGCAAAATCACGTCTTTCAGTTATACACAGTGCAAAAATTGCTATAATTAATACGCTCATACTGACGACAAATACCGCAATTCCCTTACGGACATTGTCCGGTGATATACTGCGTCCAAATGCTTCTGTGTCCTGCCTGTTTTTTATTATAGAAACAGCTGTAAGTATTATCATCGCAATCGTAACCGTCTTGACACCGCCGGCAGTTCCCGATGGCGACCCTCCAATAAACATAAGCAGCATTGATAAAAATGCCGTCGCATTGGTAAAATTCTCCTGCGGAATTGTATAAAACCCGGCTGTCCTGGTAGTTACCGACTGGAAAAATGCCGCCTGAACCTTATTACCTGCCGGCATTCCACCCAGCGTCTCCGGGTTACTGTACTCAAGTATAAATATTATAGCTGTCCCGGCCACAAGAAGAATGAGCGTTGTACATATAACTATTTTTGTATGCAGCTGCAGCCTGCGCCACATTTTTGTTATCGAGCCTCTGCTTTTTTCACCAAATGTTTCAATTATATCCCACCATACCGGAAATCCTATGCCGCCAAGTATAATAAGCATCGAAGTAATCGCATTAACAGCAATATTATCACGATATATACTAAGACTTGTATCTCCTAAGAGATCCATTCCCGCATTGCAGAAAGCTGATACTGAATTAAATAATGCGTAAAATACCCCATCATAACCATAATCTTCCACGAACACCATCATATACAGCACCGCCCCTATGCCTTCAACAATCAGTGTGCCTTTTATAATTCTTATTGTAAGTTTTACAAGTCCGTTAAGATTGTCAAGATTATATGCATCCCTTATAAGAAGCCTGTCCTTTAACGTAATATACCTGCCTGCCATAAGTAATGCTGCTGTTGAAAATGTTACTATTCCAAGCCCGCCAAACTGTATCAATATAAGAATTACCACCTGCCCGAACAGGCTCCAGTGGTTTGCTGTCGACAGGGTAGTAAGTCCCGTAACACATACAGATGTAGCAGCAGAAAACAGGGCGTCTAACGGAGCAGTCCATGTTCCGTCTGCAGATGATACCGGAAGCATCAGTAACACCATGCCAATAAGTATGGCACCAAGGAAACCAAATGCTATAATCTGTGTTGTCGTAAGACCCTGTTTTCTGCGCAATTTCATTATAAAAACACCCTCTCTATCCTATCTGTTCTCATTAACATACTTAACAGCCTTGTCCTGTATTATATTAATGGTATCTTCCAGATTCTTCATTCCTTTTATATATTGTTCTGCCCCATCCTTTGTCACATCCACAGCCTGCTTATTGTCCCTGTTATATACCGCACAATCTATCAGCTTTTTTAATATATCTATATCTTTCTCTGTTGCAGGTCCATAGGATATATTATCCGGCATCACAACATACTGCGGATATATTGTTGCCCCATCCTCCGCAGTATATTCTTCTGTTGCCGGATAACCGACATAACAGGAATCGCCCCCACATATAACATCATCATACCGGATATCATTAATTCCATATATATACCTGTTAGTAAGAAGTGCCCTGTCCTTACTCAGATTCTCTTCTGCATCTGCGCCCGCAACATATTCCTCCTCTATCTTATGGCAGAATTCAAGTATCTGACTGTAATCCCCACTATTAAAGCTGCATGTTCCGTCGTTATAATCCATAAAGTCAGATACAGAGCCCGACATTATCACATCATACATATCCACTCCTGATATTCCGCTTACAAGAACCGTACCCTGAGGCATGTCCTCGTATTTCTTTATAAGTCCGGGCATTATATTCCGGGCAGGAGAAGCTTCCACAAATTCACCGGCTTCACTGCCGCATAACATTGCACTGATAAAAAATCTTTTCATAAGCACATACTGTCTGCCATCATTTTCTGTTTTGCCAAGGAATCCGTCTATAAAATAATCCTTATTCAGAACATCGTCCTTTTCCATATATGGCATAAGGTCGTGAACTACCCATTGTCTTAAGCCAATGGGCTTCCTGCTTCATCGACCTCGTTTCTACGTTCCACTCCGGTCGGAGC
>CAKSBI010000017.1 GCA_934437985.1 uncultured Lachnospiraceae bacterium
TGTGGTCTTGCCGGAGCTGGTGGCGCCTGCCACACAGATGCTGATGCCATACCGCAGACACTCTGCCAGAAAATCCAACATTTCTTCTGTTGCAGTTCCTCCATCCACAAAGTCGCTCTTTTTCAAACTCTGGGGATTTACGATTCGGATGGAGGCTGCAATGCCCACATCCTCATCCACAAGGGGCGTCTTTAATACTGCAATACGGATGTTCTTGCTCAGATGTCCAAGAACTGCCGGGGAAGCATTGTCCAGCACCATGCCGGACACATGGAGCATTCTCCGGATGACATTGATGGCATGCTCCGGTGATTCAAAGTGTTCCTCCAGCTTTTCACACCTGCCATCGCTGTACTGCACCTCAATGTCTTTCCATGAGTTGATGTCAATTTCCTCAATCCCGGTTCCGAAAATGTACTTTGTTAAAAAGGAAAACTCAGCCATCTCTGTGTATAAATCATCAATAAGCTGCTCTCTGGTCTTTCCCTTTACGGTGATGCGGTAATCTGCAACATATTTTGCGATGTATCTCTTGACCTGCTGTTTTACCTCATCATTTCCGCCCTCCACCATCAGCGTGGAATATTTGCTGGAGATGTATTCCTGCACTTCCTTTAACACATCGGAAAAGGCTCTTCCCTTCTCTTCCGGGGAAAAGAAAAGGCTCTGATTATTTCCTGTCATACCCCGAACACCTCCTTACTGATTTTTTCAATTTCTTTCCGGAAAGCCCGGCTTTCCTTTAAGCCAAGTTCTGCCAGCATATCTCCCTCAAGACACTGTGTTTCCACTTCTCTGCTGTGGGGAATCTGAAAAGCCACCGTGCCAAGCACCTGTTCAATGTGGCTGCTTGCCTCCTGCTGTTTGACATTGGATGCCACCTTAAGCTGTTTATCTGCATCCCACTTATTGTCCCGAAGCAGCGGCAGCTGTGAGGACAGGTAGCTGATGGATTTTAAATCACAGTTTACCAGTCTAAGCACCGTATCTGCTTCCATCAGTGCTACTGCGGATAATACATCCGATGCAATGGTACTGCCACAGTCGATAATGACATAGGGTGCCACTTCCCTTGCCTGTTCAATCAGTTCCGTTGCCTGCGTCTGGTCATAAGGCGGATAAGTAAACACGTTCTCGCCTTTTAACATCCCGATCATGCTTAAGTAATCATTTTTTCTGTAGAACATGCAGTTTTTCTTGATCAGGTTTTCCGTTACATGGGTTGCGGCAAGAATACTCCCAAGAGATTTCTCCCCTTCCAGATCGGAGGACGCACAGATACAGGGCAGGGGTGGTGTGGTCATGTCTGCAAAAATCAGCAGCACATTCTTCTTTTTTCTGGCAAGATAATCTGCCAGCTTTACGGAAACGACAGTCTTGCCAGATGAGGGACTTCCCCATACCGCAAGCACACCGCCCTGAGACTCCATCGGTTCTTCTTCATATCCTGTATTTCTTGTAAACAGGGAATTCTGTTTAAAGTTCACAATCTATTCCTCCCCATCTGTATTTGTTTCTGTTTCCCCGGTTCTGGCTTCACTATCTGCATTCATTTGAGGGGAAGTCTTTCCATCTTCAGATGTTGCTCCCTCCTCAGTCGCACCATCTCCCTGCGTGTCTGCCTCTTCCTCTGCCTTCATCTCATCCAGCACCTGATCCTGTGCCTTGATAAACTCCAAAGCCTTCTCTGCTTCTCCGCGGAATACTAATGACAGATGGATTTCGCCCTCCGCTTCCAGTCTTGCAAGGAGTCTGCTCTGTTCCGGTCTTACCAGAATGGTCACAGTAGACGGCAGTTCCTTTTCTTCCTCTTCTGTCCTCTGCTCCTCCGTGTTGGCATCATAGCCGGACTTGGCAGTCACTGCAATGACCTCCACGTACTTTAGTTCTGCCGGAATGACTGTCTCTCCGCTGCCAAGGTAATCCGGCGCAATCACGGATACGATATCCCCACTCTTTAACTTGCCGGACAAGCCTTCCGCAAAGGTGTTAATGGTAATGGACATGGCCTGTTTTTCTCCATTTAAGTTATAGAGATACTTATTCTCCGCAGACGGTTCCTCGGAAATTTTATCCGTTAAGATGTAATCCCCTGCATAAACGGTTGCAGTCAGATACTTTCCTTCCACATCTGCAAGGTTTCTTACCACATTTTCGGGCAGGTTATGGTTTCCTACCTCTACCACATCCACCATGTTTTTGGTAATCTGTTCTCCCTCCTGCACCATCTGGTTAAAACGAACAATGGCGACCTTCTTAGACAGCCCGGCATTCACAAGGGGCGTAATGGCAAAGCAGATAAGCAGGGAAACTGCAATGCAGAAAATTCCCAGAACAGTTCGGTTCTTAAATAATTTCATTCCATTCCTCTTTTCTGCGCACGATCTTTGTGCATAACGAGTTTGTGCCAAGTGCGCGCAGGCACAAATCTCGCGTGTGAAAAATCTTGCATATATGGATTTTTCACACTGTCCTCCTAGTCATTTGTTCACATCTGTGCATATTTTTTCCGGCTTCTGCACACTGCAGTTGCCACGCCTGCGATAGCTGCCAGCACACCGGCGATTACGAACATTTTTTTCATGGTTAACCTCCAATCTGAATGCTTATAAGCATTCCCAACAGCAAGAAAGGAACAAGCGGATATGCCTGCTCCTTCCCTCTTTCTCGATTTTCTTTTTTGATTCTCTTTACGCACTGCCTTGCTGCATGAAAGAAAAGCAGCAACAGAAGCCCTGTGATAAGTCCGATTAGGGTTCTCCCAAACCCAAGCACCAGTCCACAGGCTCCTGTCAGCTTGATATCCCCACCACCGATACCGCCTGCTGTTACTCCGATCATCAAAAGAGGCAATGCCACCAAGAGTCCTGATAACTGCACGGACTCTGGTGGGATCAGGCTCACGATGGTGACTAACAGTGGTATCCAGTCCGGGATTTCTCTCTTTCTGATATCAGAAACTGCCGCCAACACCAGAACAATAAAAAAGGGAATGAGCCTGACCTCAGATAACATCGGCTACATTCCCATGCTCATGCCGGCGGATTCTTCCTGTTCCATCTCCTCTTCAGCCTCATCCTGATCAAGCACCGGTGTAAGAACACTCTGCTGATACGCAGTTTCCACCGCCTGATCAAACTGCTGCTTCATGGACCTATCTGCAAAATATACGGAATCTTTATACTGCTCCGCATGGGGCACCTTGGTCCGGGGCATGGTTACGGTAAGCCCATAGTCATCCTCCTTGATTTTTACGTTGCGGATGGTCATCATGTTCCCCACCTTAACATCCACCGTGGCAAGCACACCTCTCTCCGGGTTGTGTTCTGTGATGGTGACCTCAAAGGGTACCTGCTGTTCCATGGTTTCTGCTGTATTTGTATTTTCCTGTGTAGCTGCTCTTCTCGGCATATTCTATTTCCTCCTTCATTTTCATAGTACTTATCCGAAATCTACGGAGAATCGTCTTGCGATTCTCCTAAACGAAACTTGGGATTTCTTAGTCTGTGTTTTTTACAGGCTTAGAAATCCTTTTCGTTTTAGCCTGCATAGTTAAACATTTCCTGAATTCTTCTGGTAAGGGTAGGCATTACCACATCTCCGAAGAGGGCATACAACCCTGCAAGCAGGAGGGCACCGATTACCACTGCAATCAGAATCTTAACTGCGGTATCCACGTAGTTCTCGCCCCTCTTGTCCTTCAACAGATGTACTGCCTTTGCTGCGGTTGCCTTCATGCTTCCTGCTACTTTGTTCATCATCTTTCTCATCGATTTTTCCTCCATAATTGTTTTATTTTATTTGGTTTACTGACTTAAGTTGCCTTACATCCCGGTCATGTCCATTGCCTGACCTTCCGGTGCCTGCTGCATTTCATGATGCTTTGCCACACTGTTCTGGCTCTGTGTAAGTGCCTGCTCATAAGCACCCAGCACCGCATCATTTAACTGCTTTCTGCATTCCGGTGTGATAGGGAAACAGATATCCTTATAATCGTTTCCTACCTTGTAGCTGGGCATGGATACAAATAATCCGTTTGTCCCTTCAATAATTTTCACACCCCTGATGGCAAAGGCTCCGTTAATGTTCACGGATGCAGTGCCCTTGATGGAATCACTGGGTTTGATTGACTGGATACGCACATCAAACTCCAGCGGCTGTGGCTGTTTCGCCTGCTCGGACTGTGCTTCGCCCTGTGTATTCTGCTGATTATTCTTTGTTCCTTTTCCTGCCATGTTCTTCCTTTCCGCCTCCCGGCTATTCTGATTGAAATACAATTTCTGCAAAGCCTTTCGGCTCTACATAGAAAAAGCGGCTCGCCTCATCTTCTATCAGTTCCACAACGTCCGATATGGATAGTGCGTGTCCTTCAAAATCCTTCGGTACTCTTCTTCCGAACTTCTCCCAGACCTCTTCCAGACTAAAGTTTTCCACTTCTCCTTCATAAACCAGTGCATACTCCTCTGCCTGCGGTTTTCCATATCCCCTGTTTTCCCTTTCTGCCAGACTGATAAACCGCATCATGAGTGGACTGCCCTGTTTCAGCTGATGTATTTTTATCCTCCTTTCCCTGCCCTGTATCTTCACTTCTTCCATCCCTCCACCCTCTGACAGACGGTCATACACTCCTTCCCTGACCTCTACTGCCAGCTTTTCCTTCTCTGATAGGAATTCTTTGATTTCCCCTTTATCAAAAATGGAGTCCAGAATTACTTTTCCATCTGACAGATACCCTGCCGGATTTCCATAGTAAATAAGGACTCCGTTACGAAAATATATGTTTTTCATACTGCATCTCCATTCACATGCCATGCAGATAGGGAAGCAGCTGGGTATTCAGGAAGTCATTGTCTTCGCAATACAAAAACAGCTTTGATAACCCAACCAGAAAAGGCTCTCCTTCCATGTTCTGTATCAGGATAATGCTGTCTTTTTGACATCCCCGGATACAGTCTGCAATGGCAGGCAGATTTCCCTCCACCAGTGTTTCCTTTACCTTATCATCCTGAATTTCAAATGCCCTGAACTTACCTTTTAACAATCCTTTCCTCCCTCCTGCTGTGCGAGGCTTAAGATTCTTGCAGCAAGTGCCACCTGCTTTTCATGGCTCATGGTTTTCACAGCAGCATTCACATAGGCCTCCACAGCTTCTGCATCCTGCTTTCCTACTTCCAGAATGTCTACCTTGGATATGACAATCTTCCCGGAGTTTATGGAAACCTTTAAGATATCCCCTTTCTCCATCTCCGCTTTCTGCCGCATTTCAAGAGGTATCAGCACCCTGCCCTTTTCATCCAGCACCTTATACACCGGCTTTTTCATATCGATAATCTCACTCCTTTCTCAGCCCGGAGACTTTGTGCGTAGCACAAATCTCCAACTGAAAGAAACTCTTTTTTTCAGTTTTCCTCCGTCATGCGTAACACAATATTTACTTTTTCCTTCGGGATTCCAAGTTCTTCACAGATACCCAGAAGTTCCTCCGGCACTTCTTCTGCCACCACATCCTCTGTAGGCAGAATCACAATCTTTCTGTCCGTACAGACTATATCCAGATCGGCATCCATGGAAATTTTGGCATCCGCAAGCAGTTCCGGCGGCAGTCTAAGCTCCACGTTTTCTTCTTTCATAAGCTCGCCAACAGGATTTTCACCTGCACGAACGAGCAGAAACTCTTTCGACTCATTCTTAAAATCCTTTTCTCCTGCCGCAAGGTATAAAAGTTTTAACTCTTCCCCGATTCTTATCCCTGTCTGTTCTAGCAATATCACAGGGATTTCAATGCACCCCTTTTCATTCACTTTTCCCTTGATCTCCACTAACTGAAACATCTTCATCCTCCTTCCGTTTGCTGCACTTCCACACGACTGATTCCTGTTCTCCACACAGTTCAAACAGATTCATCTGCGTAGGCAGACTTTTTCTTCTTTCCTCCATGTCATAATTGGCTATCAGCACCTCCGGGAATTCACTTCCGTTGTCATACCTCTGTGCCAGATTGTTGATTCGTGTCACCGCTTCAATTTGGAAATCCTGATACAATTCTCTGATATATTCGCAGTCATTGTAGGAAACCATGAATTTTCCTTCGATGCCTGCCAGTGTATCCCGGAGTCTTACATGATCCTCCTTACGGAACACAACCTCATAATGTCCTTCAGTTTCATAGTACGGCGGATCGCAATAAAAAAAGGCATTCGGTCTGTCATACTGACGGATGAGTGCCTCAAAATCTTTATTCTCAATTACCGTATCCTTTAGCCTCCGGTTTGCTTCCCACAAGATGGTAAAGGTCTTTCGGATGTCAAACGGCTGGCAGCCGTAGGAAGTGCATCCGCTTCCATAACTGTAACGGATGATTTTATAAAATGCCGCCGCCCGTTTTACATCTCCAACGCTGGCGCGCTCCATAAGAATGTCCCTGATTTCTGCCGCCTCCGGCTCTTTCAGAAAATGTGTCGCTATCTCCAGCTCTTCTGCCAGATGCTCACTCTTAAACTCTTCCATCGAAAGGAATTTTCTAAGTGTCACAAACTCATCTCTGGAATTGAGCGGCAGGAAAGACAATTCCTTTAGCAGAGCCATTGGTCTTTCCTTGACACAATAAAAGAGGTTTGCAAGATTTGAATTAAAATCATTGTAAACCTCCATACATTTAGCAGGCGGCTTGCCGAACAACACCCAGCCGCCTCCGCCGAATACTTCTATGTAGCGGTCATAGCTGGCCGGCACGCGCTGATATATCAGATCCCGGAGTGCCTTCTTACCGCCCACCCAGCTGATAATACTATTCAATAAACTTCTGCCCTCCTTTACTTTGGTCCATCCATCGTCTGCGACTGTCCGGTGACCAGATATTCATCCACCATCCTTCGGATATCTGCAACCGAATCCGGCATATCGGTAAAGTCCACATGATGGTCACGTTCCACAAGCGGTGTGTACCAGTAATCATAAGGGATATAATATTCCTTGATGGCCTGCTTCTGTTCCTCTGTCAGGTAAACATATCCCTGTACCAAAGGACCTCCCGGTGATAAAAACGTAGTCCCCCAATGCTCTCCCGATGATTCCATGTCCAGTGTTACCAGTGCCAGTGCATGGATTCCTGATTCCCTGCCCCTTATGACCGCAGGCATCATGACCATTCCATGCCCTTCTTCCACATATCCCTCGCCATACACTTCCTCAAATGCCTGATGCATGGCAAAAAGTTTTTCTGCAGCATAGGCGGTATTCTCACTGTTGCAGGACATATTTAACAGCTTAAAATCTGTCTTTTCCAAGATTTCATTTATCTTATCGATAAACTCCTGCTGTTTGATCTCTGCTATCTCATCCTGTTTCGTGATGATATCGAACCGGTCCTCCTCTACATTTAATGCAAGGCAGCTTCCGTTCTCCCACTTCATATGAATCTGCCCGATGTCATCCACATGGTCAACAATGCCCTTGCTGCCCGGCGGCACCGAAGTCTCTCCTGCCATGCAGTACAGATGGATAGGTGTACCTTTTGGATACTTTTCTTTAAGCCGTGCTATCTCTTCTCTCTTTAACATGTTTTTCCTTTCTCGATTCCTTTTAACTTAACAGGACATATTCATTCCCTGCACCTGTCCTCCCATCAGTTCTTCCTCAGTCATGACACTCCAGAAGTTTTGACTATTCCAGAAACTGACATAGATTTCTCCATCCTCCACGGTAATCGGATGCTGCTCAAAGCCTTCTCCCCAGCCATCGCTCATCTGTCCGGTCCAGTATTCCTTTAACACTTCGATGTCATGCTCTGTTAAGGCTTCAGCGATTTTGCACTCCAGAACTCCATACAGTTCTCCATCCACAATCTCTACTTTCGGGTGAGCCGACATTACCTTGGCTGCTACCGCAAGACTCCGGTCAAAGTAATGCATAAGTCCTCTTGGTTCCTCCCCTACGCAGTATTCCTTTTCAATGGCTTTTGCGATTTCTTCCGCATATGGTGTCAGGTCACTGCGGTATAACTTCCCCTGTTCGAATCCTTCCTCATAGAAACCTGCTGTCAGCGGACTGTAAAGCCGGAAAGTTTCATAGCAGCTCTCATCAATTTCCAGCGGATCAGCAAACTCTCCATTGTACTGCTGGTACTCCGACAGTTCTCTGGTGGCTCCCACAAAACCATTCTCCACATAACCGCTTGTTACAAGTGTCCCCTGTCTCTTGTCCGCTGCAAAAGAAGCATAATTGATGTGAGGGAGCAACAACTCATCCACATCAAATAACCCGGACTCCTCCACCATGTACTTTCCGTACTCCTCATCGTTGTGTACGAAAGGATTTACTTCAAATTCCCCAAGCAGTTTTGCAAGGCTTGTCACCTCAGTATGACTGCTAAACCCTGTAAATTCCACCACCATGGCAAGCTGCGTCATCTGCACTTCATCAAAATGCTTTACCGCCTGACACGTTTCATTAAATAATGTCAGTGCCTCCACACAATCAATGTTCTCCGGCATCGGCACCAGAATATCCGGCAGGCGTATATTGTGAATATCTGTAACTTTCATTTCCCAGAAATCCATGACCTGCAATCGTTCCTTCACCTTGTTCATGGAACAGATATCGGTAGGCAGATACAGATATTCGGTGTCCCCTGCCTGATTTTGTACCTCGATTGCTGCCACGATTTCATCGGATGCAAAGTATTCCGGGAATGTCTTTCCGTTATATACCTTCTGCATTTCAAAGCCATGCTCCACGAAAACTCCATAGGGCAGGACTTCCACCCGGCTTTCCTTGAAAGTCTTTTCCGCAAACTTTATAAAGTTTGTCTGCTGCTTTTCCTCTTCTGGCATGGCTATGAATTCATCCAGATAGAGACGCTTTCCGACCTGCTCTGCATCAGAAAAATCTGTAATCAGAGAAAGTCCCTTCATGCTGAAGGTCAGATTGATCAAATCCTGCATCGTTCCCACACCGTAGTCAGTGACATAGGAATACAATACCCTGCGTTCATACTCCGTGAGACAATCCATCCGTTTAGCGAAAAAATTGACCTCATCCATGTTCACGGTCTGCCCCTCAAATTTACAAAGGGGATTATCCTTCTCTGATGCTTCCACCAGCCTGCACACAGGTACTGTTTCTTCAATACCGATTCTCTTCATCTGGAAATTTAATTCCGCATCCGACAATGGCAGTTCTATACTTTTTCGGCCACCACTCAGCACCTTAATCCGCATTCCACACCTCCTGCTTTATAATTTCCACCCCGCACTTCTCAATCACAAAAGCATTCACGATAAGCCGGAGTATCTCACCGGGTATCAGTTCCCGGTCTGTCAGCTCTGACAAGCGGATATGCTTTGTTCCGCTATAAACATCCTTGGCCGCATGAAACAGAATGTACTGCTCCAGTGTCACGCCTCCAAGCCTTACCCTGTCAAAGTAAATCCCGGTATCCAGAACATTTTTGCAGACCTTCTCCCATAAAATCTCATCGGCAGACAGTAAAAATACAGCGGCAGCATATCCCGATGCATACTGCAATGTCTTTGCCCTCTTCCCTATCAGCAGGGAATAGAAATCATTTCTGTGCTTTGGATTACGGAATATCAGTTCCTTATCCACTTTACAAAATATTTCATCCACCCTTTTCTTCAGATGCTCCATCTGCATTCTGCTGATCACGCAGTCAACGATTTCAGAATAATTTCCCCTGCTCCTCCAGTCCACATCCATCACACAGATACCATATCCTCTCGGTCTGTAACCCGGTGGCTGCTGCATCTGCCTTTCCAGCACCCGAAGTCCCGGACTCACACAAAATAATTTTGACATTTCCACCTCCAAAAAAATAAGGCGGCACCTATTCTATTTCTAAAATAAGTCCCGCCTTGCGTTCATCCCTGCCCATATTCATTTTTAGCTTTGCTTACCACTCCCTCCTTTTCGTTTTTCTTCAAATCACTCCCAAAACCATTTTTTCAGCCGTACACGCCTCTGGCGAGTACTATGCATCTATAAAATTGGGCAAAAAAATCGGGCAAAAACTAGCCAATTTTCGGTCTAATTTTTGCCCTCAAACCACAACATCTTGTGGTCAAACCTTACTTTTTCTTCTCTTTTCCACAATACTGCATCATTATTACTGACTCAACGTGCCCTGTCATCCCAAACATATCACACGCCCTATACTTCCTTATCCCATACCCATTTTCCTTTAACACCTTAACATCCCTTGCCAATGTTGCCGGGTCACAGCTTACATACACTATTCTCTCCGGTGACACCTTGACAATTGTCTGGATAAGTCTGCTATCACACCCTTTCCGCGGAGGGTCAACAACAACTACATCAGGTTTCTTAAGGCTGCTGTAGGCATCATCTTCAACTATCCTTGCTGCGACATCCTCTGCTGCCCCAGCAAGGAATACTGCGTTTTCAATACCATTAATTGAAGCGTTAACCTTTGCGTCTTCTATTGCCTCAGGTACAATCTCAATCCCAAGAACATATTTTGCCTTATGGGCCAGGAACAGACTTATTGTCCCGATTCCGCAATAGAGATCCCATACTGTCTCGTTACCGATAAGACCGGCATATTCAAGTGCTGTATTGTATAGCTTAATTGTCTGTTCAGGATTAACCTGATAAAAAGAAAGAGGTGAGATGCGGTAACGGATAGCTCCAATACAATCTTCAATATACGCCGGTCCATATAATGAAATAAGCTTGCTTCCAAGGATCCTGTTAGTTCTGTCCGAATTAATGTTAAGACAGATGCAGGTCATACCTTCAACCTTACGAAGACGTTCGACAAGCACCTCTGTAAATGGAACTCTTTTTGATGTCACAACCAGGCACACCATAATCTCGCCTGTAGTTTTTCCAATTCTTGTAAGAATATGGCGTACAATTCCCGAATGTGTTGTCTCATCGTATGATGGGATTCCGTATTCATTCATCCACTCACGTACAATACTGCAGATATGATTTGATTCAGGCATCTGGATACAGCATTCCTCAGTTGCAATAATATTATGGGTTCTCCCTGCATAAAATCCGCTTACAATCTGTCCATCTGCACTTTGCTGCACCGGAAACTGTGCTTTATTCCTATAATTATATGGATTCTCCATACCGATTATCTGTTCCTCAATCCCGGCAAGATAAGCCCCATCATAACCGCCAATTCTTACAAGACAGTTACGCACTTTACGGCTTTTATATTCAAGCTGTGCAGCATACGACATATGCTGCAGCTGACAGCCACCGCATTTTGCTGCTATATCACATACCGGCTGTATTCTGTCCGGGGACGGATTAACTATATCCATAAGTCTTGCATATGCATAACTCTTCTTTATCTTCATAATCCTGGCGATAACCTCGTCGCCCGGAAGTGCATTATTAACGAATACTGCATAGCCTTTATAATGCCCTATTCCCTCTCCATCGTTACCGATATCATCTATTTTCAGTATGATATCCTGATTTTTTGAAAAGGGACAGCACCTGCTGTCCCCTATATCAGACATATTCCTGCCTGCCCTTGCAATATCAGGATTGCTGTTCTTAGCCATAATACCATACTCCCCTTATCTTGTTCCAAATGTCTGGCGGACGTTTGAATCAAGCATTCTGTTGAATCCCAGCCAGTCCATATTGTCTCCTGCATTATCAAACACTTCTGTAAATATCTCAAGCTTGGCATCCGTATTATCCGCCATATTAAGTGCAAATGCCTCTGCAAGTGCCGGCTTCTTAGGTGATCCGTATTCTAACTCTCCATGATGTGCAAGAATACAGTGCCTTAATTCATTGGCAAGCCTTTTCGGGAAACCAGGAATAACCCTCGAAGCACTGCCGATAAGCTCTGCACCAATAAAAATATGTCCGAGCAGCTGCCCTTCATCCGTATAATCACTTGCCGGAAATTCCGCAAGCTCATCCATCTTACCCACATCATGGAACAATGCTGCTGTAAGAAGGAGATCCCTGTCGAGCAGCTTATAATTAGCAGCAAGGTAATCACACATCTTAACAACAAATAATGTATGCTGAAGCAGGCCGCCTATAAAGCTGTGATGTACACTTTTAGCCGCAGAATGATTCTTAAACTCGGCAATAAACTTATCATTTTTAACAAAAAACATATCAATAAGCTGCTTCAGATATTCATTCTTAACCGTTGACATTACAGACATAAGTTCCGAAAACATCTCTTCCCTGTCATATTTTGAAGCAAGCATATAATCCTCAACATTATATTCACCTTCACTGCAGCGGCGTATACGCGTAAGCTTCCACTGGAGATTACCCTGGAAGCTTGCCACCTGTCCTGTAACCTCAATATAATCCATTGCGTCAAACTCATCTATTCCGCTGTTAATATCAAATACCTTTGCATCAATCGTTCCTGTTTTATCCTGAAGCATAAGCGAATAATATGACTTGCCTGTTCTCGCAACAAGCGTCTGCTTCGATCTGCACAGATATATGCCCCTGCACATATCCCCATCCCTGTATTCGTTAATGTATCTCATCTCTGTCTACCCCTTCCTGAGATTAATTATAATAATTAATCCAAGCCTTATTCTTAATTATATTATCACATACATATATGTTGGTGTCAAAAGCCCCCTGCCATGCTGCCTGCGGATTGCTCCGTGCAGCGCACTCCCACAATCCTGCCCGATATCCGCATATCATGGGATTGTCGGATAATCCCTGTCAGCTATCCCTTACTGTATCTCTGACAACGTTACCTCGACATTCTTTGTCTTATTCTTACTTGCGTAGTCACAATATATACTGACATATATAGTATCCCCGGGTTTATGTCCGGAAAGAATGTGCATATACTCTTCAACATCCTTCACCTTCTGGCCGTCTATCCTGGTAATGATATCACCCACAACTATTCCGGCACTCATGGCTGTTGTATCAGCATACATATCTGATACATATATTCCACAATCTATATCCTTATCCTCAAAATAATTACTTCCAATATCCATCGGAACAATCCCGATTCCTGCACATGCAGTTCCATTCATCAGCTTTTCAAGCATAGCTTTAATATCACTTATCCCTATAAAACTGCACAGGCTTGATTCCCTGCCAAACTTATGGGTAATTATTCCAATCACTTTGCCATCAGTATCCATAATGGCACCATTGCCATGCTCGACACTCTGCATTGCTGTATTATATACATCCAGCTTACGGTCCTGGAGATACTCCACCCTCGGTTCACTACATACAACGCCATAACCTACTGACCTCATAGAACCCATAGGGTTACCTATTGCCACTACCATATCTCCAATCCTGATATTATCCGATGAACCAATCTTTGCCACACTGATACCATCAGCCACCTTCCTGCTGACACCGGAAATATCTGCTGTCATGACAGCCAGTCCGGTAACATTATCTACTCCTACAAGTGTAGCGGGAACATTAGTATCATCTTCAAGCACTACGCTATATGTGTACTCCTCATTCATCTCATCATACTGTGTTAAAATGTACAATTTATCATTCTTTTTCTGAAGGACAAGACCATAAAATGATGCCGTACGCTCAATCTGATTCTCAAAATAATCCTCATCAGTAGATATCTTCGCAATATTAACGACCACAGCATTAAATGATTCACAATAATCAGACAACTCCCTGTACAACGTTCCATAATGTGCTACAGCCTCTTTCATCTCAGCGCTGACTGCCAAATCACCTGAAGCCTCCGCCCCACTCTCTGTCCCATCTGGTAAAATATCCTGTGATACCTTCGATGGTCTTTCCGATGCTTCCTCTACAGGCACATCCAGTGACACCTCAGGCTCTGGATTGTCAGTCTGCTTTTCATCTGCCAGCAGACCTGTGGCATAAAAACATACACCCGCAGCTGTCCCAAACACAGCCCCCAGTACAGCAGCAATTCCTACGTTCTTCAGGAACTTCCGAATTCGTCTGTACTTGCCCGGCCGTATACTCTCCTCTATAAATGAACGTTCACTGTCAGTCATAAATGTAAACCTCCACCTCAGTCGTATATTTATCTATATGATACAACTTACTTATGAATAAATAATGAATGTACTATGAAATCTAATAAAAAAAACAATAACTTACCCATATATCATGTCCTTTCACGGGTTGCAACATCTCTGTTAATCTAATATAATTAATACAGAATTGTGAGGTATATATATGAATAAAAAAGCTTTAAACACATTGGAGTATTATAAAATAATAGATGAACTTGAAACCTATGCATCATCTTCCATAGGAAAGGAATACTGCCGTAATACCCTGCCAATGTCAGATATAGACGAAATTAACCTTGCCGGAACACAGACATCCGACGCTCTTTCAAGAATTTACCGTCACGGTGCACCATCATTCCGGGGGGCATATGATATCCGTTCCTCATTTTTAAGACTTGGTATCGGTTCGGTTCTGGGCATAAAAGAACTGCTGCAGGTCAGTTCACTGCTTGGCTGCACCGAATCGGTACAGGCATATAATGAAGATACAGAGGATTCACTTTCAGATATGTTTAATGAGCTATATCCTCTCCCACATATAAAACGTGACATTGACCGCTGTATCATCTCTGAAGACGAGATAAGTGACGATGCAAGCTCCGGTCTCAAGCAGGTACGCCGGGCAATGAAGAACACCAACGACCGCATTCACGAGCAGCTGTCCTCTATACTCAACTCTTCAAGAACATTGCTTCAGGATGCACTTATTACCATGCGTAACGGCAGATACTGTCTTCCTGTCAAGGCAGAAAGCCGATCATCATTTCCGGGCATGGTGCATGACCAGTCATCAACCGGTTCAACCCTCTTCATAGAACCAATGGCTGTCGTTAAGCTCAACAACGAACTTAAAGAGCTTGAGATTAAGGAACACGAGGAGATAGAAAAGGTTCTGGCCACATTAAGCAACATGGCAGCCGGTGAAAGCAGCATTATCCTTAACAACCTGAAAGTCCTTGGCAGGCTTGATTATATATTTGCAAAAGGTCAGCTTGCAAAATACATGAAAGCGACTAAGCCTGTATTTAACACACGCGGATACATTAATCTCAGGCAGGCACGCCATCCGCTTATTGACGCAAAGAAGGTTGTGCCTATTGACGTATATATTGGAGATAAGTTCAGGCATCTTATCATTACCGGTCCTAATACCGGTGGCAAGACCGTAACGCTTAAGACTGTAGGTCTGCTTACGCTTCTCGGGCAGGCAGGACTCCATATTCCTGCACTGGATAACTCAGAATTATCCGTATTTGACGAAGTACTTGCAGATATCGGTGATGAACAGAGCATTGAGCAGAGCCTCAGTACATTTTCAGCACACATGACTAATATAGTTGAGATACTGAAGGTGGCTAACGAACGTTCGCTCGTTTTATTTGATGAACTGGGTGCCGGTACTGACCCGGAAGAGGGTGCCGCCCTCGCAATATCCATTCTGTCAGACCTTCTTGCAAAAAATATAACTGCACTTGCAACTACCCACTACAGCGAGCTTAAGTTATATGCACTGTCAACGGACAATGTTGAAAATGCAAGCTGTGAATTCAATGTCGAGACACTTCGCCCTACCTATCATCTTCTTATAGGAATACCTGGTAAGAGTAATGCGTTTGCAATATCCGGCAAGCTCGGGCTTCCGTCCTATATTATTGAAGATGCCGATTCACGGATTGACAGTGACAACAGACAATTTGAAGATGTCCTGAGCGATATTGAAGCAAACCGTATAGATATTGAGAAGCAGTTAGAAGAGATAGCAGCCGCCAAAAAGGATGCCGAAGAATTAAGACGGAAGCTTAAGGAGAAAAATGACCGTATTGATAAAGCAAAAGACAAGATTTTAAGACGTGCCAATGAAGAAGCCCGTGATATTCTTCAAAAAGCAAAGGATGAAGCTGATGCCGCCATCAGACAGGCCAACAAGCTTATGAAGAGCTCAGGAAGCACACGCGAGATGGAGCTTACAAGAAGCAGACTTGGAAAAAATATCGCCGGCAGGGATTCTGCCCTTGCAGAAAAGACCAGGAAGAAAAAGCACAAAAAGGTCGATGCAGGCAAGCTGCATATAGGTGATGCCGTCCATGTTATATCACTCGGCCTTGACGGAACACTCACATCACTTCCTGATTCAAGCGGAATGGTCGGCGTACAGATGGGAATTTTAAGTTCAAATGTCAGTATTAATGATATAACATTTACAGCTGCCGGGCCAAAGCCTGAGGAAGAAAGCCGTGTCAAAGCGTCCGGATACAAGCTTAACAAAGCAGCAAGCATCCGCCCTGAGCTTAACCTGATAGGAGAAAAGGTGGCAGACGCCCTGCCAATCCTTGATAAGTATCTTGATGATGCATACCTGTCACATCTTGCACAGGTAACTATCATCCACGGCCGTGGAACAGGCGCCCTGCGCAATGCAATACATTCCCACCTTAAGAATGTAAGCTATGTTAAGTCATTCCGTACAGGCGAATATGGTGAAGGTGACCATGGTGTAACTATTGTAGAATTCAGATAACTTACTTACTGAACATTGGGGGAAATAACATGTCAGAAAAACAGAGAATACTTATTGTTGATGATGATGCTAATATTGCAGAACTTATAGCTCTGTATCTTACAAAGGAATGCTTTGATACAAAGATGGTCAGTGATGGAGAAGCGGCACTCGCCGACTTTCAGGAATACAATCCTGACCTGATACTGCTTGATCTTATGCTTCCCGGAATCGACGGCTATGAAGTGTGCCGTGAGATCAGAAAGACCTCACAGGTTCCTATCATTATGCTGTCCGCCAAAGGCGAGGTATTCGACAGGGTACTGGGGCTTGAGCTTGGTGCAGATGATTACATAATCAAACCATTTGACCCGAAGGAGCTTGTTGCACGTACCAAAGCAGTCCTGCGGCGTTTCCGCACTGCCTCTGCCCAGCCAGAGACATCTGATGCTTCTCAGGATAAGGTTGTAAGATATCCTGACCTGATAATTAACCTGTCAAACTATTCCGTAACGTATTACGATAAAAATGTTGAAATGCCTCCAAAGGAGCTTGAATTACTTTACTTTCTTGCTTCCAATCCAAACCAGGTATTCAACCGTGAGCAGCTCCTTGACCATATATGGGGCTATGAATACGTAGTTGATACACGTACTGTCGATGTCCACATTAAGCGTCTCCGTGAAAAGATTAAAGACCATGAGGCCTGGAGTATATCAACCGTGTGGGGTATAGGCTATAAGTTTAACGTCAAAAGATAGGAGTCAGCCGCTATGAAGATCTTCAACATGAAACTGTCATTAAAACTGGCAGCCTGCTGTACATTTACACTCATCCTTATCATATTTGGGTGGTCTGTTGGAGGTACCCATCTGTTAAAACATCAGCTGATAAAAGAAGACAGCCGTAATATATATGAAGAGATTAAGCTTATATCAGAAGAATACATGGCCGGCACATTCAGTAATTCACTGACCAACGATAACCTTAACAAACACATTTCCATAGTAAGTAATTATATCAATTCACGTATCCTGATAGTCCGCAGGGATGGTCTGATCATCTATGACACAGACAATTCCATTAATGGAAACCTGTTTGACTATAATACAGATATAGTAACTCAGAGTGTTATCAATAAGACCACCATTCCCGGTCTTATTGATGAACCCTTTTTATCTGTCTCATTTCCCATATCATATAACATGAGTGTACGTGGCTACATAATAGCAATAAAATCCCATAAAATATTATACAAGGCTGCCGATAGTATGAATATTGCTTACTGGCCGTATGTATTATCACTCAGCATATCAGCCATACTTATTTACTTACTGCTATACCTCATGGTGTGCATACCACTTAACCGCACGATCAGGGCTGCCAGGGAATTCAGTAACCGTAACTTTGAATATGACTATTCAATACCTGCCTTTGATGAATTCAGGGAGCTTCATGATACACTTATATGCATGGCAACAGATCTTAACAGCCTTGAAGAGGATCAGAAAAAGTTTATCTCCAACATATCACATGACTTCCGCTCACCGCTTACATCAATACGCGGTTATGCCGAAGCAATGATCGACGGAACGATACCGCCTGAACTACACGAAAAGTATATTAATATCATCCTGTTCGAGACAGAGCGCCTTACGAAGCTTACAGGCAACCTGTTAACACTTGGAACTATGGACAGCCGGGCATCCAGACTTGACATAGCAGAATTTGACATTAATAGGATAATCAAACAGATATCCCTTTCATTTGAGGGAACATGTACAAAAAAACAGATTAAGATTAAGCTTATATTTGATGAACCGGAAACTATAGTAACCGCCGATATTGGCAAAATACAACAGGTGCTGTACAACCTGACCGACAACGCCATCAAGTTCAGCAAACCATCCTCAACAATACAGATATCTACAAAGGTTAAGAATGACAAGGTATTCGTCTCCGTCAAAGACAATGGTATTGGAATTCCGAAGGATTCTCTCGGTAAAATATGGGAGAGATTCTATAAAACTGACCTTTCGCGTGGCAAAGACAAAAAAGGGACCGGCCTCGGTCTCTCAATTGTCAAAGATGTGATTAATGCCCACGGTGAGAATATTAATGTAACCAGTACCGTTGATGTTGGTACTGAATTCACTTTTACATTACCACTTAAGCCTGTGTAACTCTCCCTCACAGTTCATTCCCGAAAAATTATGCTGACGCAATGCCTCATATAATATTATTGCTGCTGAATTACTGAGATTAAGCGATCTTGTATCTCCAAGCATCGGTATCCGTACACAGTTATCCCTGTTATCAACAAGTATCTCTTCCGGAATACCGGCACTCTCCTTACCAAACATAATAAAACAGTCATCATCATACTGCACATCCGTATAAGTCTTCTTCGCCTTAGTTGTTGCCATATATATTCTGGCATCAGGGTTCTTCTCAAGGAAATCCCTGTAAGAAATGTATGTCTTAAGCTTAAGCTTTGGCCAGTAGTCAAGCCCTGCAGCTTTAACAGACTTATCATCGATCTTAAAACCTAACGGCTCAATAAGATGAAGACATGTGTCAGTTGCAACACATGTCCTTCCTATATTACCTGTATTCTGCGGAATCTCCGGTTCTAACAGAACAATATTCATAATTAATACAATCTCCTTTAAGCTGACCCTCAGACAGATCAGTAATCATATCTAACTCTTGATTGAAAGATGCATCTCTATCCTCTTGGTACCACCATCATAAAGAAGCGGCACGCACAGGTTCTTAGTAAAATTATTCATAAACTCTACATTACCATGCGAAAGGGTTGGCGGCGTAATATCGATCCCAATTCCACCAGCAGCAAACAGGGTAGCTGCGTTACCCAATATCATATTGCCAAGCTCGCATAAAGCACTGCAGGACATTTCATCCATCCTGGTAACAGGCGTCATACACATCTTAGCCGCAACATCAAGAGCAGCATCCCTGTTAAAGCATATAAGAACCTGCCCCTTAAGTTCCCCGGTCAGACCTATAATTATTACCCAGTCATTATCAGAAAAGGAAGCATCTCTCATATATGGCTTTCCTATCTGGATATCTGACAGCATGCAGCAGTTCTGAAGCACACTTGAGGCAGACCTAAGGAACGTATTAACATGATTTGCATTAATTGTAGCCATACAATAACCTCCCAAAAATACTATATTAACCAACAGTGTCATAATAAATATTGTAACATACCGGGTTACTCATTAGCAAGACCCGACAGCCGGTTTACAGCGTAAAAAATCTGTTAATCAATAACTCATTATACAAGCTTCCCCAGCTCGTCAGCAATCCTGGATTCAAGATACCTTACTTCATTATCATTAATTATTATCTTATCATTATTATCTGTAGTACATCCGATAACTGCGGCATGAACCCCTGCATCCCCAAGCAGTCTTACAAGCTCATTACCATGTGCTGATATGATAAGCATTGTTCCGGTACTGTTAAGCATATACGGATTAATATCATATACTTCACATACTTCAATAGTCTCCTGTCTTATACTGACCAGGTCAAGCCATACGGATACACCTGTATTTTCACTGTCAGCCATATCCCTCAACGCCTTAAATACTCCGCCTTCAGACACTTGCCATATGCAGTCAGCATACGTATCTGCCATCTGTGGGACAAGGGCTTCGGCGGCTGCATACGAACTGTCATAATATTCCTGAATTCTGTTAATTATAGACACTGGCAGCTTTGTTGCAAGCTCACTGCCTCGTTTGCATGCAATTACCGCAGCCCCATAATCCGCTGCATATCCTGTCATAATAATATCCTTACAGTAATACATAATCAGGCTTACCCCTCTGCCGCAGGTTCCGGAGTAACCTCAGCTTCCGGCTCCGGTGCCTGGGTTGGCTCTGCCGGCGCTTCTGTAGCAGCCGGTCTGTCTGTATCCGTCTTGTTATCAGTTTTATTGCTATTGTCAGCAGCATCGGCGTTGTCAGACTTATTCTGGTCTTTATCTTTGTTCTTGTCGCCGTCCTTATTCTTATCTTTAGCTTTGTCCTTGTCCTTATCCTTATCTTTGTCATCAGCCTTCCCGGTTCCAATAGTCACATGCTTTGGCTCAGCATTATACTTGCTGTAGTTAACCTTGTCCCTCGAAACCTGGACGCCATTCTCATACACAATCTTATAGAGATTGGCTACATATCCCACATGAGCCTGCTGAGTAACCTTCTGATATCCTTCAGGCTGTGTCGGATCCTTAGTGACAATATCTGCCCCTGGCTCAATAGTCTCAACCTTTTCAGACTCAAACTTGATCGTTCTGCCTGACGGTCTTGTTTCTTGTCCATATATTGTAAATGTTATAACGCCGCCATATACACTTCCCTGTATATATACAGGCACGTCAGTATTATTACTAAACTTAAGATCCTTATAATCACCTGCGATTGCGGCATCCATAGATGGACTGACATAAGACACAACCATTGAATGCGGCTGTCTCTGCACTACCTCAAGCTCAGCAAGAAGCACAGCATTATAAAGAGTTGTCGATACCTGGCATACCCCGCCGCCAAGACTGTCAACCACCTGTCCGTCAGCATATGAAGGTGCTGCCCTGTAACCATTATCCTCACTAAGCGGGTATATCGTGTCTGCAACAGAAAATGTCTGTCCCGGGTACAGAACCGTACCATCTATAAAGCCTGCCGCATTTGACAGATTAGCAGTTCTGTCCGTCTGTGATGCCTGGAATGTTGTTGAAAACTTTCCCAGGACATCCTTACACTTCGCCATATCCTTAGATGTATATTCAGGATCCTTTTCAGTAATCACGGCAGTCACATTAATTACATTATCATTAATAACAGAAGAATTAACAGCATTAATAAGCTCTGTCCTCGTAGCTTCCGTATCTACAAGCTTACCAACCCTTCCACGCCTGATCGAAAACTCACCGTTAACTCTCTTAAGCTTTGCATTCTTAGGTTTCACTTCATACTCTGCACACTGGTTCTCGACAAATTGCTCAAATACAGTCTTATCTATATCAAATGTAAGACTTACCTTTTCCTGCTTCCCGGCTTCAAATGCAGCTTTAACAGCCGCATCTGTATTACATATAAACCCCACACTTCCAAGGTCTGTTGTCAGCATATTGTCGTTAACCGTCACAGTAACCTGCCTGGATGACAGTGATGCCACATAATCCGCAACTGCATCACTTGCCTCCCCATAATCCATCCCACCAACAGCTAATCCATCGATATATACATTATCCTCAATAGTACCCTGTTCCTCCTGTACTACGTTGGTTGAACTGTTATTCCCGGATGAACCGCTGCCATCTCCTGTAATAACATTTTTAACCAGTAAGATTACTGCTATAAGAACGATTACAGAAACACCGGCTCCCGTACCAATTATAATTCTTCTTCTTTTTCTAAGCGCACGTTCCCTGCTCCGTCTTCTATAACTATATTCCGTCATCTCGCAACGCTCCTTATAACCAATAAGTTGAATTGACTTTTCATTACCTGTTGTACTATTATTAGAATACAGTAACGAACATTGGTATAACCATTGCAAGTACAAGAATGATACATATTACTGATGCTATTATCTGCTTATTTTTTTTAGTGAATCTCATTATAATTACCTCCTGTTATCAACCCATGAAAGGGGATTAATTTATATGTTAAAATTATTATTATACCTTTTACCATTCATATTGATATGTGTGCTCCGTCTTATAATCAGTCTGTACAGCAGACCAAAACGCAGCAATAACAACATGGATGACTATCTGGCACGCGAGCGTGATGCCCTGTTTGCACGTAATAAGGATATCTCCGGCCTTCAGCTATTCACCCCTGACATATCTTCGCTTCCATTTTCAGGAGAAGCTTCTTCAGATGATACCCTGTCTGACCCAAAGCTTACCACACTGGAAGAAACGGTCATTGCTTCCTCAAAGGAACCCATGCTGGACCTTCATCATATGTCAAACACTGATATTAAGATTGCCTATGGACCTGCGAACTTCCCTGCATTATCCGGATATGACCAAAACTACATGTATTACACCAGGAATGTATTCCAATGGGGGCGTTATCTTTTTGAAAAAAACATGTATGACAAAGCCCGCATTGTCCTTGAGTATACCCTTAAGCTGTCAAAGGATATATCCGGTGTATATACAATGCTTGGTAAAATATATCTGTCAGATGGTGATGTCGAACTCATAACCGGCCTGATACACTTAGCCGGGCAGTCAGACATGATAAGCAAAAACTCAGTCTGTAACAGGCTCCGTGAACTTATCGGCTCATATTAAAACCCGTCCGTATAATCACAGAGTGTATAAGCATATCTTAATATAATTCATTTTATCAATTATCGCAAGCACTTTTACACAAGTCAGAAAGAAAGCATTCACTGCATTTTGGGCGTCTTGCAATACATATAGTCCTGCCATGTGTGATAATCTGCATATTGTACCTTATCCAGTGTTCCTGCGGCAGGCACTTCATGAGATCCTTCTCTATCTTCCCGGGTTCAGTATTACCGGTTAACCCAAGCAGCCCCGATATACGCTTAACATGGGTATCTACAACAACGCTTGGTTGTTGCCATATATTGCCGCGTATTACATTGGCTGTTTTACGGCCTACCCCTGCAAGACTGGTAAGATCCTCTATAGAGGATGGCACTTCACCACCATATTCACTGACAATTCTCCTTGAACACATGATAATGTTCTTTGCCTTACTTGTATAAAAGCCAAGTGAATGGATTATTGTCTCAACATCGGAGATATCAGCTTCTGCAAGATCCTTCGCCTCAGGATATATCCTGAACAGCTCCTTTGTAACAGTGTTCACCCTCGCATCCGTACATTGTGCACTAAGTATTGTGGCAATTAACAGCTGCCACGCATTCTGATGCTCAAGATAACATATAACATCTGTCCCATAATGATCATCAAGCCTGCCGAGTATATCACGGATTCTCAGCTTTTCTTTTGCCGTTAATCTGGTGTCTGTCATAGCTTACATACCCCGTCACCTGCAGCAACAATATAAAAATCCGCATCATATCCGACCCTGTCTGCATATGCCCTGCCAACCTTATCTATTACTGTCTGTACGCATGAAGAATCAATAATGCTTACACAGCAGCCGCCAAAGCCCCCACCGGTCATTCTGACACCATATACCCCCTCACAGGCATCTGTCTCTTCCATAAGTATATCAAGCTCCTCACACGAAACCTCGTAATCATCACGCAGGGATATATGTGACTCCCTCATAAGCTTTCCAAACAGAACCATATCGTTATCTCTGAGGGCTTTTACCGCCCTTATCGTCCGCTGGTTCTCATACACGGCATGTCTTGCACGCTTTACACAGACCTCATCAGATATAAGATTTTTATTATCCTCAAACTCTTCCTCCGAAAGCTCGCCAAGGGAATTAATGTCAAGCTTCGTCTTAAGCCCTATTAATGCCTTTTCACACTCGCTGCGTCTTGCATTGTATTCCGAATCACACAGACTGTGCTTCTTATTAGTATTCATTATTACAATCTTCTTATCAGCAAGCCCCACAGGTGCATACTCAAACTCAAGTGTTGCAGTATCAAGGAAAATAGCATTGTCCTTCCTGCCATTAGCCGATGCGAACTGATCCATAATCCCGCAATTCATACCATTATAATTATTCTCTGAATACTGTCCGGTCAATGCCACTTCCGTCCGGCTTAAGCCATATCCGTACAGGTCACTTAACATATATGCCGTAAGAACCTCGATGGACGCCGAAGAAGAAAGACCGGCTCCCGGCGGAATATCTCCGTAATACAGTATATCCATACCCTTACCGAGCCTATATCCCCTGCCATCAAGCGTCCACATAATTCCTGCCGGATAGCTGCACCAGCCCGGTGTCCTCAGTGATGTACATTTATCTGTATCTGTAGTAATAATACCATCCTCTGCAAAATTCTCTGAATACAGCCTTATTACATTATCATCCCTCAGCTTAACAGCTGCATATGTTCCTATTGTAAGCGCACACGGAAAAACATGTCCACCATTGTAATCTGTATGTTCTCCTATAAGGTTAACCCTTCCGGGTGCAAAATAAACGCGGACACCGTCACGATATCCATAAACCTTCTCAAATAACCCAATTACCTTATCCTTCATCTGACACCTCCAGCTCTATTATATAGATATACAAAAAGACTGCACAGCAGCAGCCTTTTTGTATTGTATCGCACCTGATATACATCGTCAAGTCACAACCCTCTGTCCGGGAATGTAAATAATGAAATCACTGTTAAAGATACTCAAGAAGTTCATTCATAAAATCCTTCTCCAGGCTGACAAGCTTTTTCGCAAGTTTTATGCTTGTCTCATCAGCAGTCGTATACTGATTGATATATCCGCATAATGACTTAATCCCCATATTACATCCATCGACAAGAAGGTCAGCCACCTTATGCGTTGTATTCTCCATCATAAGCTTCATGTCAGTGCCGACCTTCGCCATCATTGCCGATATCTTCTGCGGATCCTTTTCCTGCTCCCCAAGGCTGTTCAATATATCATGACATTCATCTCCTATCTTGATATGACTGTCATTGTATCTGTCAATAAGAGCCCTGAGCTTTTCATTTTTAACATATTCCATAACCTGCTCCATGCTGTTCGTTGCCGATTTGCAGCCGGCATTACACTCTTTAAGCAGATTAACCGTATCATTGTTCATAGCCAATACATCCTTTCCAAATATATTAATCAAGGATAGTATCTGCATTATTTTTTTTAATATTCTCTTAAATTATTGCCGGAATAATTTCATTTTAAAATATTTCCACAAAATTCCACTTATTATTTGTGTTGTTAATTATTTATGTGGTTAATTTTTTATGCCGTCAATTTTTTATGTGGTTAATTTTTTATGCCGTCTATTTTTTATGTCGTCAATTTTTTATGCTGTCTATTTTTTATGCCGTCAATTTTTTATGCCGTCTATTTTTTATGCTGTTAATTATCTGAACATTCAAGCTCATCAACTGTCCTGAATCCGTAACCCTTACCTTCAAGAAATGTAAGGACATCATCAAGAGCCTGTGCATTAGACTTGGATGTGTTGTGGGTAAGCGTTATCGCACCCTTGTGGTAATACTTTTTGAAATGGTCAACAACATACGTCTTGCCGGGCTGCTTATTCACATCATAATCCATATATGCAATGCTCCAGAATATTGTCTTATAGCCCATATCTTTAATATACTTAAGCGTCCTGTTACTGTACTGTCCCATTGGCGGTCTGATAAACTTATCTAACTCATATCCTGTTTTCTTCTTAAACAGGCTTTCAAGTCCCTTTATCTCCTTTTTCAGCCTGCTGAGTGATATTCCCGGAATACTTGGATGGTTCATTGTATGGCTTCCAACAATATGACCTTCCTTTTTCATTCTCTTACAAAGCTTAGGCTGTTCTTCCACGAATGCCTTTGTTACAAAAAAGGTCGCCTTAACATCATGCTTCTTAAGGACATCAAGCATTCCTTTGGTATATCCTGCCTCATATCCGCAGTCAAAGCAAAAATACATTACTTTATCCTTTGTCTTATTATCATAATAATAGGCATCATACTTTTTCAGGTTTGACGCACTGTCAGCCCCTCCGGAAGCCTTATGCTTATCCTGCCTCATTATATACCAGCTTTTCCTGGTATTAGAGTACTTACTGTAATCCGCTGCCCGGGCAGCGCTGCCATCAGCAGCACTTCCAAGCGCAAATGCTGCAATAAGTACCCACATGATAACCCTCTTCAATCCATTTTTCATTCTCTGGTTCCTCCCTGTAATCTGCTAAGCATGTAACATGCTTATATACATTTTATTCTAAGTGTTTTAAATATAAATTTCAATATAATTATTGCCGGATGACATATGAATTATTTTCCTAAATACATTTGACAATTAACAGCTTATCACCGGCATGCACCTGTTCATTTTCAAGACCGTTCATATCCATAAGCCCGCCCGGGGTTACCTGAAATTCCTTGGCTATATTCCATAATGTCTCACCCTCACGTACAACGTATCCCGTAATTCCCGGCATATTACTCAATGCATCCATATCACGCTCTGTAATCTTCCAGTCAACTATTGCCGGAAGCTCACTGTGCTCAAATACAATAACATCAAGTCCTACAACAACTTTCACTTCCATGACCATACTGTCAATGACCATTACACTCATCATATCCGTCATTGCATCAAGCTCAAATGTACAGTCCTCATGTATACCTTTGGCCTCAACGACCTGCGTAAATGGAACTGCACCCTTATATGAGCCTATAGGGCACTCATCACCTTCCGTAAAATACATTATGTGTATTTCAACAATTCCTTCAACCTCAATACCACCCGGAACTATACGTTTTTCATCAATACGCACATTTCCGGATGCGCTGCTTATCTGCATTACAGGCGGATTCCCGGCATCAATTGTCAGTTTATCTGCAATCCTCGCCTTACAATTATTCTTTATTATCAGATTATCAATGCATACATTCTTATATTCAGGCAGGATATTCACTTTTGTAGAATACACATCACTCAGCATACCTATTTCCTGCTCACGGTATACCTTAATATCCAGTCCAAGCACAGCTTCTATATCTATTATCCTGTCTTCGCCATCTTCGTCAGGGCGCACCTGTATATCCTTATCCTGCAGGGTAACGTGAACCCTTGATATCATATTTTCATTACATCCGTTACAATCTACCGTTCCCTGGAATGGCACATTTACTTCATATGCATTAAGCCTTTTTTCTTCAACACCTATGTAGAGTGTTATTATCCTGAGTTCGCCCCTTATACTCAGCTGGTCAGTAAGAAGCCTTGTCTCTATGCCCTCCGGGATAACTTCCTGGTACACAACCTCACCAATTGTTTCCCGCCCCTGTGGGAGATTCGCTTCATCCTTAATACGGTAAGTGTCTTTTCTGCTCATACATAATTCAGTAAATACACTGTCTGACTCCAGTGTATAGACATCCCCATCATGACTGACATCCACAGCCACCTGTTCATCTTCAATATCAGTAACCTCGGTCATAATGTTAAGGATTGCCTTAATACTTATTTTTCTTGAATTGATTATGTCTATTGACAGATCTTCCAGGTCCCATCTCACCTGTACATTATCTCCGTTACATACGTCATTCATGTTAACATACTCTTCAAATTCTACCTGGCCATTCATGCTCTGTACTTCGCTGTCACCATCCATGCCAATATACAATATATGGTATATAAGTTGTCCCTTTAACAGTACCCTGCCATTTGAAGTTTTTACATCCTGGATCTTAATATCACCCTGTTCAGTAATTATCTTCTTAATATCCGGCTTAACATCAGGTACATTTATATCATTATCTAAAGTTACCTGCACCTGCCCCCTGCACTTCTGCCTGTTCATATGTATGTTTCTTTTAATCAGTTCCACTTATTACTGCCTCCTTTTTATATTCAAGTTTTATTACCTGGTTATTTATATAATATCTCTTTATCCATATACTCCATTTTCACAATCAGATACGGATAGGTTGGTGCTTCAGCTGATTCTGCTTCTTTTTCAGGTCCTTTAAGCGTTGTTGCAAATAAAATGTTGCTTTCAGTAAGATACAGATCATCAACAACAATACTGAAACCTCCCGACGGCTGCTTTCCATACCCTATAACAATGTACAGCTCTGCACCATCAGAATAGCTTAATTTGAAAGGTTCCTCCTTTTTTTCCTCAATCGCATTGCGAAGTGTATCAGGCACATCAGCATCCGTGACAACTGTATAATCAATATCCTGAACCTTCTTATCCGATACGGACTGCGTACCACAGGCTGCTAAAAACAGCAAGACACCGGTACACAGCACTGCAGTTATTCGTTTACAACGCATATAAGCATACACTTCCTTTAGAATATATTGCTATATATATGCCAGGCTTCCAAAATATATGATTTTTAATTTTTATATTGACTAATTGCAATTATAATCCTATAATCCTAGTAAGATTATAGGTTTTGTATAATTACCTGTTATTTTTATTACATTTTAATAAGGGAGGACACTTATATGGCAGAAAAAAAGAGAAATTACTCATTTGAAACACTTCAGTTACATGCCGGTCAGGAAAATGCAGACCCGGTTACAGACTCAAGAGCTGTTCCAATCTATCAGACTTCTTCATTCGTATTCCATAACAGTTCCCATGCTGCTGCACGTTTTGGTCTTCAGGATGCCGGCAATATATATGGAAGACTTACTAATCCTACATCAGATATATTTGAACAGAGAATTGCAGCCCTTGAAGGCGGAATCGCTGCTCTTGCTGTAGGCTCCGGAGCTGCTGCGATTACTTATGCGATTGAGAATATTGTAAGTCAGGGTGAACACATTGTTGCAGCCAAGAATATATACGGCGGCACTTACAACTTCCTTTCACAGACAATTACACAATTTGGAATATCTACAACATTTGTTGACCCTTCTGACTTCAATGAGATTGAGGCAGCAATCAGGGATAATACCAAGCTGATATTTATTGAAACACTTGGTAATCCGAATTCAGATGTTGTTGATATTGAAAAAATTGCCGGGATTGCACACACACATAAAATTCCACTTATTGTCGACAATACATTTGCAACACCATATCTTGTACGTCCTATTGAGTACGGTGCTGATATCGTTGTTCATTCAGCAACCAAGTTTATCGGCGGACACGGTACTACGATCGGCGGTGTAATTATTGACAGCGGAAAGTTTGACTGGGAAGGCTCAGGCAAGTTTGATATCCTTACCAAACCGTCTCCAAGCTACCATGGAATCAGCTTTACAAAGGATGTCGGTGCTGCCGCTTACATTACAAGAATCAGGGCTATCCTTCTTCGTGATACCGGTGCAACATTATCACCAATACATTCATTTATATTCCTGCAGGGACTTGAGACATTATCACTCCGCGTTGAACGCCATGTAGAAAATGCGCTTAAGGTTGTAGAATATCTTAACAACCATCCGCTTGTAGAAAAGGTGCATCATCCGGCAGTAACAGATGATCCTGCACAAAAAGAATTATATGGCAAGTATTTCCCTAACGGCGGCGGCTCAATATTTACATTTGAGATCAAAGGCGGTGCAAGTGAGGCCATGAAATTTATCGATAATCTTGAGTTGTTCAGTCTTCTTGCAAATGTTGCAGATGTTAAGTCGCTCATTATCCACCCGGCTTCAACAACACATTCACAGATGTCAGATGAAGAGCTTGCAGATTCAGGTATTAAACCAAATACTATCAGACTCTCAATTGGAACTGAGAATATTAAAGATATCATCGAAGACCTCGATGAAGCTTTTAAAGCTCTGTAAATAATATTCAACTGCCAGGAATAATCATAAGTGCATTAACAGAAACATTAATCCGGGTTCAAAAAGGCTTCATCTATGATATGCTTCCCTGCGGACAGGGTACATATATAGATGGGAGCCTACCCATTATGATCACACCTTCTGATAAGAGCCCTGATAAACTCTTCAAACTCTTTGGAAACCTGCAGATCTTCGCTCAGATCATCAATTACAGCTATAATGTTTTCATCAACATAAGCCCTGACAGCCTCCCTTAACACATTTGACATAGTTCTCCATCCTTTCATCCCCAATATTGTATCCCATAACCCCCAAAAAAACTCCTATTATAAATAACAATTCTGCGAGGTTTTTCCCTACAATTTTACAACTAAAAGTTGTAAAATTGTATACTCAGTGTATATCATCAATTGCATTTCCATGTACACTAAAAATGTGGTATAATATTATGATGTCAGGATCAAAATCACCCACATGAGCATAAAGCAGAATTAATTTATAATCAAAACAGGAGGAATGGTCATGCTGATCGGTTCACATGTAGGAATGAGCGGCAAGGATATGTTTGCCGGTTCGGTTAAAGAGGCTCTCTCATATGGAGCTAATACATTTATGGTGTACACAGGTGCACCGCAGAACACAAGAAGAAAGTCTCTTGATGAGCTTAAGATACCGGAAGCAAAGGAGCTTATGGCTGCAAATGGTATTGAACGTTTTGTAATCCATGCACCATATATTATCAACCTTGGCAATCCGGTCAATGCAGATACCTATAAGCTTGCAGTTGATTTTCTTGAACTTGAGCTCACCAGATCCGCAGCAATGGGCGGCGAATCACTCGTTCTTCATCCGGGCTCACATGTTGGCGAAGGTGTAGACGCAGGCATGGAGAAGATTATATCAGGCCTTAACAGGGTGCTTACTGCAGATACCCCGGTCAATATCGCACTTGAAACCATGGCAGGTAAGGGAAGCGAGATAGGACGTTCATTTGAAGAGCTTGCACGTATATATGACGGCGTTGTTCATAATGAAAAGCTCCGTGTATGCTTTGATACATGCCATGTTAGTGACGCAGGCTATGACATTGTTAACAATCTTGAGGAAGTTTTAGACGAATTTGACAGAATTATCGGAAAGGATCAGATTGCCGTGTTCCACATTAATGACAGCAAAAATGAGATGGGTACACACAAAGACCGCCACGAGAACTTCGGCTTTGGCACTATCGGATTCGATGCGCTTATGAACGTTGTGAATCATCCTGATTATGAAAATGTTCCAAAGATACTTGAAACTCCATATATTTCTTCTCCCGAAGAAAAGAAGAAGTCATATGCACCATACAGACACGAAATTGCAATGATCAAAAAGGGAGTATTCATCCCTTCTCTTAAAGAACAAATACTCCTGGATGCTGCCAGATAATAACCACATAGTATAAAAAAAATTAATCTCTTTCGCAATTAGCTGCTATATGGCGTTATATGATGCTATACGGCAGCTTCTACTTCTGTGCCTGCTTCCCTTACAAATTCAATGACATCCGTCTCACATAAAGGCTCTGAGAAGAAATATCCCTGGATATAATCGACCCCAAACTTTTCCATCTCAGAAAGCTGTTCCTCTGTCTCAACTCCCTCAGCAATTATATCCATTCCAAGACTTTTGAGCATGTCAATCGCAAACTTAGTTGCAATCTTACCTTTAGCTGTTGTAAAATATGACCATACAAGCTCCTTATCAAGCTTAACAGCCCTGAATGGAAGATCAATAAGAAAACTGAGATTCGCGTATCCGCTGCCATAATCATCCAGAAAAAACGCAGAACCAAGCCCTATAAGCTTGTTCATATTATCCGACAGAGACTGTTTGGAATTAACCATGGCAGTCTCCGTTATCTCATAATGAATATATTCCACCGGTACCCCATACCGGTCAAGCACATTCTTAAGCTCATACGCCAGTGCATTCTGCATACACTGGACAGCTGACAGATTCACTTCAATAGACTTAATCCCATATTGAAGCGGGTCTGTATCGTTAACAAACCGGCACACCTTATCAAGCACGATCATATCAATTTTTGTAATCATGCCATTACGTTCCGCGATTGGGATAAAATCATCCGGGTACATCCGTTTTCCACGTTCATCACATAACCGTATAAGAGCCTCAAAAGCAACAAACTTACGTTCTGCAATGGAATATATCGGCTGATAAAATACTTCAAACTTATCATTCTCAATTGCCCAGCGCAGGGTCTCTTCAATATTACTGCACCGGTTAACATCATCAATATGCTTTTGATCAATTATAATAATATCACCTGACTTTTCGTTATCCAAAAGCGTATTACCTAAAATTGCATCAACATAATAAACTACTTCTTCACTATTATTCAACAGTGTACTGTCCTTTAACATGCATATATCAAAATCAAGTGCAATATCCGTATTGCAAATAGAGAATGACTTTTTCTTAACATTCAATATATGACTTCGGAGACTATCATAAAACTCTTCATTTTCATACGAACCGGCAACTGCAAACCTGCATTCGCCAAGCCTGAATAACAAAGCATTATCAATATCCTTAAGGTATTCTGCAAAATTCACCATCAGACCATTGGCATTAGCAATACCAAAGGTTCTTGTGTATACATCATACGAGCGCACATTAACTGCTGCCAGAAAAAACTTTTTATTCATTAAATATTGCCTGTCAATATATGTCTTAAGCATACCTGTATTAAATAAACCGGTATTTTCATCAACCTTATCAATTGGATTCTCCATAAACAAATACACCAGCAGAACTGCAACACTTACTGCAAAGCTGACTATCAACAGGCTGTTATTGGCAAACTGTATAAATGCGGCAACTATAAACGCAGTAAGGATAACCAATACCGGATTACGCCTGGGATGTGAAATCTTATTCCTGAAAACATACATTCCTGCCATGCTTATAATAAGAAAAACTATACAGACTGCATATGTATACAATACTGCAGGACCATATGAATATATACTTCCATGTACAGGATCAACATGATACTCTATTGGGAGAACAAAGTATGCGAGCGCAACAAGCATCAATATCATACTTATATACAGGTATACTTTTGTATAATTACTACTGTCCCGGAATACATCAGCAAGAAGATATAGCAGCGTGATACACGCTACCATGGCCAGCGAAAATAGATACAGCTTACATACAAGCTCATTCAATAAGGCGGGTACATCATCACGATAGTTAATTGTAACTATGGAAGCAATATCGAAAACAACACACATAAGTGCTGCCACTATCAGCATGCCAAAAATTCTATCAGTATATATCCATACTGTACGTCTCTTTCTATAAAGAGCAGCAACAAGCACCAGAATTACCAGACCGGCAATCTGGAAATCAACATTAAATACCATGCATACACCCCCTCGTATATATACTTACATATGTAAAGTATATCGTATTTTTATACATTTCACAATATTATTTTAGAATAAATAAAGAACCCGCATGCTTAACACACAAGGGTCTTCATAGTAATAATATACCTGTCATACAGCATAAGATATAACAAGCATTGCATATGCACGTTCATAATTTGTGTTGTACATCGGTACAATCCCTGCATCAGTAAGCTGTCTTACTGACGCATACACAGCTTTTTCCGCATGCTTTACCGCAGCCATATATATATCAATTCCCCCGGCTATACATCTGTTGGCAAATTCTGTAAGGTTGTTATTCCGGCTGACTGATGCTACAGAAGCTGTACCTGCATGATACAATCCATGCAGTATACATTCAGGTTTATATCTTTCAAGGCTTATACTGTCATAACGCATACCGGGATATGGTCTTATGAACATAACATTATCTGACATCCTTGCCTTCCCGGCAAGAATCATGCCTGCCTTCATACTGACCCTGTCACACAGTCCATTAATATCATCATGATATTCCGGTACGGCATAAGAATCATTTTTCACAAATATACCATTGTCCATTACACCATATACCCCGCCTGTAATATCGTGATATTCATCAAGATAACCGTCAGCCTCACATATCGTACCGGAATTATATACGTTCATACAGCCGCTGTTATCCTCGTATATCGTAAAAACTCCCGGTTCATTTTTTCCACATATATAACTGACACAGGCGGCAAAGTTTCTGTTGCCATTAGTTATATCAGCATCAAGCGGATGATTGGCGGCTGTAAGAATTATCGGAATACCGGTCTGTGCATACATGACTGAAATGAATGCGGACGTATATGACAGCGTGTCAGAGCCATGTGCTATGATCACTCCATCAAAACCATTGTCTCTTTCCCTGTAAATGGTCCTGCAAAGCTCATTCCAGTACACAGGGTTCATATTTTCGCTTAATATATTAAGTGGCCTTCTTATCTCGAAGACCACTTTATCTGTATTACCATAGTTATCGTAATAATTATCTGTTAATCTGCAACTGTGTATATCAGCCATATCATTAGTTTCTACACCATCCGTGTCCACATCAATGGTATCTCCGTTTGTCACACTTCCGATAGTGCCACCTGTAAGTATAAGCAGGATCTTATTCATACACCGTTACTCCTTATTAATTATCTGTTATTTTCCTAAAAATATATAAGATCATCCGCAGGTCTCTCTCCTGTCTCAATGCTCTTAAGATACAATACCGGCCCCTTGTCACGGTAATCCTTAACATACTCGCTCTTAACATCAGCAGTTATTGTAATCCACTGACGTTCCTCAAGGTCTATGTCATTCTCCGTGTTACAGATCAGCCCAAGATACGTTATGTCATCCGCACAGCAGGTCATTGCAAATCTTCCCGGAACGAACTTGTTCATCGGATAATTCTTAGGCCTGAAAAACAAACCACTGAAATGGACTGTCTTACCATTATATTTGTCAGGATTCTCCATGGAATCCATATAGAAGATTCCAAAATCATCATCCTCAATATTAATCACCGGGGCTTCAATATCGTACGGAAATTCTTCTGCAGCACCTCCGCCATCATAACCCTCAACATAATCATAGACAACCTGTGCTTTTTTGTTGAATAGCTTAATACTTCTTCTGAGTTCATTCTTCCTGGCAGTCTCATCACAGCGGTTAAATATTACCATCTCTGAAACAGACAGCTGATTCATAACCATGGAACGCATATTGTTCCAATACATATCAAATGTGCCATAGTCTACAGTTGAAATAACCTGCGCAATCTCCCAGCTTGCCGGATATATATCCTCCATAACCGAATCAATCTGCCACATTCCATTAAACTCTATCAGGACTCTTTTAGGCTTGGTAGCAGCATCCCATTTTTTTAACAGGTCTGCCGTAAGCTCCTTCTCCTCATTGACAAACTCAACATATACGTTCTGCATCCTAAGCGCCTTAACATCATATTCAGTCTCGCCATCTTCACATACAATAAGAAGAGTCCTCTCACCTGTTGCAAAATAATCCTGTGAAAGCGTATCTAATATAAACGTTGTCTTACCACTCTCAAGAAATCCGGTAAATATATATACCGGTACATTCCGCCTGAACATAATATATATCCTCCCAGTTAGTTAAGCTTAAATAACCCAGCTAATTTATCTTCTTTCAGATCAGTACCTATTACGCAGAGCTTACCGGTATAATCTGCCTGTCCCTCACGTATCTCATACTCACCCGGAGTAAGGTCATAATACATCCATTTGCCATTATCACATGGAATCATGCCTTTTGCACGTAAAATAATTCCGTACTCATCAGTCTCCGAAAGCTTAACAAGTGCTTCCTTAAGCTCATCCTCAGTATATACTCTTGCAGTCTCTTTTCCCCAGCTTGTAAATACATCATCTGCATGGTGATGACCTTCATGCCCATGGTCATGATGACAGCACTCTCCGTCGTGATGATGCTCGTGGTCATGCTCATGCTCGTGATGGCAGCACTCTCCGTCGTGATGATGCTCGTGGTCATGCTCATGCTCGTGATGGCAGCACTCTCCGTCGTGGTGATGATGTTCATGCCCATCATGCGCTGACTTCACATCAGCAATAAGTGCATCAAGTGTATTAGTATGCTCAATAGCATGAAGAATTGTAGTTCCCTCAATGTTATCCCAAGGTGTTGTCACAATCTCCGCATCTGCATTATGCTCACGCATAAGTGCCATACAGGTATCCAGCTTCTCCTTAGAAGCATTCTGTGTACGGCTTAAAATTATGCATCCGGCACTCTCAACCTGATTGTTAAAAAATTCACCAAAGTTTTTCATATACATTTTAGCCTTAAGGCAGTCAACTACAACTGTAGTGCTGTTAAGCTCAATATCTGCCTTTTCTTTAACATCAAGAACTGCCTTCATAACATCTGAAAGCTTGCCTACACCGGATGGTTCAATAATAATTCTTTCAGGTGAATACTTATCAATAACGTCTTTAAGCGCTGTGCCAAAGTCACCTACAAGTGAACAGCATATACAGCCTGAGTTCATCTCAGTAATCTCAATCCCTGCATCCTTAAGAAATCCACCATCAATTCCAATCTCACCAAATTCATTCTCAATAAGAACAATCTTTTCATTTCCAAGAGCTTCGCCAATAAGCTTTTTAATAAGTGTTGTCTTACCGGCTCCAAGAAAACCGGATATAATATCTATCTTTGTCACGATTAATCAACCTCCTGTTGTTTAAATATTTGTATCTAGTATAAACCTATTAATTGCAAAGTCAAGCTGCGGCGTTGTAAACAGTATATTTTACAATGTTTTTATCTTAACCTTCTTACTTAGCCCGCTGCCCCTGAGCATTTTTGTGTATTTCTTTTTCTTTAACTTTGGTACCTTTATCACTACCTTTGATGACAGGCCTGAATAAGAGTTCTTTTGAATGCTTTTTAACTTTTTTGAATGGATTTCGATTACACGGAGTTTTTTGGTTGGGTAACCCACCCCCTTTTTGTATTTAAAAACCTCTTGTCCATAGTCACCATTTTTTATTATTGTAACATTTTCAGGAAGAATTATTTTCTTTAATCCTGTTCCAGCAAAAGCTGACATATAAACACAAGTTACTTTATCCGGAATATCTATTCTTTTTAATCTAATACAATCAGCAAAATCAAATGCCTTTATTATTTTTAAATCAGGCGGCAGTTTTATATCAATTATGGACTCACACCCTATAAACATTCCCCTTCCCAATTTTTTTATGGAAGAAGGAATATATATATTTCTCAATGCTTTGCAAAACTCAAAGCTCCCCATATAGCTTATACCCTCAGGTAACTCAATGAACTTTAATCTATAACAGCCGGAAAACGCATAATCTTCTATTGATTTAATACTATCTGGTAATTCAATATTTTCAAAGTTATTATTACTAAAACAACTTCGCCGCAATATAACAACACTTTCAGGTATTTTTACAGATATGACATTCATAAAGTTACTAAATGCACTTTTTCCAATTCCGGTTATCCCCTCTTCAATTTCAATATGCTCGGCCTCTTTGCTCCAACTGTACCAGGAAGGCTCTGGGCAGTGACCATCCATTTCAAAATCTGATATATCTTTAGTTCCAGTAAATGTAAGTGTCTTGGTGTTTTTATTGTATGTCCATATATTACCATTGTCATCTGTTCCGCTTGTTGCTGTCTTTGCATTAACCGATACAGGTACAAGACTTAAACAAAGAATCAATAGAATTGTTACTAATCTGCCCATTGTTCCACCACCGTTTTTTTCTTATTGATACGGCTTATACTTATCACAGCACAAGCGGGCTGACCTCAACCTCATAACCTGCTGCCCATTCCCTGTACTGACTTTCAAAATTAGCCTTCTGTGCCTCTGCGATAAGCTCCTCCCTCTTCTTAACAGTAAGCTCAGGTTCATTGCTGCTTACACAATATATGATATAAAAGCCTTCCGGAGCTTCCACTACAGGACTTAACTGCCCCGGCATTAATGCCATGGCGGCATTAGTAAAGGCTTCACTCATATCGCCTTTTCCAAATGTAATCTGGGCTTCATCAGCTTCTGTGTTGGCCTGCGCAAATGCTTTGAAATCCGTGGCCTTTTTTGCACTCCTGCGAAGCGCTTTTGCCTCTGCACGCCTTGCCTCAACAGCCTCCTGTGAAAGGACCACATCAACACCGCTCTGATTCTTTCCGCTTGTCTGGAGATAAATGTACTGGACAGTAATCTGTTTTGCATCTTCATCACTTATATTAGTGGCAATCCCATTAATGCATGAATCATATACTTTATTTGCAGTCTCATTTTCACAATATACATCTGTAATTGTGTCTACATCAAGCATATATGAATCTACATCTGCCTTGTCAGCCTTATCTAACAGTGTCTGTGCGAATTGCCTGATGTCTTCTCTTTCGTCATTTGAAATCTCAATTCCAAGGTCAGCAGCCCTTCTCGAAATAACCTTCATCTCTGTTATCATGTTAACTACCTGCTCTATTGCAACTGATCTCATTGTGCGCTCTCCGTCAACCTTGTATGACCACACCTGATCCCCAAACACATCCTGGTATCTCGTTTTAAGAATATACATATATACAAGCAGCTCACGGTATGTTGCTGTCTCATCCCCTACTGATACAACAACTGAATCAGACTCAAGCTTGCGCTTTTCAACCTTTTCCGCCTTTTCAACACGCCCTGCGTTACCACCGGTCTTGGATGACGGGCCGGAACATCCTGCTGCCGTAACAGCCATACCACATGCCAGCAATACTGCCATAGTCCTGATACATATACGTCGTCTCATTTTTCCTCCATCTGCGTTACTTATCCAGCAACGTCTTCATTTTATCCAACAGTTCCTTTACCTTGCCAAATAATTCATCTGATGGTGACATCTTATAGACAAACTTCGGCTTACCTTCATTATCAAACCGCATACCTGTTTCCCTGAGAAGCTCCGGAATATTGTTAATATTATACGGTGCCTTTTCATATGGCCTGAACATAAGTATATCATTGGTTCTCTTGCTATTAAGATTCAGCCTGTCCTTTTTGTAGGTCACCTGTGTAATATACACACCATGTGCCATTGCCTTAATAAGTGCAATCTGCATAAGATTACCAACCGATTCAGGATAATCCCCAAACCTGTCAAGCAGTTCATCCTGCCTGTCAAGTAATTCAGTTTCATTTTCTATATCTGCAATACGCTTATACATTTCCAGCTTCCGTGTCTCATTTTTAATGTATGACGCCGGGATATATGCGTCAATTTCCATCTCTATGGATGTCTCAAATTCCGGTGCATGCCCGGCCGCTTCACCCTTAAGTGCAAGCACTGCCTCATTAAGCATCTTACAATACATATCATACCCTACTGCATCGATATGTCCATGCTGCTCCACACCCAGAAGATTTCCTGCACCTCTTATCTCAAGGTCACGCATTGCAATCTTAAATCCACTTCCAAGGTCTGTAAATTCCTTGATAGCTTCAAGCCTCTTCTCAGCAATCTCCTTAAGCACCTTGTCACGCTTGTACATGAGAAATGCATAGGCTGTACGGTTTGACCTTCCAACACGCCCCCTAAGCTGATAGAGCTGTGAGAGACCCATTTTATCTGCTTCATCAATTATGATAGTATTAACGTTTGATATATCAAGTCCTGTCTCAATAATTGTAGTTGAAACAAGCACATCTATATCACCATGGATAAAATCAAACATAATCTGTTCAAGTGCACGTTCACTCATCCTGCCATGTGCATACACAACACTTGCTTCCGGCACAAGCTTTGCTATCATATTGGCTATTACGTCTATATTATTGATTCTGTTGTATACATAGTATACCTGTCCACCCCTTGCAAGCTCCCTGTTAATAGCTTCCCTTATTATCTCCTCATTATGTTCAAGTACAAATGTCTGGACCGGAAGCCTGTCCATTGGAGGCTCTTCAAGTACACTCATATCTCTTATACCGACAAGGCTCATGTGAAGTGTTCTCGGTATTGGTGTTGCAGATAACGTAAGAACATCTACATTCTCTTTCATCTGCTTGATCTTCTCCTTATGGCTTACACCAAAACGCTGCTCCTCATCCACGATCAAAAGACCAAGATCCCTGAATTCAACATCCTTTGACAGCAGCCTGTGAGTTCCGATAACTATATCAAGTGTTCCATTTTTAAGTCTCTCAATTGTCTTTTTAACCTCTGAAGGCGTCCTGAACCTTGACAACATCTCAATGCTTACCGGGTAATCCTTCATTCTCTGTACAAATGTGTTATAATGCTGCTGCGCAAGTATTGTCGTAGGCACCAGATATGCTACCTGCTTGCTTTCAGAAACTGCCTTAAATGCGGCACGTATTGCAATCTCCGTCTTGCCATAGCCAACGTCACCACATATAAGCCTGTCCATAATGCGGGAGCTCTGCATATCACGCTTTGTGTCCTCTATTGCGGTAAGCTGATCCTCTGTCTCTTCATATGGGAACATTTCCTCAAATTCCCTCTGCCATACCGTATCTTCTCCATACGCAAACCCTGTCTTTTCCCGGCGTTTTGCATACAGCTTCACAAGGTCAGCCGCTATATCCTTAACCTCTGAACGCACCCTTGCCTTAGTTGTACTCCATTCCGGAGAGTTAAGCTTATTAAGCTTAGGCTTCCTGCCCCCGGAATCGACTGCCGCATACTTCTGCAGTACCTCAAGCCCGGTAGCAGGTACATACAGAACACATTCCTTTGCATATTCTATCTTAAGGTAATCCTTGATAACCTTATCAACTTCTATCTTTTCAATACCACGGTATATACCAAGACCATGATTTTCATGAACCACATAATCCCCGATATTAAGCTCAGAAAAATTATTAATAGACGCTCCGTTGTATTTTTTACGCTTTTTCTTGGTTTTTTTCTCCCCAAATATATCTGCTTCCGATATAACGGCAAATCTTATCTGAGGATACTCAAAGCCCTTATGGATTGCTCCATACGCAACCATTATCTCACCTTTATTGACCACACGCTCCATATTATCTTCATAAAATGCCGGCAGTTCATATGAGCGAAGGTTTTCACTAAGTCTCCTGGCCCTTGTCCTTGAAGGAGACAGAACAAGAACCCTGTAGTTATTCTTCATCCACCTCTCAAGGTCGCTGACCATTATATCAAAGTTGCTGTTATACGAACGCACAGCCTGGACATAAAGCGAGCATATACTCACAGGTTCAATATGCTTTGGGGCATTGTCCATCGCAGACAGCATTATAAGCCTTCTCGCGGCAAGCTTTGCATATACCTCATCCACCGTATATAAAATATCCATCTGTGCCGGCAGGATATATCCTTTTTCAAGACGGCTCTTCATACTTTCACTGAATTCATACTGTATTGCCTCCGCATGTTCATAGCAGCGGTTAGGCTCGTCTAACACATATAATGTGTCCTCCGGAAAATATTCAAAAAATGATTCCGTATCTTCATAAAAATAGCGCACATAGCTTTCAAGCCCTGCCATGCCCTGATAATACTCAACATTTTCCTTAAGCTGCTCATACGAAAGCTCAAGCCTTCGTGCCTCTTCAAGTTCATTTTTCTTTCTGAACTTATCAGCATATATTTTTATATCATCACCAATCTTTGCAAGTCCCGAAAGTATCCTGTCCTCATCAACCATTACCTCCGAAGCAGAATACACCGTAAGCTCATCAACCTCCTCAACCGAACGCTGGCTGAGTACATCAAATGAATGTATAAGGTTGATCTCGTCTCCCCAGAATTCTATTCTGTATGGAACTTCTTCTGTGAGCGGAAATATGTCAAGTATTCCACCTCTTACGGCAAATGCCCCCGGCGACTCCACCTGGCTTACATTTTCATAGCCAATTGCCGTAAGCTCCTTTTTAAGTGTTCCAAGCTCCATCTCGTCCCCAACCCTTAATACGGTCTTATGCTGCTTATGATATTCTATAGGAACCGAAGATTCCATTCCTGCATCAAGAGTTGTTATTATAACAGCTTCTTCACCATTAATAAGCTTCTCTATTACCTGTATCCGTTCCTGTACAATGGCATAACCATGAACGTCTGCACTGTAGAATATTACATCCTTTGCCGGATATATATATACATTTCTACCATACAGCCGCATATCATCATATAATTCCCTTGCCTTATTCTCACTGTGCGTAATTATTACTTTGTAGCGGTACTTTTCCCCAAGTCCATCTATAACATGACATTTTTCAGTGTCAAGTACTCCTGATATTAACACCGGGGTTTTTCCCTTTTTCAGATAATCTTCAGCCTCTCTGAATTCGGCAAGCTCATTTAATGGCTCTCTTAATGTCTTCAACTTATTTCCTCTCAAATCTCATCAAATCTCAGTATTACTTTGCATTATTCTGCTAATTATTATGCTTATTCATTGCTTCCTGCATTCCATAGCTTATATAGTCACAGCATGCTGCAGCACCCTCACCGAGAATCTCCCGCATCTTCTTATTATCTTCATCAGAAAATCTGCCAAGCACATGATCCTTAAGGTCCCATCCTGCAGGCTTTGCACCTACGCCAATCTTAATTCTCGCAAATACATCCGTACCAAGGTGCGCAATGATATTCTTGATTCCATTATGTCCGCCGGCACTGCCTTTCGCTCTCATCCTTATTCTTCCAACGTCCATGCTGATATCGTCATATATGACGATCAGTTCTTCTTCAGGATCTATCTTATAATAATCTACAAGTGCCCTTACAGCCTCACCGCTTAAGTTCATATAAGTCTGTGGAAGCGCAAGCAGAACCTTCTGTCCATTGATAAAGCCCTTACCACAAATTGCCTTGTGCTCCTTTATATTAAGCGAAATATTATGATCATCCGCAATCCTTGTAACAACATTAAATCCGATATTGTGTCTTGTTCCGGCATATTCCCGCCCCGGATTGCCAAGTCCTACTATAATATACATGATTAACTTAATCCTCCCAGGTTATTCCTCATTCCATATATGCATACTGCCTTAATTTTATAGTTTAGCTTATATAAGGAACAGATGTCAAGGCGGCCAGCGGATAATGATACAACCGTTCTAATATAATTAACCCAAAAAATTCATGGTAAAAATAATTTTCACCATGAATTTTTATAATATACACATTTTTATCACTACTGCGCTGCTTTCGGGCTCTTAAACACCGATGCTTATACCTGCCATGTAATATGCTGATCTTTTTCCTGTAATTTTCCCATATCAATTTCATATAATCTATCACATAATACGCTTATATCCTCTCTGTTATGACTGGCAAACAATATAGTTTTTCCATCTTCTTTAAGTTTCAAGAATAATTTTCGCATTTCATCAACTCCCTGGTTATCCAACCCATTCATAGGCTCATCAAGAATCAGTATTGATGGATTTTCCATTATTGCCTGTGCAATTCCCAGTCTTTGTCTCATTCCGAGGGAATATTTCGATACATGCTTTTTATCATCCGGATCTAACTGCACAAACTCCATGCACTGCAAAATTCCTTCCTTATTAACCTTTCCACTTATTGAACTCAGACTGACAAGGTTATCATATCCTGACATATACGGAATAAATCCCGGATTCTCAATAATTATGCCTGTATCTTTGGGGAAATCAATATCCCTGCCAATTTGATCTCCATTTACATAAACCTCCCCCCTATCCGCTTTGGCAAATCCGCATATAATTTTCATAAGCAAAGTCTTTCCCGAACCATTTCGTCCGATAAGTCCACATATGCTTCCCTTTTCGACATTCATATTAACGTCAACAAGAACATTATTATCTTTAAATGCTTTTGAAACTCCATTTACCTGTATCACCATACGTCTATCTGCCGTATCCATTTTCTCTCCCCCCATAATCTTAATCTAAGACAATACCGCTTTTAGGGTCAATTAACATAGCATCATTCATTATCTCATTTTCAGTATTTTTATTAAAAAACACCTGAAATAATGGCTTTAACTTTATTTTACCATTCTTTTGCGTTTCCGGCTGATAAGCTATAGATACTTTTTTTGCAATGTTATTTTCACCAAAAAAAGAATATTTCGGTGATGAAGCAATACTGTTTAACATTTCATTCTCATCAATCAAGTCTGTTCTCTTTATAACATTCTCCCTGGTCAATTCTCCCGGAACATTTACAACATAAAAAGAAATAGCTTCACCATTCTCAACTTTCAGGGTTGCCCACCCTGAAAAAAAATAAGGTTCATAATTTCTGTTACCTATTATATAATTTCCTTCTTTTGAAAATCCATAACCGACTATAATTTCATATTCATCTATCCGGTCTACTCTTTCCTTTTTCAATGTAACATCATACCCTAATTTTTTTATATACTCTTCTGCTATTTTATCTGCATCACTTACATCTGTCTTTTTAATTTTTTTACTTTTATTATCCTCCCTGTATAACGAAAACGATCGTTTATCCTTTGAATATGCCACATTATATGACCGGTCTTTTCCAGTGTAATATTTAATTACAAATTCATCATCTTCCTCAGTCTTTGTCTCTAATTCATCATATGGCTCCTTTATAAAATCACGTACTATTTTATCTGGAGATACATTTATGTATGAACATGAATATTCCACAATCTCATCACCAAAATCATACTCAACATCTGCTGTCTCTAAACCCTGTTCCTGTTCATTATCTGCTTTTTCGGTCTTGCCCTGTCCATTATCGTCATCAGTTTTTTCGGTCTGCTTCTGTGTATTCTCACGCTTATGGCTTCTTAATGAACATCCGGCTGTACAGATCATCACATCCAGCATTAGTATATATGTGCATATTTTAATCAATCTTTTTCTCTTTACCATCATCTTCTCCTCCTTATCTTTATTCATCCTTCCAGAAATCATATTCTACATTAATTCTTCTAATTATATACATTAGAAACATCAAAACCATTATTAAATATACTATTGAAAGCAGCACTTCCAAATCCAAACCATTATTGAATAACTCACTCATCCAAAAATATCTGACAGGAACAACCGTATTCCATATTTTTGCTATTAATTTCTTTTTTCCAAATTCCGCATTAATCAGCAGCTGGCAGAATTGACTTGCAAATATAATGGCTATTCCGTAATACGCTCTGTTTTTCATTGTAAATATCATCATAATCATTCCACAGATTATTCCCTCAAGTACCATTAGAATCAATTTAATAAATCCAACCACATTGGGATTATATGGAAAGAACAATCTAAATGATGATGCTTGTACAACTCCATCTATATTAATTGCCATCGGATCTTTTACACAAGCCTCATACAATGCATTACTCCATGAGCCGTCAAGCGTTATATATCCACGGCAAAGAAGAATCAGCACATACAAGATGATTATGTTGTATATTACTGATGTAAGGATAATATACATTACATTACCATATATCCAGCTCTTTTTATCCATTCTCATCAGATAGTACATAGAGCTCCTGTTATACACAGTCCTTCCACATGCCAGCAGGACTATTCCCAGTACATATATTACATGTGTATAATCAGACTCTCCAAACATAATATAAAGTTCAAAAACATTTAGCTTATCGTTATTATCAGCTAACCATATTGCAACTCCGGAAAATGTATTGAAAATCAGCAATATAACCATCAGATAAACAATATATATAAGGGGATTCCTCATTTCCCTTTGCAACGTAATCCTTAATAATCTGGCCGCTTTACTATACACGCCCATTAAGCAGCCTCCTTTTTCTTATAAATATATAATAAACTGCAAATACTACTGTTAACACAACCGGATATAAAATGCAATATAACATATGATATCCACTTTTCACATATATTGCCCCAATATATGTATTGCTCAAATCAATATCCAGATTGCCCGTGAGACCACTGATAATCTGGGTAAGCCTGAAAAATACATAAGGCATTGCATATATCAGGTATTTATTTTTTATATATAACGATGAGACTATTGCAAACATAACGCACGGCATTAACAATAATACATAGGATACTCCACTCAATATATATAAACGCAGCGTTGTATCCACACCATGATTCCAATACCAGTTCTGACTATAAGATTCCATTTCCGATGATGTTATCTCAATTGTTTTTTGAAAACATGTAGCTGCTGCCATCGAAAATAATGTTAAAGTAACTATCGATAATAGGATAACCGATATGACAGCTGCAAGACTCTGAATAATAAAATATCCTTTATTTCCATAACGAATCAACTGATACTTTGTCACATTACCGCTTATCTCCCCACAAAATATATACAAAAAGGGGAAAGCATACAATATTAAAGAAACAATAATTCCAATCCCGAAATTTGACGAATATCTGAACAAATGTAATGCAGATTCTTCAACACCCTGTACAATATCGTACCAGCCTCCAATAATCAAGGTGATTATATTAATGACTATAACAAGCCAAAAAATTCTGCTGGTTAATATTTTCTTTAAATATATCTTTAACATCATACCCTCCCCCTATAGCTATCCCAAAAACGTACAGGCAATAATTGTAATTAAATATAATACGCTGTATCAAATTATATAGTCTCTCCTTTTTTCAATTTTCTTCTCTGCATACATTAATTTATTATACATTCTTTCACCACCTTTCACTATCATTTGTTAAATTCTATCATTTATCATCACTATATGTCAATATTTACGGGTTGTTTTATACATATATTAGCATTTGTTTCATATTTATTTATTTTTCCATGCTCTTTCTTAAAAAGCATTCTTTCCCCGCCTTTCAATTACCACTACAGCCCCGGTAATATGAAAATTACCGGGGCTGTTTACATAATTATCTGTAAAAGTTATAAACCTCAACTGTAGAATCGTCAATAACTTTATATGGCAGGTTACTTTGATTGAGAACAATTTCTACACTTTCATTTATATTTTCTTTTATTTTACGGAATGAATTAATCTGTATTCTGCTTACATTACTACAGTCCTTAAAAAATTCCCTCATTTTCGTTAGTGAGTATTTCTCAGAGAATTCAAGCAGATATATGTAATGCCCCCATCATCCGTTTCCTCTGCACTGATGATTACACCCTGTATTATCATTGGGTAAAAATTAGGTGCATATGTTGGTCTTGGCGAAGGTGACACAGTCGGCACAGGGGTTGGTGCTGCTGTCTGTACCGGTACAGCCGATGGTTCCATTGTTATATATGGTGACGTTCTGTACACACTTTGATTATTATTTTTTTTATTAACAACTCAAACTTCGCACTTGAATAAGTGCCTATGCACCTTGAAAATTCAATAATAACTGGCATAAAAATAGCACGAAACCAATGGTACATGATATGAAGAATAAAAAATATTCCATCGTTTATAGCAGCTTAACAGGTAATACCAAGGTGCTGGCTGATGCAA
>CAKSBI010000018.1 GCA_934437985.1 uncultured Lachnospiraceae bacterium
GGGTAGCCTATTTCTTGTGCCTATTTTTCAATTCTTAAATTTCTTCAAAAAGTACTTGACTTTTTATTAGTAGGCTCCTAATTCCAAAATAAAATCTTTCATGTTTCTGATTAAAGCTTTTCGCAAATCATTCTCATGAAACTCATTTGGCAAATCCAAAAATTCCATAACATAGGAATCCAAAAATGGGTTTTCTCCCAACTTTTTAACTGATTCTGGTAACATAGTTTCCTTTGATAACATATATCTTTCATAATATCCACTATCCAACTGTCTCTCCAGCTGTCTTTTAGAATAGTTTTCCTTGATACATAGACGGATATAGAACTCCTTTTCCTCATCTATCTTGCATCCAGACATTATCAGCAAGTGATTCGTCCAGCTAATTTGTGACACCAGTGGTGTCACAATTTCATTTTTACCATTTTAGCGAGAAATTATAAACTTTTTTCAAAATCACTATATTTTAATTATATCAAGACTCGCCGCTCCTCTCAATTACTTTTTCCGTAAGTAGATAATAATCCGTATCTGTCCGCACACTCATCTTTTTGATACACTAACAATACTGTTTAACTGGGAGATAAGTTCATAATGATTATCCTTTGCAGCATCAATATTTTCCTTACTTGAATAGGCTTTGTCACCAATCACAGTTTCAACTTTCATTCCAGCAGCTCTGCTTTTCCGAACCAAAGCTGGTAATTCTTTTCCGTCTGTTTTTTCACCACTGGTAATGGTCGCGGCTGTAATAATTTGTTCCTCCGTCATAGCTATATGTGTTTTATATCCGAAGAAAGAAGTATCCGCTGTTTTGTGTCCAGTCTTTGCATCATTATCTTTTGAAGTTTCCAAATGTTCAAGATCATCATTGACAGATTCCTCCAAGTGGATATATTCCATCTTATAAAAGGACAGAATTAACCGATGCATTGCATAGAAAATTTGGTTTCAGAACGTATTATAAATTTATTACCAAGTCATCTATGAGAACAATTATTAAAGAAACCAAACAGATTAAATCAAAAAATCATAATATAGCACATATCGTTACGAAAAGAAAAATGGCTACAACGCCCATGTTTACTGGTGATGTAGCCATTTTATACATTTCTAACTGTCAAAGATGGGATTATATCATGTAATATTGTTTTATCAATAATGATTTTTTAGACTTTGTAACAGAATTATTCAATTAAATTATGAAAGAAGAGCAATGAATAATATTAATAATAACGATTACAACCTTGAAGTTGGTACACGGATTCGTAACATCAGAGAGTCTCTTAACATGACAAGGGAACAATTCAGCGAACTTTGTGATATTTCTGACAGTTTTCTTTCCGCGATAGAACTTGGCAAAAAAAGTTTAACTGTTAAAACACTTAAAAAAATCTGTCAGGCGGCCAATTACAGTGCTGATTACGTTGTGTTTGGTGATAATGATAACATTGCAACCCGCAATATTTTACACATTATCGACTCAATTCCAACAAACAAACGTGATTCAGCACTTATTATATTGCGCGAATATGCAAAAGCGGTTAAATAATCCGTCGGATGCAGGCAGACCTGTATCTGCCCCATTAACTCCGCCGGAACAAAAAAATAATGCCCACGTTATCAGACCTGCCATCAATTCAGCACCAGTCATTTAACGTGAGCATATTTAAATGTCATCTGTTATATTATATTTTACATATCCGCTTCTATAATTTTATATTATTTTCAAATATCTTACGCCCTGTTGTAGTTGATAAGACAACCCTTAAGGATAATCTCTCTCTCATCATCTGTAAGATTACCAAGTGTAAACTCACACTCAACAAGTGAATCCCTGACAACATACGCCTTAACCGTATCCACATGCTTCTTAACAGCATCTGCAATTCCCGGTATGAATATATAATCTCCATTGGCAAATGGAAGCTTTTCATGGTCACCTGCATATATGAAAGGAAGCATTCCCCAGTTGATAAGGTTGGAGCGGTATCTCTTAGTTGCATACTCATTAGCTATATTGGCAAGTCCGCCAAGTACACGCTGGCATGATGCAGCCTGCTCCCTCGCAGAACCATCACCCGGCTTGACTGCAAATATTGTACTTCCAAGACCAACTGTATCAATATCTATGTCCTTAAATCTGTCATCTGCTGTTACTACCCTGTAAGCATCCCCAAATTCTGAATCAGCAGGTGATGCCCCATTCTGTCTTGCTGTCTCAACTTCCCTTACAGCCTTTGCCCTTCCAACATACTCAGGATCCTTACGTGAAAGTGCAAACTCAGCAAGTCCGAGCGGATTAGAGCGGTATGATGAAGTCTCTCCTGATGGGATAAGCTCATCTGTTGTCGTAACAGGATCATGTATCTCTGATACAACCTTAAGCATGATATTATCCGTAAGCTCTATCATTGCAGGCCAGTCCTTGATATTAGGTCCAAGCTTAATCTCTACATCCGGGTCTGCAACTCCCTTGCTGTCAAATACCCTGTTAGCATATATTGTGCTGTCAAAATGATACTTAGGCGACGTAAATTCTACATCAATATCCGTAGCTGCTGTAAGGAAGCCCTTGTTAGCCGCAGTTGCAGCAATTGAACGTGCATCCATAAGTGCAACTGAAGATATCTGGCCATTCTGGAGCTTTGACCCCTCTCTGTTAGGGAAGTTCCTTGTCGAATGCCTGATACTGAATGCATTGTTAGCCGGGGTATCTCCCGCACCAAAGCAAGGTCCGCAGAATGCAGTCTTAACAATCGCACCTGTCTCAAGAAGGTCAGCAAGACGTCCGTTCTTTGCAAGCTCCATATATATCGGTGTACTTGCAGGATATACGCTGAGTGTAAATTCATCAGCTCCAATGCTTCTGCCCTTAAGGATATCAGCTGCGGCACATATATTTTCAAATCCGCCACCGGCACATCCGGCAATGATTCCCTGCTCTACATAAAGCCTGCCATCCCTGACCTTATCTTTGAGAGAATACTCAACCTGGCCATCAAGGCTTACAAGCGCCTTCTTCTCACAGTCATCAAGGATATCCATAAGATTAGCATTAAGCTCTTCAATTGTATATGCATTGCTTGGATGGAAAGGCATGGCGATCATTGGCTTAATCTTATCAAGCTCAACATATACCATACCATCATAGTATGCAGCATCAGCCGGATTAAGGCACTCATAATCTTCACTTCTTCCATGAATCTCATAGAATTCCTTAATCTCATCATCTGTCTTCCATATCGATGACAGACAGGTTGTCTCTGTAGTCATTACATCAACACCGATCCTGAAATCAGCACTAAGTGATGCAATACCCGGTCCAACGAATTCCATTACCTTATTATTGACATATCCGTTAGCAAATACTGCCTTGATAATCGCAAGTGCAACGTCCTGAGGTCCGACACCCTTTGCAGGGGCACCTGTCATATAGACACCTACGACACCCGGCATCTTAATATCGTATGTCTTGGAAAGAAGCTGCTTAACAAGCTCCGGTCCTCCCTCCCCGACTGCCATTGTGCCAAGCGCACCATATCTTGTGTGGCTGTCAGAGCCAAGTATCATCTTACCTCCGCCTGCAAGCATCTCCCTTGCAAACTGGTGAATGACAGCCTGATGCGGAGGAACATATATTCCACCATACTTCTTAGCACATGACAGACCAAACACATGGTCATCTTCATTAATTGTCCCACCGACCGCACACAGGCTGTTGTGGCAATTAGTAAGAACATACGGAATAGGAAACTTCTCAAGTCCTGAAGCTCTTGCTGTCTGAATAATTCCTACAAATGTAATATCATGTGATGTAAGCTTATCAAACTTAATCTGAAGCTCCTCCATGTTACCTGACACATTATGCTTCTCAAGAATCGAATATGCCATTGTTCCTCTGGCTGCTTCTTCCTTAGTTACGCAAGCCCCTGTCATTGACTGAATCTGTTCTGCTGCTGATGCACTGTCTTCAATTACCTCTGTACCATTAATAAGATATGCACCGCCATTACTTAATCTTATCATGTCTGCCTCCTGATCTGTATATCCGTATTATTGTTGAACCTCATGTCAACATCCCTAAAAGTATACCATGTACATACACTAAAATCAATATTTCCATATTTCATGACCTGCGAAATTATCGCATGGCCAGCAATACCCAGGCTGCCCTATCCCCTGCTTTTCTCTATCTCCTCTGCCAGATTACTGAGATATTCCCATCTCTCCATCTTTTCTTCAAGATACTTCCCTGCTTCCTCTTTTTCTGCCGTCAGTTCATTAAGCCTCACAAAATCCGTTGCGCACCTGATTATATCTGCATCAAGCCCTTCAATTTTCTTTTCCAGCTTCTCAATGTCTTCTTCAATCGTGTCCCACTCACGCTGCTCCTTATATGAGAACTTAAGCTTCTTACTGTGGCTTCTGTTACCTCCGGCAGCCTTTGAACCGGCTCCCGGTACATCTGTATCTGGCTTATTGCTATTCTTAATGCCAGGGGACTGAATACTGCCTCCATTATCCCCCGGGTGCTTCAGGGCATATCCTACCTGGTAATCCGTAAATCCTCCCTCGTACTGTTCAATCACCCCATCACCGGAATATGCAAGTATCCTTCTTACAACCCTGTCGAGAAAATAACGGTCATGTGATACCGTAATTACAATTCCCTGAAAGTTATCCAGATAACTTTCAAGTATTGTGAGCGTCCTGATATCAAGGTCATTAGTCGGCTCATCAAGTATAAGAACATTAGGTGCTGACATAAGCACACTAAGAAGATATAACCTTCTTTTTTCCCCTCCGGAAAGCTTATCAATTACCGTATACTGCATATCCGGAGTGAATAAGAATCTCTCCAGCATCTGGCCTGCACTTACAGAACCTGTGTTCGTCTTCACATATTCGGCAATATCCCTGATATAGTCAATTACACGCATACTGCCATCCATACGTTCATTTTCCTGTGAAAAATATCCTATCTTCACAGTCTGCCCTATGGTAACATCACCACTGTCAGGGCTGGCCATTCCTGTTATTATCTTAAGAAGTGTGGACTTTCCACATCCATTAGGACCAACTATCCCAAGCCTGTCGTCATTGCCAAATACATATGTAAAATTCCTGATAAGAACCTTCCCGCCATACGATTTGCTTACATTATTAATCTCTATTGTCGTTCTTCCTAGCCTTGAATAGACAGACTCCATCTCAATATCCTTATCCGGTTCCGGGGCTTTCATATCCCTGAGTGCCTCATATCTTCCGATATGTGCCTTCTGCTTGGTTGAACGCGCCCTTGCCCCTCGCTGCATCCATGCAAGCTCTATCCTGAGAATGTTCTGTCTCTTTTTTTCTGCCGAAACTGCCTCATCAAGTCTCTTGGCCTTCTGCTCAACGAAGCCTTCATAATTAGTATGGTAACTGTAGAGCTGTCCTTTATCAAGTTCAACAATTCTATTAGTTACACTGTCAAGAAAATATCTGTCATGTGTAATGAGCAGCAATGCACCCCTGAACCTTTTCAGATAATCCTCAAGCCAGTCTGCCATACTGCTGTCAAGATGGTTGGTAGGCTCATCCAGAATAAGCAGGTCTGCCGTAGATAACAGAACACTTGTAAGAGCCACTCTTTTCTTCTCCCCACCGGAAAGGTTGTCTGTCTTCCGGTCAAAGTCATATATTCCAAGCCTTGTCAATATGCTTTTAGCGGCTGCGGCAATTTCCTCTTCAGAAGAAAACTGTGGCTCCTCCATGTTATCCCTTATGATACTTTCAATAACCGTATCACCCTTTACAAACTCAGGATTCTGCGGCAGATACCTTATATACAGGTTTCTGCGCTTTACAATACTTCCGTTGTCAGCTTCACTGATTCCGGCGACAATCTTAAGTAGTGTGGACTTTCCTGTTCCGTTTATTCCTATTAATCCTATCTTTTCACTTTCATTGATACTGAATGACACATCATCAAACAGCTTCCTCCCGGTGTATGATTTTGATAAATTCTCTATTACAACAAGGCTCATGTACTATGTCTCCTGTTATTATTTAATTATGTTTCCTTATATTCTGCCGGAAACAATCAAACGCATCCGATAAGCTCATTAATGTCATCTACATGATACTCTCTCATATAATCCTCAATTCCTTCAATAATCTCTATCGTAGCACCGGGATTGTTAAAGTTAGCTGTTCCGACAGCTACCATACTGGCACCCGCCATAATAAATTCAAGTGCATCCTCAGCACATGCGATTCCTCCCATGCCAATAATTGGGAGTTTCACTGCATGGCTTACCTGATATACCATTCTTACTGCAACCGGTCTGATGGCAGGGCCTGAAAGCCCCCCTGTCTTATTGGCAACTGCAAAGCATCTTCGCTTAATGTCTATCTTCATTCCGGTGATAGTATTGATAAGCGATAATGCATCTGCCCCACCGCTCTCGGCTGCACGGGCCATCTCTGTTATATCTGTGACATTAGGACTGAGCTTCATTATTACAGGCTGCTTTGCAGCCTTTTTAACCGCTGACGTTATCTGCTCAATAGCAGCTGCATTAGTACCAAATGCAATTCCGCCTTCCTTTACATTAGGACATGATATGTTTATCTCAAGCATATCAACGCCGGTATCACCAAGACGCTCTACAACTTCAACATAATCGTCTAACGACTTTCCGCATACATTTACTATGATCTTAGTATCAAACTGCTTAAGATACGGAATGTCCCTCTTGATAAATAAGTCTATCCCCGGATTCTGGAGTCCGATGGCATTAATCATCCCACCATACGTCTCTGCTATTCTGGGGGTTGGATTACCAGGCCACGGAACGTTGGCAACTCCCTTTGTTGTAACAGCACCAAGCCTTGAAAGATCAACGAATTCGCCATATTCCATTCCCGAACCAAATGTTCCGGAAGCAGTTGTTACCGGAACCTTCATCTCAACTCCGGCAATATTTACTTTCATATTCATGAGAAATCTACCTCCTTAACATTAAATACAGGTCCATCCTTGCATATCCTCTTATTGTGTACCATGCTGTGCGAATCAATATCTGCTGACTTACATACACAGGCAAGGCAGGCACCTATTCCACACGCCATCTTCTCTTCAAGTGACACCCATGCCGGTATTCCATTTTCCTCTGCATACGCCTTGATACCTTTAAGCATCGGCATTGGTCCGCATGCAAATATTGCATCTGCCCTGATATCATTGGCTTTGACTGCATCTATTACATTTCCCTTAGTTCCATGCTTTCCATCCTCAGATGCGATATACACATCACCATATGGCTCAAATTCTTCATTCATGAATAATACATCCCTGTAGCCAAGCACAACCTTATTATCAGCCTTAAGGTGCTCCGCAAGTCCAAGCATTGGGGGTATACCAATTCCACCACCGATGATAAGTGCTCTCTTACTGCTGTCAAAATCTGCGGTTACATCCGCATATCCGTTACCGAGAGGTCCAAGTACAGCTGCATATTCTCCAGGCTCCTTTGCAGCAAGCTCCGCTGTTCCTTTTCCTGCTATACGGAATACAAGTCTTATCGCACCTTTTTTTGTATCATAATCACATATACTGATCGGACGTGGCAAAAGCTCACTTTTACTGTCTGTATATACCGATACAAACTGCCCCGGCTTCGCCTGCGCAGCAATATCCCCGGACTCTATCCACATACTTACAATATCATCTGCAAGATATTCTTTTGATATGATCCTATATGGTTTTTTGTTAATAATTGACATTTTCTACCTCCTATATTAATTTTAATGTGAATCCTCATTATCATTTATATTTTTTCACTATCACATTTTTATCCATTCATATAATAATCCTGCGATATGCGGATATATGGCAGGATTGTGACCCAGACATTATTATATTATTTAACACAAAAATGTGCAACTTCATTATTCAAATGTTGCAATATGGTGTCTGTTAGTGTATATTTAGATGTGGTTGAATTTATATAATATTTACTATAATTTAAGGAGGTCATACATTATGAAGGAAAAAGTAATTCTTGCTTATTCCGGTGGACTTGATACTACAGCTATCATTCCATGGCTTAAGGAGAACTTTGATTATGATGTAGTATGCTGCTGCATCAACTGCGGACAGGGAGAAGAGCTTGATGATCTTGAAGAGAGAGCCAAGCTTTCCGGTGCAACCAAGCTTTATATTGAAGATGTTACAGATGAGTTCTGTGATGAGTATATTGTTCCATGCGTAATGGCAAATGCAATATATGAGAATAAGTATCTTCTTGGAACATCAATGGCAAGACCGGTAATTGCCAAGAGACTTGTTGAGATTGCACGTAAAGAGGGAGCTACAGCAATCTGCCATGGTGCTACAGGAAAAGGAAATGACCAGATACGTTTTGAGCTTGGAATTAAAGCACTTGCCCCGGATCTTAAGATTATAGCTGCATGGAGAAGTGACAAGTGGACAATGAACTCCCGTGAGGAAGAGATTGAATACTGTAAGCAGCATGGAATCCATCTTCCATTCTCAGCAGATTCAAGCTACAGCCGTGACCGTAATCTCTGGCATATAAGCCACGAGGGTCTTGAGCTTGAGGATCCTGCTAATGAGCCTAACTACGATCACCTTCTTGTTCTCGGTACAACACCTGAGAAAGCACCTGATGAAGACGAATATGTAACAATGACATTTGAAGGCGGAGTACCTAAGAGTGTTAACGGCAAAGAGATGAAGGTATCTGATATCATCAGAACACTTAACGAACTTGGCGGAAAGCACGGAATCGGTATCGTTGATATCGTTGAGAACCGTGTTGTTGGCATGAAGTCGAGAGGTGTATATGAGACTCCGGGTGGAACTATCCTTATGGAAGCCCACCAGCAGCTTGAGGAGCTTATCCTTGACCGTGATACATACACAATGAAGAAGGATATGGGTAATAAGCTTGCCGATATTGTTTACGAAGGCAAGTGGTTTACACCACTTCGTGAGGCTGTCCAGGCATTTATCGAATCAACCCAGAAGTATGTTACCGGCGAAGTTAAGTTCAAGCTCTACAAAGGCAACATCATCAAGGCCGGTACAACATCACCATATTCACTCTACAATGAGAGCATTGCTTCATTCACAACAGGTGACCTCTATGACCACCATGACGCTGAAGGCTTCATCAATCTCTTCGGACTTTCATGCAAGGTACGTGCTATGAAGATGGCAGAGGTTGAAAAGAACAACAAGTAATTATTTTCTATTAATTGGTTGTTGCGTCAGTTTATATATGATTCTGTAATAAAACATAACAAAACAGCTATGGACACTCCATATTCCAACGATGTGTCCATAGCTGTTTTTAGTGTTACTTCCGGTTTTTTTACAACGTCTCCCCTTCCGAAAACGAATATTCTATCACCGAATCTTCTATCCCGGTCTCATTTCCACGGTCCTTTGCACTGTTAATAAGCCGGAACAGTTTCCCAAATGCAGTTTTTCCAATCTCATCAATATTACAGTCAATTGAGTATATCCGCGGATATATATCATTCAGCACCGACTGATTATTGAATCCCATAAGGCCAACATCCCCGGGAACTGACAGACCTTCCAGACGGCACATACTTAAAACCCTGATTGCCAGATTATCATACGCACATAATATCGCACACTTCATCTTTTTATTATTCCTGATATAATCTAACACATTATCCCTGTCATAATCCTCAATTATCTCAGATTGAAGACCCAGCTCCGTAACAGCCTGCCTGTATCCTGCCCTCCGCCTTTCAAATGAATAGATATTAATACCTGCCTCTTTTGCCCTGGCAAAGTTTATATCAAGATAGGCAATACTGCCATAACCTTTGCCGTGTATAAATGCTACGGCATTTCTCATGCTCTCATAACCATCAACATCTATATGCGGAAATGTATCTGATATCCGGTTATAGATTGTGACTATCGGAATGTTATAGCCCTTAAGCATATTAACATACTCCGTACCGCCGGCAACCGGAAACAGTATAATACCATCCACTCCCCGGTTAATAAGATATCTGATACCATTAAGCTCTTCCTGTATACAGTTGTGTGTAAGCACAAGTGTAACAAAATACCCTTTCTTCTTGGCTGCTGCTTCTATCGCCTCTAAAAGCGTTGAAAAAAATGTGTCTGCCATGTTGATACATACTACACCTATTGTATTCGTACGCCCTGTGGCAAGGCATCTTGCAAGATGGTTAGGCTGGTAATTAAGCTCCCTTGCAACTTCAAGAATTCTGTTTTTAGTTGACTCCTTAATGCCACTCCTGTTATTCAGCGCACGGTCAACAGTACCCTCTGATACTCCGCATATCTTTGCTATCTCGCGGATGCTTCCTGCCAAATGCGGCACCTCCTAATTAAGCTGATAATATAAACCCTTAAGCTCCATAAGCTCCTCATGTGTACCCTGCTCCATAATTCCTTTATTGGAAATATACAGAATTCTGTCTGAATTACGTATTGTTGACAGTCGGTGAGCAACTATAAATGCTGTTTTATTCTCTATAACAATATCCAGTGCTTTCTTAATAAGCATCTCAGTCTCTGTATCAATTGCACTTGTTGCCTCATCAAGGATTATGACTGATGGGTTTTTAAGGATAATCCTAGCAAAACTTATAAGCTGTTTTTCCCCGGCTGATAATCCGTTTCCACGCTCTTCAAGCTCATGGTAATATCCATCCGGCATATTCTCAATAAACTTATCAGCATAGATCAGCTTTGCTGCCTCAATACATTCCTCATCAGTCGCATCTTCCCTTCCGTAACGTATATTTTCGATCACGCTTCCTTTGAAAATAAACGGATCCTGCATAAGCACACCGACCTCTTTCCTAAGGGATTCAAGTGTTGCCTTCCTCACATCAACTCCGTCTATTGTAACGCTTCCTGCGTCAACATCATAGAACCTTGTCAGCATATTGATTACAGTTGTCTTTCCTGCACCCGTAGGCCCGACAAGTGCGATTGTCTCCCCCGGTTTTACATGAAGGTCAAAATGTTCAAGAATGTTATCACCTTTTTCATAAGCAAATGTAACATCATTAAAATCAATCTGCCCTTTTACATTTTCAAGTACAACACTGTCAGAATCGTCAATTATCTCCTCCGGGTAATCTATTGTATCAAATACATGCTCGAGATTCGAGCTTACGGAAGCAAGCTGCTGGATGATAAATGCTATCTGAGTCAGCGGTCCGCTGAACAATCCCATGTAGTTAGTAAATGCAACTATTATTCCTGCATCAATAGCTGAATTGCCACCAAGAATCATCGATAATGACACACCATACAGACACAAGGTACCAAGGCTCCAGAATATCTCTACAATAGGTGTGTTAAGCTCATTTCTGTAACAGATTTTAATCCATGTTTTAATATTGTCATCATGGACATCCATGTATATACGTTCATTTTCCTCAATACGGTTATAATTCTTAACAATCTTTTCACCCATAATTGATTCAATAATAAATGCGGTTCTGTTAGATATCTTTGCCCTGTGACATGCAAACATTTTTCTAAGCGAATAACGGAGTATCATAACACATATCATCATCGGCACAACAGTCAGATATACAATTCCGGTAAGTTCAGGACTGATCGTAATCATAAATATACTTACTACGACAAGCTTGATTATATAGACCATAAATAGCAGTACATAGTTTGTAAAGAAATTAGCCAGGTCATTTATATAATCCGTTACCCTTACCACAATCTTTCCATTAGGCCTTGAATCGAAAAAATCAAACGGAAGGCGCTGCAGCTTTTTAAATATCTCCTCACGTATATTTGCAATTATGTTATGGCCAGCCTTACCCATAAGCCTCTGATGTGCAAAGTTAATTGCAATCTCTATACCGGCTAATACAACAAGCCCTGCCACAATAACAGCAAGTTCCCTGTAATCCTCATTAACAACGACATTATTGATTATCTCCTTAATAAGCAATGGGGATACAAGCGAAACTCCGGCAGCCACAAACATAAGGAAGCCTACAAGCATAAATACCTTTTTATAAGGTATAATGTACCTGAGCGTTCTTCCGAACTGCTTTATATCAATCTTCTTAACTATCACTTCATCTTCAAAATATGTATTACGCGCTGCCATATGTTACACCTCCTCCTTATACTCAAGTACCGATCTGCGCTCAGCCTCCTGCACATTATATACATTTGCAAAATGCCCATTCATATTCATAAGCTCATCAAACGTTCCACGTTCTACGATCATTCCGTCCTGCATATATAGAATCTCATCACAGTCAACTACAGAAGACAATCTGTGGGCGGATATAAGCATTGTTTTTTCAGGATAATTATCCTTAATATCTGCAAGAAGCCTCTTCTCTGTATTAACGTCAAGGGCACTTGTAGAATCATCAAGCACTATAACCGGTGCATCCTTCAAAAGTGCCCTGGCGATAGATACACGCTGCTTCTGGCCACCTGATATACCAAGCCCACGCTCTCCGACAATCGTATCATAACGCTCCGGAAGCCCTTTTATAAAGTTATGTGCCTGTGCATGTTTTGCAGCATTAACAATCTGGCGCCTCTCTATATCAGGCTCTGCATAAGCTATATTAGAATCAATTGTATTGGAAAAAAGGAACACATCCTGAAATACATATGAAAAGTTTGCACGCAGGCTGTCAAGCGTATAATCCCTGACATCAACATTATTAATCTCAATCCTGCCGCCGGTAAGATCATGTATACGCACAAGTGATTCAAGAAGTACACTCTTACCACTTCCTGTTCCACCGACAATCCCTACCTTTTTGCCATACGGAATATCAAGGTTAATGTCCTTAAGCACAGTCTTTCCATCCATTACCATATATCCATTCTTAACCCTGATATCAGGCTTATTTTCAATTGTGATTGCATCTTCCTTCTCAGGTACCTTTGACTCACAGCTTAAAAAATCAATCATCTTACGCCCTGACACAATCTGCTGCTGCATTATGAACAGTGTATTATTGATCTGCGAAATATGGTCCATAATCTTCATAACATAGCTTGATGAAGTAACAAGAAAACCAACAAGTATATATCCTTTAATTACCAGTACAGCACTTATTGCTATAGAACCTATATAGGCGATCTGTTTTATCGTGCTGAATATAACCTCAAACTTTGATGACAGATCAATCTGATTAATATATGAAGCTTTAAGCCGGTCATTTGACTTCCTGAACTTTTCTATCTCCGTATCCTCATTGGTAAATGAACGTACAATCCTTACAGCCTCGATATTCTCCTGGACCGTCAGGCTCATCTTACTGTTAGATTCACGGATCTCACGGTAGTTCTCCCTTGCCTGCTTTCTGAACCTTATAAGCGAGACAGCAAATGCAGGAAAAAGAATAAGCGGAATGAATAACAGAGCAAGATTAATTCTTGCAAGCATATATGAACACATACCAAGCACAAATATACTGTCAAATAATCTTATAAGCATAGTACAGAACAATTCCTTATACATTACCGTATCTGCATTAGCGGTAGTAAGAAGCTCACCGGTATTGAACTCTGACAATGTCTCACTGTCAAGTTCCATAATCTTACGGAATGTCGCCTTACGAAGGTCTGTCTCAAGCTTAATTCCAAGCTTCTGTGAAGTAACATTTTTAAAATATACAAGCGCAAGCCTTATGCAAAGTAAAATCATAAAAACTATCGATATACTGAAAAACAGCTTCATGGTATGTATATGCCCATATTTTCCGCTGAGCAAAAATGAAAATATGTTATCTGACGTGGCCGGATGCTCAAGTATTACATAATCTATGAACATCTCTGACAACAGTGGCAGCAGCAGGTCACATATTATCGCAACAAAACTACATATCTGTATCAATACTGCCATCGGCATATTCTTTTTCCAGTACCGGTACCCAAACTTCAAAACTTCCATGTTATAACTCCAATCTCAATATAAATATACTTTCGTGGGCGCACACGAAACATATACCATACTATATCAATCATATTTTATTGTCAACACCTTTTCAGGGAATATTCCAAAAAAACAAAAAATAAACAAGGCAGCCGCACAATAAAGTACGGACTGCCTCGTTAATAGGATTGGGATGATATATATTATATAACAACTCAATATGACATTATTTAATCAAAAATGTGTCAAAAATATTGCAATCAACCCAAATTCATTTTTTTATCATTTCAACTTTGTTACCCTGACAACACATGACAGCTTTGTTCCATCTACAACTGCATATATTCTTGTAGTTCCAGGCTTCTTACCTACAACCGTTCCATTGGATACCGATGCAATAAGCGGATTCTCAGCATACCACTTTACACCTGTATTAAATCCATTAACCCACAGGTTATGCTTGTCATATGGTCTTATCACTAATGTTCCCCTGTTAAGTCCTACGACCTTGACATCGACTGATGCTGTAGCACCGCTTGATGTTGTTGCATATACAGTCGCACTTCCGACAGCACGTCCATATATCTTACCCCTGGATGTTATTGCCACAACACTCTTATTATCTGTTGTATAATGTATGCTATCCGTAGAATTATCAGGCGAAGTCTGGAATCCAACCGACCTTGCCGTTCCAACCGCAATAATAACCTCCGAATCAGGCGGGGTTATCGAATTAGCCTCAACCTTTTCCTTAACAGTAAGTATACAGGTAGCACTCTTCTTACTGCCATCCTTTGCAGCTGCCTTAATCTTAACTATTCCCGGCGTAACACCAAGTACAACTCCCTTGCTGTCAATAGTAGCAATTGAAGTATCAGACGATGTCCATGTTACTGACTTGATCGTTGCTGCTGCAGGCTTGATTGTTGCAGACATTTTCAATGTGTTGCCGACAAGTACGGATGCTGTCTCATGATTCAGCCTTATTGATTTTACTTTTCTCACTACCCTTATCGCACATGAAGCGGAATACTTATTACCTTTATCAGTTAATGATACAGTAATCTTACATTTTCCAATCTTCTTACCGGTAACTTTTCCCTTCTTGGAAACTGTTGCTATCTTCTTATTGGAAGTCTTCCATTTGTACACAGGCTTAGCTACATTAGCGGCTGTCGGCTTAAGGGTAATCTTTTTACCGAGGCCAAGTTTATATGAGCTGTAATTAAGCGACAGGCTTACAGGCGGCCTTGCTGTCGGCTGCACCGGTGCATTAACTGTTACTATACATACTGCCTGGTAACCACCATCGTCAGATACACATTTTATAACCGCTACGCCTGCACCCTCGGCTTTCACATTACCATCTTTATCAACCGTTGCTATTCCACCATTAGAGGTCGACCACTTAACCTTCTTATTATAAGGTTCAGCAGGTGTAAATACAGGATTCAGCTTAACCTTCTCACCCACTTTCATCTTATATTCATTCTTATCAAGCGCAATTCCCTTAACAGGGTCACGCACATATACAGTAACAATCGCATCTTTACCGGATTCCGTCTTAGCCTGTACATATGTCGTTCCGGGTGCAACACCGGTAATAACTCCATCAGCAACCGTTGCTATCTTAGGGTCTAACGAAAGCCAGCTTACCGAATCAGTACTGTCAGCAGGCGAAAGCGATACCTTCGCAGTTGCATTTTCCCCGGTTCTTACAATAATCTCCTTGTCAGCAAATGCTATGGCATTTGACTTTTGGAGGACGGTAAGCATACACACTGCCGGAGAATCAAGCCCTTCTCCTTTTGCAAATATCTGAATCTTACCCGCTTTTTTTGCTGTAATAAGTCCTGTCTTTGAATCGACAGCTGCTATATTACTGTCAGCAGACGAAAATACAACATCAAGCACACTATTCTCAGGATCAACCGTATACCGTAGTACGAATGTCTCGCCTGTATACATTGTATGCTCCCTGTCAAGCAGCGTCATTGCATCAGCGGTCTTAATAATAATCAGCTCACATGATTCAAACACCTGATTAGGATTCACTTTAGGGTGTACGGTAATATATGCACTTCCGGGACCGACAAATGATACAAGGCCTGTACTGTCAACCTTTGCCACAGACTCATCCGAGCTCTCCCATACAAGCTCTAATTCCGTTGCATTGGCCGGGGTAATAGTATACGCAAGCTTCACACCTTCCGTATACATCTTTGCTTCAACCTTTTTATTCTTAAATGATATACCCGTTATCGGTATCGGATCTACCGGGACAGTTACCTTACAATAAGTCTGTACGCCATTCTCTGTGTTGGTAAGTACAATTGTTGCCTCACCACTGTTAACTGCCGTTACAAGACAGCTCTTGGCATCAGAAGCCGGCAGAACCGTACATACCTTAGTATCAGTTGACCTCCACGTAAATGGTGCTATCGTAACATTTCCCGAAAACTTAGCAAGCAAAGTCACTGTCCCACCTTTTTTAATTGAAACCGCAGATGGGTCAATTGTCACTTTATCAATTGATGATTCTACACGGACAACGCAGGTTGCCTTCTTGATCGTACCATCAGCAAGACCAAGTATTGCCGTGATCGTTACGTCACTTCCGATTGGAGTCTCTTTTAAAGCCGTCAGGAGACCTGCCTCATTAACCGAAACTGTCTTCGGGTCACTTGACTCCCAGCTTACTACCCCGGAGTAGGATGTAAATGTTGGGTTCAATTGCAGCTTCTGTCCCCTGTACATTACAACATTAGTCCTGTCCAATGTAAATGAATCAATTATCCTGAGGGTCAGGTTAAACTCTGTAGATGTAATTCCTGACGCAGGATTGGCAAGGTTAAGCACATTATTAGTCTTATCTGCCTTTGCCTTTACGGTAACACTAACCGTTCCCTTCTGCTTTGATGTGATAATCGTTGTATCCGAGGCATATGAAACATAGTTTGATGCATCTCCGCCACCACTAAGATTAATAACAGGCAGTGAGAACAGATTGTTAAAATCAGCCGCAGTCAGGTTAAATGCATCAGCAAGGTTAAACGCATCATTAACGATAATTGTCTTATCAAAGTCACCGAGCTCTGCATATACCGTAAGATTAAGCACTGTCGGGCTTATCGAAGTCTTACGGCTTTCTGAAACATATGTACCTTCCGGATAAAACTCAATATAATAGCTTCCGGCTTTTGCATTGAGTACAAGATTAGGGTTGTTAGATGTACTGTCCTGGGTTGTAATCTCGATCAGGTCTGAACGTTTGTTGCCAAGTGAATCTTCAATCACCGTCCTGACACCATTAACATCCTTTTTAATTACCCATACCAGCTTCTCCTGTATCGTCTCGGTATTAACAGGTCCAAAAAATGTATCAGTATATATCACATCCCCCGAAGCCATTCCATACGTTCCACCGGTAAAATAATTGGAACCGTCAAGGCTTATCTTAGGAAATACATATACAGGCAGTCTTGCAGTATATGTCTGGGTGTCTCCCGGCGGAGTATATGTAACTACAACGTCAGTACGGCCTGCTCCAACCGGTGTTACACTTCCCTTATTGTCCACTGTAACAACCTCTTCGTTATCTGATGTCCACTGGCAATTCTCAGCATTACCAAAAGCAAGCCCCAGCTGATATGAAGCATCCCCTGTATGCATTATAAGCGACCTTGAAGTATCATCATCATATACATACTTAAAATTGGCATCATCATGAACCGTATCTACAGAAAATATAATATCGACCCAGCATGATGCACTGGCAACAATACCCATTGACTCCGAAGTCTTATCCACGACATTAACCATTACCTGGACCTCTCCGGGCTGCTTCGCAGTAAGGATTCCATATATGGAACTGGAACCGCTTTCAATCGAAGCCCTCTTCAGATGCTCCTCACTCTCAATTGTCCAGTTAATCTCATACTTGGACGCATCACTATATATATTATCAGTCGACCGCAGTGTAAGCGTGATACTTGATGTCGTCATCTGAATGTGTGCACTCGGGTCAACAATATTACCGTCAAGCTCAATAGAAATAGAATTTGCCGCATGCGAGGTGTCATTATAATCATAAAAAATTGATACACCGGTGACTGCCAGTATTAACAGCACCAGCAGGCACGCCATTCTTCTGCCATTCTTTTTATTATGTATATATCTGGATGTTCCCATCATATCATTCTCCCCTAGCATTAATATATTGTCGTATATATTTTATTAATATATCGGATGATCAATATGTATACTTAATCAAATATCAGTATAGCACATCAAAGTTTCATGTGCAATGAGCAGAGAAAAAAAATAGGACGGTGTCCAACCGGTGGACAGCGTCCCATTATAATAGCTAATACATATCCTGCGGCTTACACTTCCCGCAGTCTTACATTCAGAATTTACTTAACGGATTTGTGTCCGGCTCTGTACTTTCTCCGAAAAAAGCCTATATTATTCAACAAAGATATTTTCCATAAACAATGAGATAAACAGTGCGGCTGTCTGCAATACTGCTGCAATTATTCGATGGTTTCTAATTATCTATATATTTTTTTAATCTTATCTTCTGACACGTCCATAACCTCCCCCATCAGAACCAGTCTACACAACAAGAAAGAACTTAACAAGGAACAATAATGATATCACATAAGTAAGTACCGACACCTCCTTTGCCTTACCGGTGAATACCCTGATCACTACATATGATATAAGCCCAAGACCGATGCCATGTCCGATTGAACCCGATACCGGCATTGCTATAAGCATAAGCACTACAGGAACGAGCTGTGTTATATCATCAAAATCAATCTTCTTAAGGCCTGCCATCATAAGTATTCCAACATATATTAATGCTGATGATGTTGCTGCCGCAGGAATTATTGCTGCGAGTGGTGCAATGAACATACATGCGAGGAACATAATACCGGTTGTAATTGCAGTAAGTCCTGTGCGCCCACCGGCTGCTACACCCGAGGCCGATTCGATAAATGTTGTAACTGTTGAAGTTCCTGTAACAGAACCTGCTATAGTAGCAACAGAATCAGCAATAAGCGCTTCCTTCATATTAGGCATATTACCGTTTTCATCAACCATGCCGGCGCGTGATGCAGTACCGACAAGGGTCCCTATCGTATCAAACATGTCAATAATACAAAATGTAATGATAAGCGTAACCGCAGTAAACCAGCCTATATCAAGGAAATCTTTAAAATCAAACCTGAACAGCGTTGTCTCGGCCATATCTGAAAACGCAGGGAGAAATGACGCATCCGACAGTGATGCAAACGGATTAATTCCAAAAAACAGTGCTTCCCCCGACCAGTATACTATACATGCAACGAGCATTCCCACGAGAACCGATGCCTTAACTCCCTTATGGTCAAGTATGATAATTGTAAACAAGCCGACAAACATTGTAATAACAGTAAGCACCATTATTCCATAGCTGCCACCCATCCTGTCACTGATCTGGCCTGGTGTAAGTGCACCAAAGAAATCTCTCATTACGTAAAATGAATCCTGTGAATCTCCTGCAATTACACCCGCATTTGAACCAAGTCCTATATTAAGAAGCATAAGGCCGATAGCCGGTGATATTCCAAGTCTTACACCAAGGGGTATTGCCTCAACTATCTTTTCACGGATATTAAGGACAGAGAGGATTAAGAATAAAATACCCTCAATAAGAATAATACACAACGCAGCCTGAAATGATTCAACATAGCTCAAGCCCGTTATCCCGACAATATTACCGACTACAACGGCAAAGAAGCTGTTAAGGCCCATTCCCGGTGCAAGTGCAAACGGCTTATTTGCAAACAGCCCCATCACAAACATTCCGGTTGCAGAAGCAATACAGGTTGCAAGGAACACACCATTCCATAAGGCTGAGCCAACATCAAAGCCTGTCAGGAGATTAGGGTTAAGGGCAATGATATACGCCATTGTCATAAATGTTGTGAGACCAGCAAGTATCTCTGTACGGACATCCGTACCATTTTCCTTCAGTTTAAAAAACTTTTCCACGTTAATACACCCTTTCATGTATTTTTATTATTAGTCTATACATATCAAAGTATACCTTATCTTACCCATGTGTACAAGCAGCACATGGTAATTGTTCTGCCTTTGTTATTCAAGACGCCATCATCTTATAATATTCTTCTTTCTGTTCCCCGGTATACTGCTAAATTAAAAAAGAACCCTGTCCATATAATATATAAACAGGATCCCTCCGATAACTTGACTATATATTGCAAAGTATCACAAGGTATTACATAATATTACGATATATGTCAAATAATTTTAATTATTCCTCATCAGGCATCTCAGCGTTGTGGAATACCTCCTGAACGTCATCATCCTCATCAAGAAGGTCAATTATGCGGTTCATCATCTTAAGGTCATTCTCATCAGTAAGCTCTACGGTTGTCTGTGGAATCATAGTTACCTCAGCCTGTGCCATAGGAATATTCTCTGCCTCAAGTGCCTCACGGACTACGCTGAAATCAGCCGGTGCCGTAAGAATCTCAAAGCTGTCCTCTTCTTCATTGAAGTCCTCTGCACCTGCGTCAAGTGCGACCATCATGATATCATCAGCTTCCATCCCACACTCTTCACGGTCTATAAGAATCTGTCCCTTCTCGTCAAACATAAATGATACACATCCGGTTGTACCTACATTACCGCCGCCCTTTGTGAATGCATTACGTACATTAGAAGCTGTACGGTTCTTGTTGTCTGTCAACGTTCTTACGATAAGTGCCGTTCCCTTAGGTCCATATCCTTCGTATGTAATATTCTCATAATTAGCACCTGTGCCATCTCCGGCAGCCTTCTTGATGCCTCTGTCAATAGTATCGTTAGGCATGTTGTTAGCCTTTGCCTTGGCAATAACATCACGGAGCTTGCTGTTATTGGCAGGATCTGCCCCGCCTTCCTTGACTGCAACAGCAATTTCACGGCCGATAATAGTGAAAATCTTACCTTTTTTTGCGTCATTTTTCTCTTTTTTGTGCTTAATATTAGCAAATTTTGAATGTCCTGACATTTTTATAAATCCTCCATCTATTGTTATACATACTTCAAATTGCACATTTACAATATAATATACCACAAAGCTATTTTGATGACAAGGCTTCAAAAGCCCCAGGCCATGATTCTCTCCTTAACACTGTCAACAAGCCCGGTTGCCTTTATCACACACATAATAGTGTCATCCCCGGCTATACACCCAAGAATCTCTTCTATATGCATGGCATCAATTCCGGCCGCCACAGCCATTGCCATTCCGGGTACGGTCTTAACAACAATAATATTCTGTGCACTGTCAACAGATACGACCGCATCACGTATTACGGAATTGTACTGTGTATCCACGCCATGCCCGGTGTAAGCTCCATCATCAGCATTAATAAAATGACCGGGTGCGGCATATCTCGCCTTCTCGTCACCATATGCCGACTTTACAAGCTTAAGCTCACGTATGTCCCTTGATACAGTAGCCTGGGTTACATTAAATCCTTCCTTTATTAACAGGTCTACAAGCATCTCCTGTGTTTCCACATTATTAGCCGCAATCAGTTCCAGAATCCTTTTATGTCTCTCTGCTTTCATACGTCCTCCCTCAATTGAGTTTGGTCCTCATTTTATGATAAAAATTAGTTTTTTCCATAAGAACGATATTGGTTGCGATTTCTTCTTTTTCAACATATAATATGTCACCGTTTCTGATATCCGTTATCACACGGCCATCTGCAATTATCAATGCCCTGTCCTCTTCTGTATTCTTGCCTGCAAGAAGCCGTATATTTATCCTGTTATCTGCACTTATAACGAAGCTTCTGTCATTAAGTGAATGGGGGCAGACCGGAGTAACCACCATTGCCTCCATCTCCGGTGCCATCACAGGACCTCCTGCTGACAGATTATAACCTGTAGAACCTGTAGGCGTAGATATTATCATGCCATCTGCCATAAATGTATCAAGCAGGGTGTCATTAATACAGACTTCAAAGCATATTAGCTTACCAAATTCACGTTTTGATATCACCACATCGTTCAGGGCGTTGGTAATATATTCCTTTTCTCCGCATTTTATAATACCCTTCAGCATCATGCGTTTTTCAATACGGTATCTGCCCTGTATAAGATTATCTATATCCGACCACATACTGTCAGTATCGGATTCCGTAAGGAAACCGACTCCTCCAAGATTAATTCCATATAATGGAATATCTTTTCCTGCAATGTCTATGGCAGCGCGTATCATTGTTCCGTCACCGCCAAGAACTATAACGCATTCGGTCTCCGCAGGAATGCTGTCAGAATCCGTATAATACAGACGCCCATTTTCCTTTTTTAATTCATTGGCGAGAACCCTGCACCTGCAGCCATGCTTTCCAAGATAGTCAGATATCCTGTCCGAAAGCGAACGCGCGTTAGCTTTATCCATATTGGCTATTATACAGAAATTACGCATTTATACTCCTCCACCTGTTGCTGCAGCAACAATCTGACCTGATTTTTCAATATATTCATCCCATATACCTGAGCATGCTTCCATGCTGTCAGCTTTACATTTCTTCATATACAAAAGATATTCTATATTGCCTTCCGGCCCTTTTATCGGCGAGTAATCAAGACCCAGTATCTCAAATGCATATCCCCTCATAAATGATAATATATCGTTAATTACTTCAATGTGGACACCTGCATCCCGGACAACACCCTTTTTGCCGACTTTTTCCCTGCCGGCCTCGAACTGCGGTTTGATAAGACAGACAATATGTGCCCCTTCCTTCATAAGCGCAAATACAGCAGGCATAACCTTTTTAAGCGAGATAAATGCAACATCTATAGACACAAAATCTACCTTTTCAGGCATATCATCCTCCGTCACATAACGGATATTAGTTTTTTCCATGCTGACTACCCTGGGGTCCTGTCTCAGCTTCCAGGCAAGCTGGTTGGTTCCAACATCAATGGCATACACAAGCCTCGCACCATTCTGCAGCATACAGTCAGTGAATCCACCTGTTGACGAGCCAACATCCATACATACGGCGTCCTTTACAGGTGGCTTCCATACCTTTACCGCCTTTTCAAGCTTAAGACCGCCACGGCTTACATATGGGAGCTTTTCCCCTTTTATCTCTATATCAGCGTTTTCGTCAAACATCGTTCCTGCCTTGTCCTCACGCTGCTGCTTAACAAACACATTGCCGGACATTATAAGTGCTTTTGCTTTCTCCCTTGAGGGTGCAAGCCCTCTGTTAACAAGTATTACATCAAGTCTCTCTTTCACTCTAACAGACCCCTTATCTTATCAGCTATTTTATCAGGCTTAAGGCCATATATGTCCTTAAGCAGCTCCGGTGCCCCATGTTCAATATACTTGTCAGGAAGTGCTGCCGATATACACTTTTTGCCAGTATACCCCTTCCACTGCATATATGCGGCGATATGCTGCGATATTCCACCTGATATGCTGTTTTCTTCCATTGTCACAATTATATCATGGCTTTCAAGCATCTCATCAATCAGGCCGGTATCAACAGGCTTTGCAAACCGCATATTAACAAGCGAAGACGGTATCCCATCATTCTTAAGTATATCATGCACCTCTTTACCTGCCGAAACCATACTTCCAAGTGCAAGCATAAGAACCTTTTCTTCTTTATATATAACCTCTGCCTTACCGGCTTCTATTTTGGTGTCATATTCTTCCATCTCTTCGTATGCACTGCCACGCGGATATCTGATTGCAACAGGACCGTCATACTGATTGATTGCATATTCAAGCATATCTTCAAGCTCCTTTCCGTTCTTTGGTGCCATTACCATAAGACCCGGTATACTTGAAAGATACGATATGTCAAATATTCCCTGATGTGTCTCACCATCATTTCCAACGATACCGCCCCTGTCAACTGCAAATACCACATGCTGGCCACTCTCACATACATCATGTAATATCTGGTCATAAGCCCTCTGTAGAAATGTTGAATATATCGCAACAACCGGAACCATGCCTCCTGCGGCAAGTGCCGAAGCAAATGTTACCGCATGCTCCTCCGCAATACCTACGTCAAAAAATCTTTCCCTGTATTCCTCCGCAAACTCCACAAGGCCCGTGCCAAGCGGCATGGCTGCACATATACATACAACCTTATCATTATCTTTTGCAATATTACAGACAGTATTGCCAAATATCTCTGTATAGCTTCTTGTACCCTGTTCCTTCTTTTTAAGTAATTCACCTGTCCTCCGGTTGAACGGGTCAACTCCATGGAAAAATGAAGGATTATCCTCAGCCAGCTTATACCCCTTGCCTTTAACGGTCTTTACATGGATAAGGACAGGCTTGTTAACTCTCATGGCATCATTAAATGTAGATACAAGCTCCTGGATATTATGTCCGTCAACAGGGCCGATATATGTAATACCCATATCTTCAAAGAACATACCGGGTATCATAAGATGCTTAAGCGAGCTTTTTGATTTTTTAACCTTGTCAATTACACTCTCACCGATCATAGGCATTTTTTTTAGCGCATCCTCAATGTTATCCTTGAGCGCCTTATACTGGCTTGCCGTCCTGAGCTTCGTAAGATACTTTGACATTCCGCCTACGTTCTTTGATATTGACATATTGTTATCATTAAGGATAATAACCATATTGGACTTTAATGCGTTGGCGTTATTCAGCGCCTCGTATGCCATTCCACCGGTAAGTGAACCGTCACCAATAACAGCAAACACCTTATTATCCGTACCCTGTATCTGTCTTGCAAATGCATATCCCAGCGCAGCAGATATTGATGTTGACGCATGGCCGGTATCAAATGCATCGCACTCACTTTCAGTCATTTTCGGAAATCCACTTATACCATCATACTGTCTCAATGTACCAAGCTCTTTCCACCGTCCTGTAAGTATCTTATGGACATAAGACTGATGGCCTACATCCCATACAAGCTTGTCCTTCGGAAAATCAAGGCACAGATGAATCGCAATCGTAAGCTCAACTACGCCAAGATTGGATGCAAGATGCCCGCCATTTTTACTGACATTCTCAATAAGGCACGCCCTGATCTCACGCGCCAGTTCCTTATACATATCAGGTGATATCTTCTTAATATCATTAGCCTTACATATATTCTCCAGTATCTTATACATATGTTAACCTTCCTTAAACACTTGCGTATCCTGTTATTCTATCTGTCCCTGTCAATAAGACTTATGAGCAGTCCGCGTAAAAATGCACCTTTTTCCCCGAATGACAATTCATCAAATAATGAAACGGCTTCATCAGTATAGCTTCTGACAGCTGCTTCTGCTTCTTCTATTCCCTTAAATGTTGCGTAAGTTATCTTATCATTCTTAGCATCACTTCCCACAGGCTTGCCTAAAACCTCTGCTGTGCCTGTAACATCAAGAATATCATCTCTGATCTGGAATGCCATTCCAATATTACCTGCTATCTTTTCAAATGTATCAACAGCAGCATCATCAGCACCGGCAAGGATACCGCCAATCATAAATGCCGCCTCTAAAAGTGCGGATGTCTTATTCCTGTATATGAATTCAAGCATATCCATATCCGGGATATCACCATTCACCTCAACATCAACAACCTGTCCCCCGACCATACCATATACACCGGCCTTGGCTGCAAGGACTGAAAATGCACGTGACGTCTTTTGAAGGTTATCAACATCACTGAATGAACGTGCTGCCGTCTCATATGCGTAATTAAGCAGTGCGTCCCCTGCAAGAATTCCTATATCCTCTCCATATACGATATGTGTGGTCTTGCGCCCCCTCCTGTAATCATCATCATCCATGGCAGGCAGATCGTCATGCACAAGGGAATACGTATGAATCATCTCAAGCGCAGCCATGAACGGCTCAATCATATTATCATCTGTGCCGCCGCATAGTCTGTATACTTCATTCATAATAACAGGACGAAGTCTCTTGCCCCCGCCCATCAGCGAATACTCCATGGCATTGAATATGGTCTTCTGATATCCTTTTGCTTCCGGAAGATACTTTCTTAATACATCCTCAACATACTTAACCCTGTCCTTAATCTCACTCATCTGCTCTACCCTCTTTCAACACAATGAGCTGCTTTTCTACCTTGTCCAGTTCTTCATCACATTTTTTAAGCAGCTTCATACCTTTCTCATATCTGGAAAATGAATCCTCTAATGATAATTCATCATTTTCAAGTTCTGTAATTATTCTTTCCAATTCTTGGAAATTATCTTCTATTCCCGGCATTCTGGTCATTCCTATCTGTATATACTATGTTATTCTCTACTTCGCTGCATACTGCCCTGATCTTACCGTCAGCAATGATTATATCAAGTGTATCACCCTCGCTTACATTACTGACAGTTGTAAGTCCGTTACCTGCTTCATCCCTTACATACGCATAACCGCCTGACAATCTCTGTAACGGTGATAATATCTTAAGCTTTTCAATGCATATCCTTTCCCTTTGGCGGTACAGTGCAATCCTTTCCTGCATAAGCCTGTCAAGCTCATCCCGGATATCAATAAGATACTGTCTGCGCTCCCTTAACCTGGCATCCGGATCATTATGCTTAAAACCTGCCATGAGCAGACTATATCTGTTACGGCAGTTACGGACCTTCCTTTCAAGTGTGCGGAACAGTATCCGTGTATAATCCCCTATCCTGTTATATATCTCTGACAGCTCCCTCACTGCAAGCTCTGCCGCCGCTGATGGCGTCGGTGCCCTTAAGTCAGCCGCATAGTCCGATAATGTTGTATCAATCTCATGCCCTACCGCTGATATTACCGGGGTATTACATTCATAGACAGCCCTTACAACAGCTTCCTCATTAAATGCAAATAAGTCTTCAAATGAACCGCCGCCCCTGCCCACAATAAGCACATCCAGGTTAAGGCTGTCAAGATACCGTATTCCGTCTGCTATCGACTCAGCTGCCCCATCCCCCTGCACTACCGCAGGATAAAGGTACAGCTGGACATATGGATTACGCCTTTTACTTACATTGACAATATCCTGTATGGCAGCACCGGTAGATGCGGTAACTACCCCGACCTTTGCGGAATAATATGGTATGGGCTTCTTCCTGACATCACTAAAGAGCCCTTCTTCTGAAAGTGTCTGCCTTAATATCTCCAACCTTTCATAGAGAGCTCCTTTACCTTCCTGCATTATTCTGGCAGCATATAGCTGATATCTGCCATCACGTTCATAAACATTAACAGATCCGAATACTACCACACTCATTCCATCACGCATTTCAAAGCCAAGGCCACGCCTGTTCCCGGCGAACATAACACATGCAAGCCTGCTTGATGAATCCTTAAGCGTAAAATATATATGGCCGGATGAGTGATACTTACAATTCGATATCTCCCCGCGTATGGCAATATTACAGAATACACTGTTGTCATCAAATATTCTCTTAACATATCTGTTAACCTGTGTAACAGTATATATCTGATTCATCAATTATCTTCACCAATCTCTTTCACGACATTGGCAAGAATTCCGTTAATAAAGGATGGTGAATTGTCCATACCATATACTTTGGCAACCTCTACTGCCTCATTGATCGCTACCTTGACCGGTACTGCCCCATCCCACTTCATCTCATATATTGCAACTCTTAAAATATTAAGGTCTGCGTTACATATCCTGTTGATACTCCATCCTTCTGAATACTTTTCTATAAGGGCATCTATCTCTGCCTTTTTTTCAATAATGCTTTTAAGCTTTGACTTAATCTCACCATATTCGCTGTCATCAGGTTCATCATCCTGTAAACTCCAGTAGTTATCAAACTGTTCCTCAAACTCATGTTCTTCATGGAAATCAGATTCAAATAAGAGCCTGAACAAGTGCTCTCTCATCACATGCCTTGTCATAATTCTCACCTATCGTATCCTTCTAATAAGTTATTAGTCAACCTTGACCTCTGCAATACATACATTAACTTTGGTACATTCAAGTCCTGTCATATTCTCAACAGACTGCTTAACCTTATCCTGGATCATACTGCAGGTGTTCATTATATTATATCCATACATCATACTGATATTCATATCAATAACAACCTCGTTGCCATCAATGACCGCCCTTATGCCCTTGCCAAGATTACGCATACCAAACTTACCGGCAATCTCATTGGCAACAGACCCAATTGTTGAATAGACGCCTTTCACTTCAAGGGCTGCCAGTCCGGCAATACCTGCAACAACATTACTTGATATCTGGATCTGTCCAAACTCCCCGCCCTCCATATCAAGCGTTTTATATGTCGGCTCAAAACTGTTAGTATTATTGCTCATAGCAAACCTCCTACATACATTCAATTACTTAGCTATATGCAATTATAACAAATGTATGTAGATTTGAAAACACCTTTTTTACTTAACGCCAACAGGCGTTATTACGATATTTGATGCCTCGACACTGGTCTTACGCTTTACAATATCCTCAATCTGTGCGATATCCTTCTCTGAAAGTGAGTTGGCATTAACAATAACATCAACACTTCCATCAACAATACTTACGATGCTGTTACCATATCCTTTTGCTTCAAGCATATTCTCCGTTGCAGTCTCCTTTTCTGAATCGGCGGTCATTGAAACAACCTCATTAACTGCCTTTTCCTTCTGTTCTTTGGTTGTTGTTGTGCTGTTAACAAGCTCCATAAGTATTTCTTTATTCTTTGAACGTGTCTGCTCCCTTGAGAGCTTCGCCTGGTCAAAGTACTCTGTCCCTATAGTGCTTGAGACCAGAACCGCTTCCCCCACATTGGCATTGTTATCATTTGCTGCCACCTCAGCTGTATCAGCATCAGCATTTTTTCCGGTATTATCATCTGTATCCGTACCGTTATCTGCCCCAGACTTTTCGGCATCCTTAACATCCTCTTTTACTATCTCCCCATTATCTGTAAGCGTATAGCCTTCGTCTTTTGCCATATCCTCATCAGAGATATCATATATGGTTTCCTTTGCAGCCTGTTTTACACCATCTGTGACATCCTCACCGGCATTTTCTGTTGTATCCTCCCCTGCTGCCTCCATATCCGTATTGGCAAGCTTTGCGGCATTATCCGCATTCTCCTGGGTAACCGACAGATAACCTGCTACTGCGATCATAATTGCAAGAGCCGTTATTATTACCTGATTTTTTCCAAAGATTTTTTTCACTATATGTCCTCCCATATATTATTCAAGCTTCATTACTTTAATCTTATGAGACTCTATTCCAAATAATACCTGAATTGCCTCTATTATTTCTTTTTTTACCTTTGCATCATTTCCCCCCTCACATGCCACAACAACTCCTTTCACGGCCGGCTCAATTTCTTTGACAATATAAGGTACATTATCCCCATTATCCGATATGCATATTGTTGTTTCTTCACTTTTCCTGCTTTCCTTATTCCTTGTCATTCCTGAATTATCATTCTCCGAAACAGACTCGGTTTCATATGGCGTATCCTTAAGAACAACCTTCTCTGCTGTTGATTCCATGGTCAGCATAACCTTTGTATTACCTACACCACTCACATGTGATAAGACCCCCTCCACCTGTTTTTCAAGCCGTTCAGTATACTTATCATTATCCTCCGCCACTGTCCGGTCTGCCGTTACCTGATCCGTAGTATTCCCATCACCGGCTCCTTTGCCACCTTTACTGCCTGTCATGTCCCCCACCTCCAGGACAACCAGCAGGATACCTGCGGCAAGCACTATTAAAAGCTTTGGTATTCCAAACATTTTTATAATTTTAGAAAAAGTGTCCCTGCCTGTCATTTTTGCCACCACCTCTTAGCTGTTCTGCCCTATAATAATCTGCCTTACTTATTCTACCTTACTTATTCTGCCATACTTACTCCACCACCACTTCAACCCTGTCTGCTGCTATGCCGTAATATGCGGCAATTTTCTCCCCAAGCTCCCTGTTATATATCTTAACCTGTCCATTATCATCTATATGTACATCATCAATTGAATAGCTGCTGCCTGAGCTTACCGTTACATTAACACCCTCAATGCTTCCATACAGCTCATCACCGGCATCATCATTGATTTTCCATTCACATCCCATAAGCTCATAGCCCTCTGATTCAAGATATTCCTTAAGGCTCTGCCTGAGCATATCAGAATAGTACGATGGCATACCATCAGCGTCTGCATACATTTTCATCTCCCTTTCATATTCTTTTATATCAAGATTGTTAATATATCTGTCTACCGAACCCGAATATGCTTCCCCAAGTGATATGAGGTCAAGCACCGGTTTTATTATTATCAGTGTTATCATTATCCCCGATACAAGCTTAACATATTTTCTGTAACCGCTTCCCTGGAGCAGATTATCAACGATTGCGGTAATTATGATAAATATACATATTTCCCTGACAATACCATACACACCATCCATATTCCCCTGCTCCTTAAACTGTAAGTCCTGTTGCCGCAGTTACAATTCCTATCGTCACCATAAACAGCATTGCCGACATAAATACGATCATTAAAAGCAGCTTTGCCGCACCCGCCGCAGCACTTATACAGTCTATCAGGCGTCTGTCAGCAGAAACCGGCTCAGACACTGCTGCCCCAAACTGATATATCAGGTAATATGCCCCTATCTTCAATACAGGTATGCTGCAGATAGCTATTATTATAACCAGGCCTGCCACCCCGACTGCATTTTTTAACAGAACACCTGTTCCGTATACTGATTCCATAACAGTATTCATGGTATTACCTGCCCCGGGTATGGATTTTATAATCCTGCCGACCATACCCTTTTTCATTCCTGTTGCCGCCGGTATTATCATCCCCTGCATCAGCCCTATACCGGATACAAGTATAAAAAGCCCCTTAAGCCCCCAGATAACAAACTGCTCAATAAGCTCCAGAAATTTTGTGAAATAATTTCCATTAAGAAGCGGATTGATCATTGCCAGTACAAAGTAAGCTTTCACTACCGGTAGGAATATTTTGCCAAGAATTATTTCAACAATCCCGATAACTGCCATGGCTGACTGATACAATATAACCGTCCCTCCCGCCACATAAGTAACGGTCATAAAAAAAGTCGGCAGAAGAACACTGATAAAATTAATAAGGTTGTCCATTACAGCTGCCGCCAGTCCGTCAAGTCTTCCAAATGATACTGACAGCAGGATAAAAAGCAGCATATATGTAACATAAAATCCATTCTCGGAAATCTGCCTGCTGCCAATCGTTCCGGCAAGGTTAATAAATACTGCCGCAATCAAGATTATCAGAAGCATATTACCAACCATACTGCGGATGCTGTCCATCTCTCCTGAAAGGATTCCGCATATATTGTTGTATATATCATCATACGATAATACATTTCCATCCATCATACTGCCAACGTAATCACCAAAGCTTCTGCCATCCCCGATTATGTCATTAAGTACTGAATCAATATCACTGTAATCTACATTTACGCTTCTATATTCTGTCATATTTCACCACTTTCCTATGCCTGCAGCATTGTGAATACTGTGTCAAGCAACGCCTCAAGTATTGGTGTGCTGATCAGCAGTATACTGAATTTACCCGCCATCTCTATCTGTGATGCCACTGCATTATACCCTGCATCTTTGCTGATATCAGACGCAAGTCCGGCTATATATGCTATTCCAAGCATTTTTAACATAATAGTTATGTATCCTGCGTTATCAGCCATATATCCTTCAAACCGGCTGATAACCTCTAACATAGACTCAAGCTTTCCAATTCCTATATACGCCAGCAGGATACATCCCACCAGTCCGATATAGAGACTGTATTCACTTTTAATTCCCTTACATGCTGCAGCCGCCACAACTGTCACTATTCCAATTAATGCAATCTTTATCATAGTGCGAACAACTCCTGTATCGTTTCAAATAATTCTGCTATATAGGGTATTATCCACATTAATACAAGTATCAGCCCCGCAAGGCTCGTAAGGAAAGCCTGCTCTTCCCTTCCCGAATGCTTCAGCACCTGGCTTAACACCGACACAAGTATGCCCACCGCAGCAATTTTGAATATTAGACTAATTGACATATTCCATACCTCATACAATAAGTATTGTTAAAAATGCACCACCTGTAATGCCAAGCATCCTGCATATCCTCACACGGTTGCCGATATCTTTATTCAGCGTGGCAATCCTGTTATCCAGTATACCGATATACATATCTATTCTTTTTACAAGACTTTCCTTATCATACCCGTCAAGTTCACTTCCAAACCTGATGAAGTCATTATAATCCTCCTCATATAACATACGGTCTATATGTAACCCTGCTGCAACCTGTCCCCACATGATATCCTCATTTTCCGGGTAATCCGGGGCTGATATCCTCTTAGACATTTCCAGGAAATACTCTGACCATATATCCCCCGTGTAACCTGATATATCCTCAAATATTTCAGACAATACAGGAACCGAGTAATTAACCTCTCCACGTAATCTTATGACCAGGCGCATAAGACTCTCAAGCAGCTTTATTTTATTCCTGGCTTTTTCCCCATATGCCACGCCAATAAGCACAGATGATGTTATTATCATGCATATTCCAATTATCTTAACTGCCGTCATACAGAATTCTCCCTTCCGCATCCCTTACGCAAAGCACATTTCCTGCATTATTCCTGCCGGACATTATGATGAATCTGTCAAACCTTTTTTCTTTTATGGCATCATTAACAAGTCTGTTATTGCTTATATCTTCCATTCCACAACCATGAATTGTTGCAATAACGCCGCATCCGCTTACCATTGCATACCCGATAGCAGCCATGTCCTCCTTAGTTCCAATCTCATCTGCTGCAATTACTACCGGTGACATCGATCTTATCATCCTGACTATCCCTTCAGCCTTCGGGCATGCATCAAGAACATCAGTTCTTATTCCTACATCATTTTGCGGCACACCCCTGTAACATGCACATATTTCAGACCTTTCATCCACAACACCGACATTTACACCCTTTATGCATCCGTCACCTGATGATATCCTTCTTATAATGTCACGCAGAAGTGTTGTCTTACCGCCTCCCGGCGGTGATATGATCAATGTATTATGTATTTTATCTTCACTTAATATATATTTTGCAATTCTGTCTGAACACCCTTTCACCTGTCTTGCAACACGGATATTAATGAATGACACATATCTGATATTCTTTATATGTCCGTCAGATACAATGGCCTTTCCTGCAACACCGACCCTGTGCCCACCCTTGATCGTTATATAACCATTTCTTAGTTCCTCCTCATATGCATATGCAGAATATTCGCTGACCTTTTTAAAACACTCTTTTACATCGCTCTCCTTTATACGTTCCCTGCCATTTTCATTCAGGAAATATTCCCTGTTATCACATATAACTGCCGCATATTCATTTACCCGGAGCCTTATCTCCTGAAGCTTACTGATACCGGATATAATCCGTGCCGCCTGCTTCTTAATGCTGTCCGGCAGCAGGTTGATTATGTCTCCATAGTCTTCCATTCTCCCTCACCTCCGCCTATTCTAATATATGTACAAGCGTGATTTTTATGACTATATTGTTTTTGACATAATAAGCCTTACTGTGATAGAATTCTTGCGTAATTATCCAATATAAATAAGCGGAGGTTTTTCAACATGGAATACGGACTTATCGGAGAAAAGCTCGGGCACAGCTATTCCAAAGTAATACACGAAATGATAGCAGATTATACATATGAGCTCCATCCTGTATCAAGGGAGGATTTCAGGGATTTTATGACTAATAAGCCATTCAGGGCAATCAATGTAACAATTCCATACAAGCAGGATGTTATTCCATATCTTGACAGTCTTGATGACAACGCCAGAAATATCGGTGCTGTCAACACTATTGTATGTGAAGATGGCAGATATGTCGGCCATAATACTGATTTTGCGGGATTCCTGTATATGGTCAGAAAGTATAAGGTAGAAGTCTGTGGGAAAAAGGTTCTTGTTCTTGGGAAAGGCGGTGCATCAAAGGCAATAATTGCCGTACTCAGATCACTTAATGCCGCCAGCATACTCACAGTGTATTATAAGGAATCAGAGGATTCGATTACATATGAAGAATGTATCGCAAGGCATTCAGATGCAGATGTTATTGTCAATACGACACCTGTCGGGATGTACCCGGATTCAGATGCTTCACCGCTTGACCTTACACCATTTACTAATTGTAAGGCTGTACTTGATATTATCTACAATCCAATTGAGACAGCTCTCGTAAGACAGGCACGTAAGCTTGGAATGACAGGTGCCACAGGACTTGAGATGCTGACTGCACAGGCAGTATACGCTTCAGAATTTTTCCAGAATAAAAAAATGTGTGCATCCGATGATGAATACACACAGCTTATTGACAGGATAACCGAAACGGTCGCGGCTTCACTATGATGGTGAGCCGTCATGACGGTCATTCCATTCATGCCATTGCCCGGATCAGTGCCGTTATTCCCTGTCACCCATTATTGAGTACTTTTCTTCAAATTCATCTGCAGGGACAGGCTTTGAAAAATAATATCCCTGAATTATATCACAGCCTATTCCTGTAAGATAATCTATCTGCGCTTGTGTTTCCACACCTTCAGTAACAGTTACAAGCCCAAGCTGTTTGGACATTGCCATAACAGAATTAAGGATAATGCGGCTCCTGTCACTATGCATGGTTTCACCAAGAAATCCCATATCTATCTTGATAACATCAACCATAAGGTCCTTAAGCGTGTTAAGGGAAGAATAACCACTTCCAAAATCATCAATCTCAATACAGAAGCCATACCTGTGCAGCTTTTCAAGCACGTCCTTCTGAATAACAATGTTATTCATCATTGCTGTCTCAGTCAGCTCAAGCTTAAGTCTTGACGGATCAATGCCATATTTCTCTACAAGCCCTGTGAACGTCTTATATATATCAATATAATAGAAGTCCTTTGGGGATATATTAACCGATATATGAAGCTCTTCCCTGCCTGCATCCTTCCACGTCTTAAGCTGCCTGCAGGCGCACTCCCATATATACCTGTCAAGCCTGTATATAATTCCCGTATTCTCGAATACCGGTATGAATTCCCCCGGTGATATCATGCCCCTGTCAGGATGTACCCACCTGACAAGTGCCTCAGCACCAAGAAGTATATGGCCGGCAGTAGAAACCTGCGGCTGGAGATACATCCTGAACTGTCCATCCTCAATTGCCTTTTCAAATTCAGTAAGAAGATATCCCTGCTCCCTTATCTCCCTGCTCATGCCCTCATCATAATAGCAGACAATATTCTCAAGGTCATCCTTACTCTTTTGTATGGCAAGAATAGCCCTGTCGCACATAACAGTTATCTCCATACTGTTATCAACAATCTCATATATCCCAATATGCGTATGCATACTGTACACGCTGTTATGTGCCATATCAGATAACTCATTTGTGATACGGTCAAATATATGTATATCAAAGTCTGTCTTCTTCATACATATTGCAAATCTGTCGGCTGTCAGCCTGCCATATATGGATGCCCCATCCATATACTGCCTTAACAGTTCAGATGTACGTATGAGTATGCTGTCTCCGGTATCTGTTCCAAACAACTCATTAACCAGCTTAAAGTTCCTTATATCGGATACTATCATATATCTCCGGACATCCGGCTCTTCATCTATGACCTTGCGAACCCTTTCAAAAAAACCGTTACGGTTAAGGCATCCTGTAACACTGTCATGCGTAGCCCTGAACCTTTCACGCTTAAGGCTGTTATACGAATCAGTAATATCATGCGTATGAAAATAACATCCTATGTAATGCTGCTTTTTGTCAAATATTGGATAGTATGTTATCTCATACATACTGCTTCCACCATCTTCTTTTACCTCATTGTTCCATGTAAATGTATCAATCGCACTGGCATCCCTGCCATCAAGCCAGCGTCTGAACTTTTCATCTGCACTGTTCCCCGGACCCTGTACATTGAAAAAATCAGCCCCCCGGTTATTGCAGTATATACATCTGTTCTCAGAATCAAAGCAAACGATACCATCATTAAGCTCTTTTATAGAGCTGTCAAGAATACTGGCTATCATTCCCTTTGGTATATGATACAAAGAGAAAAACGCAATTATGAATGACATGCATACATACAATATGCTTGACAGATCCAATGTCATATCAAAAAATACATACCCAAAATTAGCAGTAATTACCAATCCAAGACAAAGCAGTATACATAAATATCTTATCCGGTATACCGGGACAGAATGTATGACCTTATACAAAAATGTAAGAATGACCATCAGCAGTACGATATGGACTAACACCTCATGGACCATATACACAGCCGTCATATCATATTTTGAATAACAGTGGTCTATACCATGTATTGAAGACCACTTCATAACAAATACATGGCCTGTCCATGCATTTATTACCATTGATATTGTGTCTAACCCGGCGGCAATATATACGATACACTTGACAGGCTGTACCTCAAATCCTGTTCCTGTGTATCTCTGTGCATATAACAGCAAAACAATTGCAAGCCAGTCCGTAACCGCAAGATACAGTCCATAATACAGCGCCGCCTGGAACCTGTCTGTTATACATACTGATAATGTATTAAATACCATTGCAATAATTCCAAGCATGTAAAGAGCCTGTATAAGCGGTCTGGTCTTTATACTGAATCCTGACATCCTGAAGATACCACAGATCATAAGAATAACAAGAATGCATGATATTAATGTGAATAAAATAACCATTCCCCTCAACTCCCATCCATGGTCTGTTTATTCTTTCATAATATCATGCAAATAATTCTTTTTCAAGATATGGTTAATAAAATATTAAAATTTTATTAACTTTTTTTATCCTGTTCAGACAACAATGATATAACCATCTGCCTTGCTGCCCTTCCCGAAAATCCTCCATTAGACAGACTCCATCTGTTAGCCTCAAGCAATAATTCCTCTTCACTTACCTTAAGCTCAGGATACTGCTTTGCAATTCCACGTACTATATCATCATATTCCTTCTTGGCAGGACGTCCATAATATATTGTAAGACCAAATCTTGCAGCAAGCGACAGCTTCTCCTGCATTGTATCACTGTGGTGGATATCCATATCCATATCGTCACGGTCTTTCCAGGATTCCTTTACAAGATGCCTTCTGTTAGAGGTTGCATATATCAGGACATTGTCAGGACGTATCTCAAGACCGCCTTCAATCACTGCCTTGAGGTACTTGTACTCAATCTCGAAGTCCTCAAATGACAGGTCATCCATATATATAATAAACTTATAATTTCTGTCCTTTACCATCTCTATAACCTTTGACAGGTCCTTGAACTGATGCTTGTATACTTCAATTATCCTGAGACCATCATCATAATACTCATTAAGGATAGCCTTAATGCTTGTTGATTTGCCTGTACCGCTGTCACCGCAGAGCAGCACATTATTAGCAAGCTTCCCCTCTACAAATGCCTTCGTATTACCAACAAGCTGCTTCTTCTGGCTCTCGTATCCAATAATATCATCAAGCCTTATGTCAGCGGTATTAGTAATCGGTTCAAGTATTGTCTCCCCATCAATATTCTTAATCCTGAATGCTTTATTAAGGCCATACATACCTACACCATATGTTTTATAAAAGCCTGTCACAATCTCATAAAGCCTGTCTGCACTGTCACATCCATCAAGTTTGGAGGATAACTCTTTTACGCAGTTACTCACACTCTTATTAAACCTGCGTTCAGGCTTAACAAGTGATTTATAATTAGTTATCCTGCTGAAGCAGTTGATTCCAAGCTCTCTTTCAATAGCCGAAAAATCATAATTCAATATATTGTGGAAATGCATCAGGTCTTCTTTTACAAATTCATTGACTGTTCCATCCTGTGCCCCTGTCCTCTCACATGTGATGGTAAACGGATTCTCACCGGACGCAAGAATATACGCAATATAATTCTGCCACAGATTACCATCAAATCCATAATCAGTAGCAACATCAAGCAGCTTATTAACCTGTTCGTATATTCTTCCTGTTATGGCAGCCCTGTCATATTCCTTATCATTTTCATAATCCCTGAATATACTTCCCATCTCACTAAGTATCGTATCTTTTATATTATCCCTGTATATTATTATCTCTTCTATATCTCTATACATAGCTATTACTCCATTCTTCTGTCTGCATAACATTTACAGAGCCTCAAAAACCATCATGCATGTCACATCTTCTCCGGTGCCCCGAACCCAAGCAGGTCGATACACTGGACAAGAACGTCTTTGACAAGCTTAAGAAGCGCAATCCATGACTTCTTCCTATCCTCATCAGGCTCTGACAGTATCTTATTACCATGGTAAAAGCTGTTAAATGCATCTGCAAGCTCGTAGATATACTGACATACCTTATGCGGTGCATTATCTGTATACGCCTGTTCTATCATCTCGTTATACCTTACAAGCTGTAGCATGACATTAACCTCTGTGTCATTGGCAGGTGCAATAATACTGTTACATGAATCAGGGTTTCCGCCCTCACCGGCAAATCTGTTAAGCACTGACTTGATCCTGACAATCGAATAAAGGATGTATGGACCCGTATTACCCTCAAATGAAGTAAATCTGTCCACATCAAAGATATAATCCTTGGAAGCCTGGTTTGACAGATCACCATACTTAAGTGCAGACAGCCCGACCATAGCCGCTACCTGTCTTGCCTCATCCTCTTCCATCTCCCTGTTCTCCATAATTCTGTTATACACAGCTTCATTAATCTCAGAGATAAGTGTCTCCAGCCTTAACACACCACCATCCCTTGTCTTAAATGGCTTACCATCTTTTCCATTCATTGTCCCGAAGCCGACAAATACAAGTCCCGTATCATCAGTAACAAGCCCTGTCTTACGTGCACATCTGAATACCTGGTCAAAATGAAGCTCCTGTCTCTTATCAACAACATATATTATCTCATCTGCATCAAACAGCTTCACACGCTCTATAATTGTTGCAAGGTCAGTTGTCTCATAGTTAGTTGCACCATTTGACTTGATAATGATACATGGCGGAATCTCTTTTTTATCCTCCGGCTGTTTTACATCAACAACAAGTGCGCCGTCACTCTCATATGCATATCCCTTTTCCTTCATCATGGCAACCATATCCGGGATATACTTCTGGGCGTCACTCTCCTTCTTCCAAAGGTCAAACTCAACATTAAGCTTCTCATAATTCTTACGTATATCCGCAACCGATACGTCAATTATATGCTGCCAGAGTGCCCTGTAGCCTTTACGTCCTGCCTGAAGCTCTGCTGTAGCCTGCTGTGCCTTCGTAAGATACTCCGGGTGCTCCTTTGAATATCCGCTTGCATATGGATATATCTGCTCAAGCTCACCCATTGTAAACGGTGCTTCCTCAGGATATTCCCCTTTAAATGACTCATCAAAATACGGAAGTTCCGGCTTTCTTGCCTCAAGCTCTGTTATAATAAGCCCGATCTGAAGACCCCAGTCCCCAAGATGGACATCACCTATAACCCTGTGTCCGGCATATTTTGCAATACGCTTGATACTTTCACCAATAATTGCAGCCCTTAAATGTCCTACATGAAGCGGCTTTGCAACATTAGGTCCGCCATAATCAATTACAATAGTTTTAGGGTTATCAGTCTTTTCATACCCATAATTCTCATCTGCAGCCATTTTACCAACAAAATCTGCAATATATCCGGGTGCAAGTGTAATGTTAATAAAGCCCGGCCTTACAGCCTCCACTACCTCAAATATCGGAGCATCCTTTAATAACCCAACGACATCTGCTGCAATATCGAACGGTGCCTTATGATACTCCTTTGCGGCAGCCATTGCCCCATTACACTGATACTGGCAGAGGTCAGGTCTGTTAGAAGTATGGATAACCCCATATCCCTCATCATATCCCGCCTTAACAAATGCCGGCTTAACAACCTCTTCAATATAGTCAGTAATCTTCTTCATAGTCTTCCATCCTTTTTATATATTTTGTATAAGCCTGAATATATGGCTCAATGAGTTATTGAATCCAGAATCCTGAAATAATCAGGAAATGTCTTGGCACAGCACTCCGGATCATCAATAATTATCCCTTCTGCCATAAGTCCGGTTACTGCAAAAGCCATTGCCATTCTGTGGTCCCCAAACGTATGTATATGTGCACTCTGGGGTTTGCCGGGCGTTATTCTTATTCCATCCTCGTACTCCCTGGTATCTATACCCATTCTTTCAAGTGCATCCGCTATGGCGGCAAGCCTGTCGGATTCCTGTCCCCGGATATGTGCAACGCCCCTTATAGTAACCTTTGACGAGGCATATGGCGCTATTGCCGCAAGAGTCATTGTCTGGTCAGAGCAATCACCCATATCAACCTCAATGCCATTAAGCTTTCCTGTTCCCCTTACGGCAGCTCCGTCCGGTGTGTCATATACCTCACAGCCCATACTCTCAAGTATATCAAGGAATCTTATGTCACCCTGCATGCTTGTCCTGTAAACATCATATACAACAGCTTCACGTCCTGTTATTGCAGCCATAGCGTAAAAATAACATGCTGCTGACACATCAGGCTCACACATATATTCTCTTCCTGAATAACCTGCTGCAGGTACCACATATTCATTCTCCGACGGATTCTCAATATCAATTCCAAAGCTTTCCATTATTTTCTCTGTTATCGCAACATAAGCCTTTGCTTTTCTTTTTCCTGTAAGCCTGACCTTAAGCCTTCCCTTAAGCATCGGGGCGTTCATAAGAAGTGCACTTAAATACTGGCTGCTGCTGTCAATACTTACAGACACCGAATATTCTTCCATGTTTATATTGTTAAGGGCGGGATTACATCTTCCGGTAACCCTGAAAGGTAATGAATATGGTTCCCCAAGATATTCAAATGATGCACCAAGCCCCTCTAATACTTCAAGCAACTCTGACATCGGCCTCCTGCACATCTGAGGTGAGGCATTAACCGTGTACACACCATCAGACAGCGCAAGCATTGCCGTTAAAAATCTTGCTGCCGTACCGGCACTCCCTACATCAATTGTCCCTGACCTGACAGGGATATCCCCACCATTTCCCATGATGTATATTCCTTCATCAGTTTCATTTATCTCAAATCCAAGGCTGATAAGACTGTTAAGAAAATGAATGGAGTCGTCACTCCTCAGGGTTCCCTTAATAAGTGACCGGCCATCCGCAAGTGCTGCTATTAAGAGTGCCCGGTTCGTAATGCTCTTTGAACCGGGTACTCTTACTTTAATATCATTATCATTAAGACTCTTTACAAGATACTGTGTCATAAAAATTAGCACCATCCCAATAATTACTTACATATAGTCAGATATAGGATATAACTTTCTGCTGTCACTGTCAAGAACCGGGGCAATATATCAGCAGTGCGCTTTTTGCTGCACATTTTATAATCTGCGGTCACTGAAGCTGCTTTCCGGACAACGAGTCCATATAGTCCTTCGCATCATCAGGTATATCATCAATGTCGTCCCCGACATCAATTACCATTGGCTGCTTTCTGAAGAGAATATCATACATTACCGGTACAATGAACAGTGTCATAATTGTTGAGTACAGCAGTCCACCCGATATAACAATTGCCATTCCCTTTGACATAGAAGCACTCGCATCCTGCGTGAATACCATATTACTCATTGCAAGGATTGTTGTTATTGCTGTCATAAGTATCGGACGGAGTCTTGTCTTGCCTGTTGCAATAAGTGCATTACGCTTATCAAGACCCTGGAGACGGAGCTGATTAGTATAATCCACAAATACAATACCATTGTTAACAACCGTTCCCATAAGTACCATGAAGCCCATAAGTGACATCGCTGATATCTCTTCACCTGATATAAGAAGCCCGATAAGTCCGCCTGTAAATGCAAGCGGTACCGTGAACAACACAATAAATGGTGAAAGCAGGCTCTGGAACTGTGCAACCATAACAAGATATATGAATAATAATCCAAGTGCTATCGCAAGAAGCATCTGTGATATCATCTCCATAACCTCTTCTGATTCACCGGCAACCTCAACCGTATAGCCCTCCGGTGCTTCGTATGATTCTATCAAAGGCTCAATATCCCTTGAGATAAGTGTTGCATTCTCTCCCTCTTCAACCTTTGCGGTTACTGAAATATAATTAGTCTGGTTCCTTCTTGTTATGACTGATGCCGCATCAACCATCTCCTCTTTTGCAAAGTCAGACAGCTTATATTTTTTAGTTGAATCTGTTCCATCAGCCTTCTTCTTAACAGCCCCAACCTCCATGTCAAGGAGATTCTCCCTGTCCAGCCTGTCATTATCATTAATAATTGAAATCTTTGCATCTGTTCCATCTATTCTGATCGATGCCGCATCCTTCTCTGTAGTAAGCTTTGAGGTAATCGCTGAATATATCTGGGCCACGGTAAGACCCTTTTTTGCGGCCTTATCCTTATCGATTACAAGATGGATAGCCTGGTCTGTGTCTTCCACCCCATTTGAAATATCAGTTATTCCATGTACATCCTTAATAAGCTCCATTACCTCTTTACTTATCTCAATAAGCTTTTCTGTATCATCCCCATATATGTTAAGCGTAATACCGCTTGACAGGAACTCGGATGAAGCTTCCTCGGCACCGACACTTATCTCGGCCGGAATATCCTTAGTCTTAGTCTTGATATCATCAACAAGTGAATTCATCTGTCCGATTGTTTTGACATCTTTATCAGGTATTACATAAAATGTAAAGCTTTCAAAATCAGCATCTGAATCCGTCTGTGCAATTCCCCCGACAAACATATTAGTTGTTGATCTTGCATCCATGGCCCCTATATCACTTATTCCATCAATTTCCATAAGTGCATCCATAACATCATTGGATACAGACACCGCTTCTTCATTAGTTAACCCTTCATCAACCTTTACTGATATATTAATTGTACTTCCATTCATTGAAGGGATCATTACAATTCCCATACGGAATACTTCTATTATACAGAATACAAGCAGGACAACTGCAATAACAAGTGTTACAAACTTGAATCTGAGGCAGAATGCAAGAGCCCTTCCATATATATCTTTAATCTTATCAAATAAACTGTGCTTTGTATTGGTCTGTTTTTTTAGTATTATCCCACTGACTGACGGAACAACCGTAAGTGCAACAAGAAGTGATGCCGTCAGTGCATATGATATTGTAAGCGCAAAAGGAACAACAAGGTCTCTTACAAGTCCTGTCGTAAATACCATTGGCATAAATACGCAAATTGTTGTAATTGTAGATGCAATTATAGGTCCTGCAACCTGCTTTGCGCCCTGTACTGCAGCCCTTGGTGCCGCTATGCCCTTATCACGCAGCCGGCATATATTCTCAATTACCACAATTGAGTTATCAACAAGCATTCCTATCGCAAGGCCAAGTCCCGCAAGCGACATGACATTAATATTAATTCCGGTAAAGTACATTATTACAATTGCAAACAGTACACTGAACGGAATACTGAAAGCAACAACTATTGTCGGCTTTACACTCTTTAAGAACAGTGCAAGAACGATTATCGCAAGTATTGCACCGATAAGGATGCTTGATAATACACTGTCAAGGAACATTGATATAAACTGTGCCTGGTCACTGAAGGACACCATCTTAAGACCCGGATATTTGTCCTCAAGCTCCTTCATTGCTTCATAGCAGTTATCCGAAACCTCACTTGTATTAGCCGTACTTGACTTATATATTGCAAGCATTATCGAATCATTGCCATTATATTTTGAATATACGGAATCTGCATTGTCAACAAGTGTTACGTCAGCAACATCCTTAAGCTTAACAACACCTGCACCCGGCATCTTACATAAAACCATTGACTCTACAGCTTCATAACTGTCATATTCATCGCCAACCTTTAGCAGCCACTGGTTATCATCTTTATCGTCAACATATCCGGCCGGCATTGAAAAGTTCTGTGCAGTTATAATTCCTGACAATGTATCAAGTGAAAGCAGTGCATCCATGTTCGCATTCTCTCTTGCAGTCTTCTTTGACTGGTTAAAGTCCTTCATTGCCTTATCAAGCTCTTTCTGTGCCTTTTCAATCTCACTCTTGCCGGCTGCAAGCTGTGCTGTAGCAGAACCGAATCCGGCCGAAGCGGACAGACCGCCCTCATATGCCTTCTGATATCCGGAATCAATCTGCTTCATCTGCTTATTCATTGCCTCAATCATAGCTTTTGCCGCTGCCGTCTCTGTCTTAAGATTAGCAAGTGCGGTATTTATCTGCGGAATCCTTACATTAATTATCTCATATACCTTAGTAACGGAATCATATGTAAGGTTTTCAACCTGGCCTGCATAACCCATATCAGACATAAGCTTCTTATAGGCATCAAACTTATCCTTATTGTTATATGCATCCCCAATATCAGCAGGAATCTCTACACCCATTGCTTTAGCGGCAGAGCCCATTGATGTGTATGAGCCCTTAAACATATCATCAAGCTGCTTATATGACTCTTCTATCTTGTTATCCTTATAGGCCTTCTTCTCTGCCTGAAGCGCCTTGCTGCTCGCCTTAAGGCTGTTAAGTGACGCTTCATATGCCGCCTTTGATGCCTGCGCCTTATCAAGCTGAAGCATGGCATCTGATACACCTGAATTAGCATCATTCTGCCTGTTTTCAAGAGCCTTTTCCTGCTCTTCAAGCCTGCTTTTTGCTTTTTCAAGCTTTTTCATGCCTTTTTCTATCTTTTTCCTTGCATCGGAAAGCTTATCATTAGTATATACAAGAATATCCTCATTCAGCTTATCAATCCTGTCCTGATTAAGCTTAACCTCTACTGTCTGGTTAACAGAGCCTATCTGGGTAATGCTGGCAACTCCCTCTTTACGCTCAAAATACGGTACAACAACCTCATCTGTAAAATCAGTAAGGTCAATGATATCCTTACCCTCATAGCTTACTGTTGCATACATGGTTGCCATCATATCCATGCCAATCTCAAGTATATTAGGGGTTCCACATGCTTCCGGCAGCGAAAGCCTGTTAACCGCCGCAGACACTCTTACAAGCGCAGAATCCATATTAGTATCAGAACCAAACTCCATCATTACGATGCTGTAATTCTCAGCAGAATTACTTGTAATATTCTCAACCCCGCTTATTGTTCCAAGTGCACTTTCAAGCGGCTCCGTAACATCAGCCTGTACCTTTTCAGGGCTTGCCCCGGGCTCTGTTGTGATAACAAGCATGTACGGCATGCTTATATCAGGAAGCAGGTCCGTCTGCAGCTTCGTCATTGCCACAAATCCCGTAACAAGAATAATAATAACTGCCACAACTACAAGAAAAGGTTTCTTTACACTTAATCTGGTCATATCCGTCTCCTTTTACTAAAATCATCCGCTTCCCTGCCTGTCCATTACAATATAGCCACTAAGCACTGACAAACCGATTAGTTGTTAATTCTATAACAATCTTTTAAACTAGTCAAGCTCAAGCATTCCTGTATACAGCTTGTAATATCTGCCTTTCATGGCAAGAAGGTCTTCGTGCGTTCCACGCTCAATAATCTCTCCATTTTCAAGCACCATAATGGCATTTGCATTACGGACAGTTGAAAGACGGTGTGCAATAACGAATGTGGTACGGTTTTTCATCAGTCTGTCCATGCCGTGCTCAATATGCTTCTCAGTACGTGTATCAACTGATGATGTTGCCTCATCAAGCACAAGCATCGGGGCCTTTGAAACTGCCGCACGCGCTATGTTAAGGAGCTGCCTCTGTCCCTGGCTTAAGTTAGAACCATCACCTTCAATCATTGTATCATATCCGTCTTCTAACCTCATGATAAATGAATGTGCACTTGCCACCTTCGCTGCCTGTTCAACCTCCTCATCCGTTGCATCAAGACGTCCATATCTTATATTCTCCCTTACCGTACCTGTAAACAGGTGTGTATCCTGGAGTACCATTGCAATATTCTGCCTTAAGCTCTCGCGTGAATATGATTTTATGTCTCTTCCGTCAATTGTAATCTCACCCTCCTGAATATCATAAAACCTGTTAAGCAGATTAGTGACGGTAGTCTTACCTGCGCCTGTCGAACCAACAAATGCAATCTTCTGTCCCGGCTTCGCATACAGTGACAGGTTCTTAAGCACTACCTTATCAGGGTTATACCCAAATGTAACATTCTCAAATACAACCTTACCGGCAACTTCAATATTATTCATATCAATTGCCTCCGGGGCATCCCCGGCCTCCGGCTCCATATCCATTATCTGGAATACCCTTTCAGCACCTGCAAGAGCTGAGAATATTGTATTAACCTGCATGGATAATTCATTTACCGGTCTTGAAAACTGTCTTGAGAAGTTGACGAATACAGTTACACCACCAATATCAAATCCACCTATAACAACAGGAATCCCGGCAATGGTAAATGTCTTCTTAATAAGACAGAGTATTGCTCCTGCCGCACCGACGACAGCATAGCTTACCTGGCTGAAATTACCCATCACCGGTCCCATTATACTTCCAAAGAACTGTGCATTGATCTGTTTTTCACGCAGCTTGTCATTGAAGTATCCAAATTCTTCAATAGCCTTATCCTCATGGCAGAAAACCTTAACAACCTTTTGTCCTGTTACTATCTCTTCAATATAACCATTAACATCTCCAAGTGCAGCCTGCTGCGCCGCAAAATACTTCCTTGACCTCTTTGCAATTGCCGCACCTGCCTTAAGCATAAGCGGAATGAATAAAACGGTAATAATTGTAAGCGCCCAGTTAGTGTATATCATAAGTCCAAGCGTTCCAACAACTGTAATCACTCCATTGATAAGCTGCGTAATCGAATTATTGAGAAGCTCCCCAACTGTATCAACATCATTGGTAAATCTGCTCATTACCTCTCCGGTACTTCTCTCATCAAAGAATCTGATAGGTAGTGTCTGGACTTTATCAAACAGATCCTTTCTTATGTTATATATAGCCTTCTGTGAAACACTTATCATTATCCTGGACTGCAGATATGTTGTAACAAGCCCAACCACATATACAACAGCCATCCTGGCAATACCGGCTCCAAGATGTATTACGCTATCTGCCATGGCTGCCTTATAGTCCTCCGAATCAGCTGCAAGCTTTACGAGCGTACCAAGATCCTTGGCAAGTGTATTAACAATCGGTCTTAACATATATGAACCAAGAAGTGCTGTAAGCGCACTAAGTATTACGCATATAAATACTATTCCAAGCCGCAGCTTTTCATGTGCAATATATGCAAGAAGTCTCTTAATCGTCTCTTTTCCGGCCTTAGGCTTCTCCAATGCACG
>CAKSBI010000019.1 GCA_934437985.1 uncultured Lachnospiraceae bacterium
CTTTCTTTCACTCAACTTACTTATTCCTTCAGGTTTCTTTTCCTCATAAAATACTGCCTTGCAAAACTCTGAAGCAGCAGGTGCCGCTGCATCTGCCATTGCCACCACTAACATCATTATTACCTTAAATACTTTCTTAATATATTTCCTCATATTTTAGTTCTCACCCTTTCATTTTTTGATTTGATAATAGCATATTATTCTGCTTTACCGCCCAAAATGGGATAAGTGGTCAAAAATAACGGATAAATGGTAATTATGTACCACTATTTATCATTTACAAACCACTTATTCCTAGATTTTAACCACTTATCCTTAATTAACAAATTAACCATTATCTTTATGTTACATTATTAATACCAAATCACAGAGAGGAACATAAACAATGATTATATCTAACTTAATTGCAACAAACATAACTGCACAACTTGTATCTACAGGCGACATTTCAGAGGATGATTCAGCAGCTTATAAATACTGTATAGACTATATACTTGAATTAATGGTGTATTTCACCATAACATCATTACTCGGATTGTCTTGTGGTTATCCATTGCTTGGATTGCTGAATTTTATTATAATGGTTCCTGTAAGAAGCGTCTGCGGAGGTTTCCACGCTTCTTCAAGGGTTAAATGTGCTATATTATCATATGGTTATTACATACTTATGATACTCGGATTACATTACTGCACTTATATCAATGACAAAATATGGAGTTTGATTATAATTAGCGGTGCTTTAATAATACACTGTAAAAAAGAAACAATTAGCGTAAACCACTTTACTAACCGCCAAAAGATTAAGCATACTATACTAAAAAAAATAATATCCATTATCTTAAGCGGAGCTTACTTGATAACGTACTCTATGCATATGAATGAAATATATATAACAATATCCATGTGTACATTTTTCTCTATAATTAGTATACTTATACCATATACAACCAGGAGGATTCACTATGAATTATAAAGTCGCAATATGTGATGACGATAATACTGTCACCGAAACAATTAATGAATATCTTTTGCTCTATTCATTCCGCTATGATGTCACATTTAATGTTGCTTCATTTAACAATCCTGCTGACTTGTTGAATACATACACGTCCTCTGGTACTTATCATATGGTATTCCTGGATGTCGAGATGCCGGGAATGACCGGTATAGAGCTTGCAGGGCATATCAGAAATATTCCTGATAATAATGTATTCATTATCTTCATCAGCTCATATCCTGAGTACATGAAAGACAGCTTTAATGTACAGGCATTTCAATATCTGACAAAGCCTATATCTAAACAGGCATTTTTCATGGAAATGAATCGAATTCATGACTATATCAATAAGTCTGACCGCACTCAGATAATAGTTAATACGGCATATTCTGAAAGTGAAGTTATATTCGCAGATGATATAATATATATTGAGAATTCGGATTCCAAGAAAAAACACGTCAAAATTCATACAACAAGTGGACATTTCACAGATTCCACCGGTACCATAAGAGAATTCGAGGACAAACTTTCCATAACAAAATATTTTGATATGCCTTCCCGGGGCTTTCTGGCTAATTTAAAACATATTCATTACATAAGGAAAAATGCTATTGTCATGGATAACGGCGACCAGCTTCCACTAAGCCGCAGGAATGAGAAAAAAATACGTGACTATTTTAACGAACAGCTGATAACAATATCCGGACACAGATAGATTGGAGGATTTAAAACATATGCTTTTATACATAATTTGTTCAACATTCGATATGGCAATACTATACATATATCTCAGGCAGCTTCTGGGGCAAAAGAAAGAGAACATCAGCCCCATATTATCAGCGTCTGCATATATTATCAGTGAGATACTTCAGTTACTTGAGATGCATATAATCTCAGCAGTTGATTCCTCTTTGGACATGTATATATATATCGGAACAAGTCTCATTATTACATTCCTGCTTACTCTGCTGCATGATTGTAAAATGAGACACCGTATATTCGCAGCATTATCATTTCAGGTATATGCAACAGTATCCGAGATCGTTGTATACACCATTTTCTCAATACTTCCGGAAGATATGCAGACAGCACTTTTTTCCGAAGTAACATACGGCGGCATATGCTCCAAGATTGTGCTATTCATCATTCTCAATATTACAATGCTGATATTTGAGAAGAGAAAGGAATTCCGTTCTGTAAAATATTCTCTTCTTGTATTAATGATGCCTGTATTATCTATTCTGTTGATGCTTACAATTCCCATTAAGACATCGGGCAGCAGCCTTGAACATACACTTACACTTATTGGGCTAACTGCAATACTTGTGGCCAATGTAATCAATTACATTCTTCTCCAGAATATTATATACCTAAATGAGGCTAACCAGACCAGGCATAATATGGACAAACAGATTGGTTATCAGATTGAGAAATACAGACAGCTTTCAACGGCATACAGAGATACAAGAAGATTAATACATGACACCAAGAAGCATTATTTCATGATACGGGAATTAATAAGCGGGAAGGAATACGATAAAGCTACAGCTTACATTAACGACAGTATTACTGATCTTGAAAATGTGTATAGCAATATTAATACAGGTAACCTTGTTATTGATTCATTCGTGAGCAACTACGCCCTCATAGCCAAACAGGAAAATATACAGTTAAGAACCAACCTTCAGGTTAATCCCAACTTCATAACCATAAAGGATTATGATCTTAGCATTATCATAGGAAACCTGCTTGATAATGCCATTAATTCATGCCGTGGCATTCCTGTTCCTCACCCAAGACAGATAACACTTGACATAACAACAAGCAGCAAGGAACTGTTAATCCATATCTACAACTCTGTTGACACTGAGCATCAGCATACACAGGATAATGCCGATAATAAGGCTCTTTATCACGGCTTTGGAACACAGAATATTGAAAAGATAACTCTTGCGTACAATGGAACTTATTCTACTAAAATTGCCAACGGAGACTACCATGCAATTGTAAGTATACCATTTCTAAATGTATAGGCAATTTAAAGCCTATTTTGCTTCTTCGCTGACCGTACCGGGCAGGCGGGAGCCTGCCCCCTGGGATTCAGTAATACGAATTCTTCTGCATAACATAATAAAAGGGCTAAGCCTCAGGCTTAACCCTTTTATTATATCATGCGGAAGATGGGACTTGAACCCACACGACATTGCTGCCACAAGATCCTTAGTCTTGCTCGTCTGCCAGTTCCGACACTTCCGCAAACCGCGTTTCGTTTTATTTGCCTCAACGCAAGACATAGTATAACAAAGTATACTGTCTGTGTCAACACTTTTTTTGACTTTTTTTATTCTTTTTTCGGCAGTTTTTATCATTATTATGTCAAAGCTCATGATGCACTTTCCAACACCCTTTGCAGCGTACTGATAACCTCTTGCAGCACCATATCCGTTCATTTCAGGCATCATAATATCCATTACAATAAGGTCAAATCCACCCGGGGCAGACTTTTCAAATAAATAATCAATAACCATCCGCATATTATTTGTAATTTTTTACATGATATCCATAATAAAAGGACAGTTACACTCACGCATAACTGCCCTTTTATTTCTTATTCACACGGAGCTGACACTCAGAACTTCCGCCACTCATCAATATCCTTGGCTATAATCTTCGCTCCCCTTATTAAGGTATCAAACAATCCCGCCTTATAGAATGTAGCAATGATCATTCCTATTGGGATTGCAATAATCATCCCCAGCACTCCACTGACTCTGTAGCCAATAAACATATAGAAAATAGTTGCAAGGGGACTAAGACCGATACTGTCAGCAACCATCTTCGGCTGCAGGAACTGTCTTACTGCCTGACAGATAATATACAACACAAATAACACGATTGCACGTGCATAATTGCCGGCCACGACCTCGTACAGACACCATGGCCACATTATTGCACCTGAACCAAGTACCGGGAGAAAATCAACAAATGCTATAATAAGCGCTATCCATACAGCATATTCTATACGCATACATAAAAATCCCACTGCAAGGATTGCAAATACACATATCATAATCTTAAGCTGCGCCTTAAAATACCCGGCAAATGCATTTACAATATTATCCATCACCATCTTGTATGTCTTTTTTACCCCCTCGGGCATCTTCTCATGATATACCTTAATAATATTATCATGCTCTGCCGTAAGAAAATAACACAGAAGAATCGTGATAACAGTCATAAGCAGACCCTCTGCCACGCTTTTAACTACCAGGCCGGCATTACTGAATGTCAGGTTAGTTGACATGATACCGCCTACAAGGTCATTAATTATGTCCCCTGCTTTTTCAACAATCGTATTAAGATAATCCTGCGTACCCTGCGGAAGTATCTCCAGGTCAACTCTCCATCTATCTATTGTTGCCTGTATCGTATCAGATGCCGTCTTATATATATCAGGCAGATTTTCTGCGAATCCTATCCCCTGTTTGATAAGTACATAAAACAATGCATATAATAATGAGATAATAAGCACAAGAACGGTTATGATCACAATAACTGTTCCATGTTTTCTTAAAATCTTCAGCTTATTTTCAAGAAAATGTACTAATGGATTAGCCATCATTGCTATTATCCAGCCCACTACAAACGGCCACATAAGTGCCAGTGCCTTCGGCAGCACCAGGACAAGCAGCAGTATTATAGCAGCCGCCAGCAGATAATTGGCAATTATTTTACAGTACAGCTTCCATCCCGGCTGATTTTTCTCTTTATTATCGTTATCCATACATTTCTCCTTTATCCTGACACTCCATTAACCAAACATAGCCATGATACCACTAAATAATCCCAGACTTATCAGTCCCATGATAACACCGGCAACCACTACCCCTGCCATTACTGCAATGATACTTTTCTTAAACTCCATGTCAAGTATACTTGCAGCGAGTGCTCCTGTCCAGGCTCCTGTTCCCGGAAGCGGTATCCCTACGAATAAAAGTAATGCAACATATAATCCTTTTCCTGCTTTCTCCTTAAGCTTCATTCCACCCTTATGTCCCTTTTCAAGACAGAATGAAAAAAACTTCCCGATAAACCTTTTATCCTTTCCCCACTCAAGAACCGCCCTCGCGAAGAAGAAAATAAACGGAACAGGCAGCATATTGCCTAATATCGCAACAAGATAGCATTGCCACAATTCAAGTGACACCCCTGCCTTAATAAATCCGACTGCATACGGAATTGCTCCCCTGAGCTCGATTAACGGAACCATTGATATAAAAAATATTATAATATAATGCTTTATTACGTTCATTTTTCAAGTCCTTTCTGCTTACAATTGTTGGTATTATTGTCATTTTAATTCATCCCCAAGGGCTGCCATCATCTTTACGAGTGCCCTTCCCCTGTGGCTTATTATATTCTTCTCCTCACAGGAAAGCTCTGCAGTTGTACAGCCTCTTTCCGGCAGGTAGAATATCGGATCATACCCGAATCCATTCTCTCCTTTAATCTCATAACCGATCTGCCCTTCTATTGTTCCTCTGCTTACAATCTCCTTTCCATCAGGCATCACGCATGCAATAACACACACAAACCTTGCGCTTCTGTCACTGTCAGCAACACCCTCAAGTTCTTTTAAAATATGATTATTTTTAACCGTATATGATGTATCTTCACCAAGATACCTTGCAGAATATACCCCCGGTGCCTTGTCAAGGTAATCAACCTCAAGCCCCGAATCATCTGCAAGCACCATACAGTCAGTATATTTTGATATTGTCCTCGCTTTTATAAGCGCATTCTCCTCAAATGTCTTTCCATCCTCAACTATATCAACAGCTATGCCGGCATCCTTTAACGAAATAAGGTTAATATCATGTTTTTTAATAAAATCACTCATGATTTCCCTTATTTCAACAAGCTTTCCGGCATTGCCGGTAGCAAATATCACGTCCATTTTTTTCCTCCATCTATTGTATTTCTTTTTCATATATATTTTTATAAGCTTTTATTATACCATTATATATCCCTTCTGCAGTCTTTTTTATATTTTTTCTGCCTACAAGCCTCTTAAGGTCATTACTGTCAGATATATAACCGACCTCTATTATTGTCGCAGGCACCTTACTCTTACGTAAAATATGAAGCTCATTTTTTCTGTTAATAACTTCCCTTTTTCTTATCCCTGTTGCATCTGTAACAGAATCAAGAATAATCTCTGCTGCCTTCTTACTCTTTTTCTTTTGCTTCTTACATACCGATGAATATAATGCCTCAGCACCATTAACGCCCGGAAGCCAGTAATATTCATACGAATTACAATGAATACTCACAAACATATCAGCCTTAACCGCATTGGCGGCTGATACCCTTTCATGGAGTGAACGCCCGCTGTCATCAAGCCGTGTATAATACACTTTTATGTCTGTCTTATCAAGCTTCTTTTTAAGCTGTTTTACAATATCCAGGGTAATATCTTTTTCATAATACCTGCCATTAACAGAATGGCATCCATCATCCGGCCCGCCATGCCCGGCATCAACAACAATTACATTTTCGTATACCTGATGAGGCTTAAGCATATCTATGCACATTACATCATCAAATGTGTGAATATCATATTCATATATGCTATCCAGCGTAAGCATAATGTCTGTACAATAGGTTCCTGCATATGTATCAGATTCGTGCCTGCTGAAGAAAATCTTACGTACAGGATCCCCGGGCAGAAGCGCATCATGTTCACCTATGTAATATCTGCCGTCAGATATCCTCTGAACACAGTTCACATCCGGCAATTCGTACACCGACTTATCAATCTTTATATTGATTGTCCTTGCCATATAATCCGTATCGTATGTAATAACAGCCCCTTCGGGAGTTCCCGGCAAAATTATCTGACTGTCTCCCCTGAACTTTTCCTTTAGCTTTTTCCATCGGTCGCTGTCAACAAGTGCTGTTCCCTGCGACATGACCATATAGGCTTCATCAGTAAGCCCATCTGTCTGCCCGGTCACACCGGCATCATTATTCTGTCCGTCTTTATTACGGCTCACTGCACTGATAATTCCGGACAGCAGGTCACTTTCCCCTTCCATATTATGAACCCGGGAATTACCTTCCCCGGTGCCAACAGATATAGTTTCAGTTCCCCTTTTTAGCAAAACAGTTCCTATAACAAGCAGTACGAATCCCACCAATATCACTGCCGTCTTCTTAAGTTGTGTCTCTGTCAAGGCATTGTGCCCTCCTTAGTCTCCCGGCCGGCACTTAATATGTATCGGGTGTCAGCTTGTCTTATTTTTCCCTTCTTGGAGGCTTCGGTCCCATATACTGAAGGAAATATGTCTTCATCATTCCATTATACAGCTTACGGTTCTTATCAGCCTTCTTTCCAATATAACGTTCAGCATCCTCAAATGCAGTAATGATATAATACGACCATGAATCAAGTCCGCCAAATGCCTGGCCGATCGCAGTGTAAAGCCTGTGTACCTCTGCCTTATCCTCAAGCCTCTCCCCATATGGCGGATTGGTAATAATAAAACCATATTTCTTAGGATTCCTCAGTTCTTCCACAGGTCTTCTCTGAAAATGAATATACTTGTCAACACCTGCAAGCCTTGCATTCGCCAGAGACATACGTACACATTCATCATCAATATCATAACCCTGTATATTCATCTCAATATCTGTTCTTATATTATCCTGTGCTTCACAAAATGCCTCTTCATAATACTTTGCAGGCTTCAGCGAAGTCCACTGCTCTGACAGGAAATGCCTGTTCATCCCCGGTGCTATGCCTGCCCCTATCATTGCTGCCTCAATCGGGATCGTGCCGCTTCCACAAAACGGATCAACGAGTATTCTGTCCCATTTCCATGGAGTAAGCATAATAAGTGAGGCAGCAAGTGTTTCAGTTATAGGTGCCTTAACTGTCCATTTTCTGTAACCTCTTTTATGAAGCGAAGCTCCTGTTGTATCAAGTCCTATCGTAACATGGTCTTTAACAATAGTAACCCTTATCGGATAATCCTCTCCATCCTCGGGAAACCAGCTTATCCTGTAATGCTCTTTCAGACGCTCTACCATCGCTTTTTTCATTATGGACTGTATGTCTGATGGACTAAAAAGCTTACTTTTTACGGAATTGGCCTTAGCAACCCAAAATCTTCCATTTCTTGGTATTAATTCTTCCCATGGAATCCTCTTTGTATTCTCAAATAACTCATCAAATGTTGTTGCTTCAAATGATGCAACCTTAAGCAATATCCTTTCGGTAGTTCTCATATTAATATTGGCACGGCACATCGCATCAATACCACCACTGAAGGTCACCTTTCCATCTTCTACCTGTGTTATATCATATCCCAGTCTCTGAACCTCTTTTTTGCATACCGCCTCCGTACCAAAGTGGCATGGAGCTATCCATTCATAGCTTTTCATGTTATCCTCCGTTTTTTTGCTTATAAGACATATAGTATTAAAAAAAAACGTTCTCGTCAATTCATTTTTGACCCATATTGTATTCTTCAATTCCACCATACAGATTATATGCCATAACTTTATGCTTTCTAAGCGCCCTGACACATATCATTCCCAGGCTTCCATGACTGCAGTATACTACAATTCTGTACCCTTTTCTAATATAACCTGTTATAATACGTTCACATTCAGGTGACAGACATTCATCTGTATCATCAAAATACATATTGACTGCCCCGCTTATATGACCCTCATCATACTGTTCCTTACTGCGGATATCTATAATATAAAATTTCCACCCACAGCATTTCATCCGCTCAAGTTCACAAGAAGTAATCTGCCATGCATCCATGCTATCCCTCCCTGTTATCACAACGTCCAGATTAACGCTTGTACTTTATATTATTATATGTACAGGCAGGTAATATGTTCTGATATAACACATAATGATATATACAGCGAAAAACTGCCACCTGCAATAATCTGCAGATGACAGTCCTTTCACTTACATGATGCCAGCCTTTAACTAACGTGAGCTGTTCTTTGAATAGTCCTTTGATGAATCCTTTGAATAGTTCCTGCTGCTATTCTTTGATGAATTCTGGGAACTGTTCTGGGAACTATTCTGTGAGCTGTTCTGTGAGCTGTTCTGTGAGCTGTTCTGAGAACTGTTGCGTGTACAATTCTGTGACTGGTCTTTCATGTTCTTCCCGTAATTTTTTTCATTCATGATATCTACCTCCTGATATGATTGGTACATAGATAGTATGTTCCATATATCAGAAGTTATTCATGTACGATGATATTCAATTGTTATAATCCATCAATATTAACATAACATGCGCCCGGATATCCTGAAGCATCCATAATGCATCGGATATTTTAACACATAAACATTTTAGTGTGTAAATATTTTATACCGCAAATTTTTTAACTAGTATAACGATTTCTTAATAACCGGACTTTTTACGCTGAATATTTTTGTGAGTGTGCTATTCTAAAAACGCAGGCGTAGCGGGCTACGCCGAGGCTTTTAGGATAGTACAATCGCGAAAATAGACAAGTAATAATGTCCAGTTAATTAAAAATCGTTATACTAGGACGTAAATATTTTAATAAGGAGATATAATCCGGTAATGAAGATGAATACAGGTATTAAATATATAATAACCCTGAATACGAATCCTAACACTAAAATAACAACAAATAATACTGAAATTAACGAAACAGTTTTCCATATCCTGTCTCCCAGGCTGCCATTTGGATTATCCTCACCGGAATCCGAATAATATTCCTGCTGTCCGGAATTGTTACCCTTATAGTTATTATAATCATTATTATAACTGCTGTTATACTGCCTGCTTATAGGATCGTCCTTTGCCATGTATGCCTGGATAACAGTCTTTGCAATAAGCCTTGGACTGCCAAGCCCATCCATAACCTCTTCTACAGTTCTGCCCGAATTAACTTCATGTGTAATGTATGAATCATAATAGCTGATCTGTGCCTGCAGCTCTCTCTCATCAACTCTTCCCACAAGGCAGCTTCTTAATTCATCAAGGAATTCCTGTTTCGTCATAGATATCTCCTGCTTTCCTGTATCATACATTTCTCTATATTTATAGCATTATAACTTATTTCAGGTAAATTGCAAACTTTTCTTTGACTATAATTATAAATGCTTCTATAATAATGTTAGTTTTATATTATGTATACTCCGGAGGTTTAGAGATATTATGAAGTTCTTATTAGGAAATGATCAGGGAAATGAGATCAATTCTTCCCATATTGATGTTCTTGATGGTATACGTGCTTTAGCGGTGCTTATTGTAGTATGGTTTCACATATGGCAGCAGACTTGGATTATTCCTGCTGTACAGACCCCTGCACTTTCATTTCTCGGAATAGACAGCATTAACCTTGACTGGCTTCCAAGAACCGGTTACATGATGGTTACAATGATGATATTTTTAAGCGGCTTCTGTCTCTATCTCCCATACGCACGCCACGAAGGCAATAACGGTCCCGGACCATCCGTAAAGCAATTTTACAGAAACAGGGTTGCACGTATCGTTCCTTCTTATCTGTTTTCAATCATTGTCGTACTTATCTACGACATATATAATTGTTCATACACAGATTCAGGTTTTATTATGAAGGACAACCCTTCATTTATGACAAAGGATATATTATCGCATCTTACATTTACCTTTAATCTGTTTCCTGATGTAAGCGGCAATACCCTTCTTAACGGCGTATTGTGGACGATTGCCCTTGAAGTACAGTTTTACATTCTATTCCCGCTGATTCAGAAGTGTTTTGAAAAGCAGCCTGTTGCCACCTATATTATTATGAATGGAATTTCTTATATATATACACAATTTGCAACAAGTGATCCGGACGGCAACCTTGGATTTCTTCTTCACCAGCTGCCTTCGTATCTTAGTGTATATGCCAACGGATTTATGGGTGCAATTATATTTGTTAATATTGCCAGACGCTTCAGACGTGACAATTATATTGGGATTATATCAACAATTACATCCTTTGGATGCATTTATGTATACAGAATGATGATGCTGGATCTTGCATCTGCTGAGAACCTGAATATATGGCAGATTGAGAACAGATATGCAGTCTCAATCCTGTTTCTTGTATTTGTAATATCAACCTCTCTGTCACTTTCATGGTACCGCTTCATCTTCTCAAATAAGCTCATGAGATTCCTGTCAACAATCTCTTTCAACCTCTACATATGGCATCAGTTCTTATGTACGGCATTCAAAAAGAACAGAATCCCATATTATGAGGGTGACCAGTATCCAAACGAAATCGGGGACACAGTATGGATGTGGAAGTTATTCCTGTTAAGCTTTGCCGCTTCGTTTGCAATGGCGGTAGCTGCTACATATCTTATAGAAAAGCCCCTTGCGAAGATATTAAGGGGAACTAAGAAGGATAAGATGAACTAAATAAAATAACTTAAGACAACGGACACATAATAGCACAGTACATATTCTGTGCTGCTATGTGTCCGTTGTGCATAAAAAATGTGCATATATACCATACCACCATTATATGAAGGCTATTAACCTTAGAACGGAAATCCTCCGCCAAGTCCTCCAAGACCGCCTGTAAGGGATTCCATCACCTTGGATGACTCCTCTTCCATCTGCCTTAATGCTTCATTAGTTGCTGCAACAATAAGATCTTCAAGCATTTCGATATCATCAGGATCAACTATCTCCTCCTCAAGTTTAACCGAAATAACCTCTTTTTTACCGGATACCTTTACCTTAACAGCCCCTCCACCGGCAGTACCCTCATATTCCTTTTCTTCAATCTCTTTTGTCTTTTCTTCCATCTGCCTCTGCATTCTCTGCGCCTGCTTCATAAGATTACCCATGTTACCGGGCATACCACCCGGAAATCCACCTCGTTTAGCCATTATAAAATCCTCCGTTTTCATTTAATATTTTATTCAAATTCTGCTGAACATATTCTGTTATTCATATTCTACAGCCACTCCACTGCTGATCATGCGCTCTATATTAGGATAAACACCCCTCGATTCCTCCTCTGCGCTGATGCATCTTACATTAATTGGCACATCCTTCTGTGCATATTCATTAATACATGTGCGCAATGCCTGAAATGACTTTTCTTCTGTCACAATATCCACCCATGATGATGTGGCACTGACAAGAACCAGCGTTCCGTTACCTTCACCCTCAACGCTGAGAGTCATCTGCCTGACAATTGTCTGTAAGGCCGCATCCAGTGAACTAACAATCTCCTGCCAGTTACCGGCAACCATCTGTACATCTTCTTTCAGGGCTGAAGGATATATAACCCTCTTAGGCGGTAAGGCTTCCTTTTTATCAGTTACCTCCGTCTCCCCGGATGCTGTCAGTTCACTATTTCCTGCCGTAAGCTGTCCACGCTCTGCAATATCTTCAAGTCTTCTTACACGATCTTTTACAGATTCATAATCACTTTCCATCTGCGGCCGGCATAATCTGATTATCGCAATCTCAACCATTACTCTCTTTTGTGCAGCATACCGCAGTTTTCCCGCCAGCTCTGACAGTATTCTTATATACCGTATCAGCAGGTCCGGCATAATACCCTCCGACTGTTCCTTTAACAGCTTCAGATTATCACCTGACATCTCTATCATATCTTCACAGTCATCAGTTGTACATATAAGCAAAAGGTTCCGCAGATACCATATCCATTCATTGATAAACCATGTAAGCTCACGCCCAAGAATGATCATCTCATCTACAACCTTAAGTGCCGCCCGCACATCTCCATTAATAACTGCAGACAATATTCTATGAAATACCTCTGTATCAGCGGCACCAAGCACATCAAGAACCCTGTCATACGTAAGCTTCTCTCCCAGATAAAATGCCACACACTGGTCAAGCAGGCTGAGTCCGTCACGCATTGAACCATCTGCTGCCTTAGCAATATAGCGTATTGCCTTATCTTCTGCATCAACTCCTTCAGCTGCTGCAAGCCCTGCCAGATGATCTGCAATAGTATCAATCCCAATACGGTGGAAATCATACCTCTGGCATCTGGATAATATTGTAATCGGAATCTTATTCACTTCTGTAGTTGCCAGAATGAATATAACATATGACGGCGGCTCTTCCAGTGTCTTAAGCAGGGCATTAAATGCTCCTATTGATAACATATGAACCTCATCAATTATATACACCTTATATTTACCCTCTGCCGGTGAATACCGTACCGCATCAACAATCTCCCTGATACTGTCCACACCATTATTGGATGCCGCATCAAGCTCCATAACATTCATTGACGACTGTGCCTGGATACTTTTGCACATGGCGCATTCACCGCAGGGTCCGTTCTCCGTAGGATTCTCACAGTTCACCGCCCTGGCCATTATCTTGGCTACAGAAGTCTTGCCTGTACCCCTGGTACCTGTAAACAGATATGCGTGCCCTATCCTGCCAAGTGCAAGCTGATTCTTAAGGGTTGTGACAATATGATCCTGGCCTTTTACTTCTGAAAAATCATTAGGTCTGAACTTCCTGTATAATGCCGTATAAGACATATCTTACCTCCTGATCAATCACCAAAGCATATTCCAAGGCTCTTGGCCTCTTTTATAATAGAAGATTCAGGGTCAACCATCTTGAGCTTTCCTGCTACATCCTCAAGGGGAACCGGTATTATCTCATTATTCCTGATTCCTACCATAACACCATAATGTTCATTTGCAATAAGCTCACCTGCTGCAGCTCCAAGCCTGCTTGAAATAACCCTGTCATATGGACATGGGATTCCACCTCTCTGCGTATGTCCCGGAACTGTGATCCTTATCTCCTGTCCTGTTCTTTCTTCTATCTCGGCTCCTATCTGATAAGACACTGACGGATACTTATTATTCTTAAGCTTTTTCTTAAAATCCTTCTTCGACAGTGCCGCATCTTCCTTAGATATTGCACCCTCAGCTACTGCGAGTATTGAGAACTTCTTACCCTGTTCTGTCCTTTTATTAATTGCTGCAACAACCTTATCAATGTCATATGGGATCTCCGGGATAAGCACAATATCTGCACCACCGGCAATACCCGAATGCAATGTAAGCCAGCCAACTGCATGCCCCATTACTTCAACGATAAATACCCTTCCGTGTGATGCTGCTGTTGTATGGATATTATCAATTGCAGCCGTTGCAATATTAACGGCACTCTGGAATCCAAAAGTCATATCCGTACCATACAGATCATTATCTATAGTCTTAGGAAGTGTAACAACATTAAGTCCCTCTTCCCTGAGAAGGTTAGCAGTCTTATGTGTTCCATTACCACCAAGGATAACAAGACAGTCAAGCTTCCATTTTGCATAATTATTCTTCATTGCAAGAACCTTGTCCATTCCATTGCCATCAGGCTCACGCATTAACTTAAACGGCTGCCTTGAAGTACCTATAATAGTGCCACCCTCTGTAAGGATACCCGAAAAATCCGCCGGGCTCATTTTTCTGTAATTACCATACATAAGGCCTTTATAGCCATCAAGTATACCTATGATCTCAACATCATCAAGCTTCTCATATAATGCCTTGGCAACACCACGCATTGTAGCATTAAGGCTCTGACAATCCCCACCACTTGTAAGAAATCCGATTCTCTTCATATCAGGTGTCTCCTTTCTTATATTCACATTATAAAAGATTATGTGCGAATATTAACATTTTATCATAAGAAACAGCAAAAAAAAAGATAAGTTTTCTTGCATTTTTAGATTATATGAATTAAAATAAATACATGCATGTGGAACGTGCTAGACTGAATATTGAATTTTATGAAATAAAGAAAGGAAGGTATATTTAAATGATTAATTCACCAGTAGCAAAGATTGGTATTGTTGCGGTAAGCCGTGACTGTTTCCCTGAATCACTTTCAGTTGACAGGAGAAAAGCCCTTGTTAAAGCATATACAGACAAGTATGGCGCAGATGACATTTATGAGTGTCCAATATGTATCGTAGAGAGCGAGATCCATATGGTTCAGGCTCTTGAAGATATCAAGAAGGCAGGATGTAATGCACTTTGCGTATATCTCGGCAACTTCGGGCCAGAGATCGCAGAGACTCTGCTTGCCAAGCATTTTGACGGACCGGTTATGTTCTGTGCAGCAGCTGAGGAGAGCGGAAACAGCTTATTAGATGGACGTGGAGATGCTTACTGCGGTATGCTTAATGCAAGCTACAACTTAAAGCTTCGTAACATTAAAGCTTACATTCCTGAATATCCTGTAGGAACAGCTGAAGATTGTGCTGACATGATCAATGAGTTTGTGCCAATTGCCAAGGCAGTTATCGCACTTAACAGCTTAAAGATCATAAGCTTTGGACCTCGTCCACTTAACTTCCTGGCTTGTAACGCCCCAATCAAGCAGCTTTACAACTTAGGTGTTGAGATTGAAGAGAATTCAGAGTTAGATTTATTTGAGGCATTCAATAAGCATGAGGGAGACTCACGTATTCCTGATGTTGTTGCTGACATGGAGAAAGAGCTTGGCGCAGGTAACAAGAAGCCGGAGATTCTTTCAAAGCTTGCCCAGTATGAGTTAACACTTCTTGACTGGATCGAGGATCACAAAGGATACAGAGAGTATGTTGCTATCGCAGGTAAGTGCTGGCCGGCATTCCAGACACAGTTCGGATTCGTTCCTTGCTACGTTAACAGCCGTTTGACAGCTAAGGGAATTCCTGTATCATGCGAGGTTGATATCTATGGTGCATTAAGTGAGTTCATCGGAACAGTTGTTTCTAATGATGCAGTTACCCTGCTTGATATCAATAACTCAGTACCTGCTGACATGTACGCAAGTGACATTGCCCCTAAGTACCCACAGTACACACTCAAGGATACATTCATGGGATTCCATTGTGGTAATACAGCATCTTCAAAGCTTTCATTCTGCGAGATGAAGTACCAGAAGATTATGGCAAGATCACTTCCTATCGAAGTTACTAACGGAACACTTGAAGGCGACATCATCCCTGGCGACATCACATTCTTCCGTCTCCAGAGTACAGCAGATGCCAAGCTTCGTGCTTACATAGCACACGGTGAAGTCCTTCCGGTTGCTACACGTTCATTCGGAGCCATCGGAATCTTCGCTATACCTGAGATGGGACGTTTCTACCGCCACGTACTTATCGAAGGCAACTACCCACATCATGGTGCTGTTGCATTTGGCCACTTTGGAAAGACTCTTTACGAAGTATTCAAGTACATTGGTGTAGAAGTTGAGGAGATCGGATTCAACCAGCCTAAGGGAATGCTCTACAAGACAGAGAATCCATTTGCATAATTTAACCGTATCTCCTGAACAATTTACAATTGTTTAACACATACTCTCAGGAGTATTATCTGATAATACTTCTGGGAGTATTTACTTTTGGGGATCATTTTTAATCTTATCAGGCAAATAACGTTTCCCCATATAACTGTTGGCATAGTAGATCCACTTAAATATCATTAATGAAAGGAAATTAACACAATGAATTATTTAATAGGTATTGATCTTGGTACATCAGCTACCAAAACAGTTCTTTTCGATGAAAACGGAGCAGTTATAGCATCAGCTTCCAAAGAATATCCACTCTACACCCCACAGAACGGCTGGGCTGAGCAGAAACCGGAAGACTGGCGTGATGCTGCAATTGAGACGATTGCAAAGGTCGTTAAAGAATCCGGTGTTGCTAACACAGATATCAAAGGACTTGGAATTTCAGGTCAGATGCATGGTCTTGTAATGCTTGATGAAGCAGGCGAGGTAATCCGTCCGTCAATCATCTGGTGTGACCAGCGTACGGCAAAAGAATGCGATGAGATTACAGAAAAGGTTGGGGCAAAGAGACTTATTGAGATTACAGCCAATCCTGCCCTTACAGGATTTACTGCTTCCAAGATATTATGGGTCCGTAACAACGAGCCTGAAATTTACGCCCGCTGCAGGCACATCCTCCTTCCTAAGGATTATGTCCGTTACATACTTACAGGCGAGTTTGCCACAGAAGTTTCAGATGCATCAGGCATGCAGCTTCTTGATGTTCCTAACCGCTGCTGGTCAGACGAAGTACTTGAGAAGCTTGATATTGATAAGGACATGCTTGCAAAGGTATATGAATCACCTGAGGTTACCGGATACATTACAGAAGAGATGGCAGCAAGGACCGGGCTTTCAACTTCAACATGCGTAGTAGGCGGGGCCGGTGATAACGCTGCTGCTGCAGTTGGAACAGGTGTTGTTAAAGATGGCAAGGCATTCACAACAATAGGAACAAGCGGGGTTGTATTCGCCCACACAAGTAACATATCTATTGACCCTAAAGGACGGGTACATACATTCTGCTGTGCCGTTCCGGGTGCATGGCATATCATGGGTGTTACCCAGGCTGCCGGCCATTCGCTCAAATGGTTCAGGGATAACTTCTGCCAGGACTACATCACCAAAGCCGAAGAGGCAGGCTGCGACCCTTATGATCTTATTAACGAAGACATCAGCAAGGTGCCTGTCGGAAGCAATAAGGTGATATATCTTCCATATCTCAACGGCGAGAGAACCCCACATCTTGACCCGGACTGCCGTGGAGTATTTTTCGGTCTCTCAAGCATGCACAACAAAGCAGACCTGCTCCGTGCTGTAATGGAGGGTGTATCTTACTCGCTTAAAGATTGTAATGACATCCTTGTTGAGATGGGAACCAAAGTCGATGCAATGATGGCCTGTGGAGGCGGTGGAAAAAGCCCAATCTGGCGTCAGATGCTCGCTGACATGTATGACTGTAATGTAATGACCGTATCTGCAACAGAAGGACCTGCACTTGGAGTTGCAATACTTGCCGGTGTTGGTGCCGGTATATATGACAGCGTTGAAGCTGCCTGCGACAAGATGATACACACAGACAAGGAGTGCGCTCCTATTGCAGATAATACAGTAAAGTATAACGAGTACCACAAGATCTACAAAGCATTATATGACAGTCTCAGGGATCAGTTTAAGGCTCTTGCACAACTTTAATGCTTTATCCGGATTTTTAATCAATCCTGATACAACCGGTATAATTTATCTGAAAAACCAATATACTTTTTCTAAAAATCCGGTATAAACTATTCAAAAATAAGTTACGTCATGCCCCGTTGCCTGCTGCGGGGTATTTGACTTTAAGGAGGCCACCCTATATGACAGAACTACGACATAACAATGATGACTCTATACATGAACGCATCCAAAGTATATATGATGAAGAAAATGCCGACAGAAAAGCTGAGATAGCTGACAAGATCAGGTTCGGTGACAGTCTTACCAAGATTGTTTTATCCATTGCTTTCTGGGGATTCTGGATATTCTGGCTGTTAGTTACATTATTTTAAAGGAGACCGGCTATGGATCTTAAAGTAGGCGATATAGTAATAACTAAAAAAAAGCATCCCTGCGGCGCTGACAGATGGCAGATTCTGCGCACAGGAATGGATATCAGAAGCAAATGTCTCGGATGCGGCAGACAGATAATGCTGCCACGGACTGCTTTTGAAAAGCGGATAAAAAAAGTGCTTGATTTATCAGATGACATATGATAATATATATTTCCGTGGTGTATATTTTTCCTTGTTCTTTCCAGGATGGGAAGAGCCAAAGACCAAAAGGAGGTGCATGCAACTATGAATAAATATGAATTAGCCTTAGTTGTTAATGCAAAGATCGAGGACGAAGTTAGGAATGCTACCGTAGAGAAGGCAAAAGGATATATCGAAGCTTTCGGCGGTACTATTACCAACATCGAAGAAGCAGGCAAGAAGCGTCTTGCATATGAGATCCAGAAGATGCGTGAAGGATTCTACTACTTCATCCAGTTCGATGCTGAATCGGAAAGTCCGGCACAGCTTGAGCAGAGACTTCGTATTATGGATAATGTCCTCAGATACTTATGCGTTAGACAGGAAGCATAAGAAACGGAGGTTTCTAATATGAATAAGATTATACTTATGGGTCGTCTGACCCGTGATCCTGAGACAAGATATTCTCAGGGAGACTCTTCATTTGCTGTTGCAAGATTCTCACTTGCTGTAGACAGAAGATTCAAGCGTCAGGGTGAACCTGAGGCTGATTTTTTCAACTGTACTGCTTTCGGAAAGCAGGGTGAATTCGTTGAAAAATATCTTAAGCAGGGAACCAAGATTGTTGTAACAGGAAGGGTACAGAACGACAATTACACTAATAAAAACGGTGAAAAGGTTTATAGTGTACAGATTATAGCTGAGGAAATAGAATTTGCAGAGAGCAAGAACGCTCAGGGCGGCAGTGCAGCCGGTGGATTCCAGCCGGTTACCCCATCCCCACAGGCTGCAGATGATGGTTTCCTTAACATCCCAAACGGAATAGAGGAAGAATTACCATTCAATACCACTCATTAATTTCGTAGAACAGGAGGTATGTTTCATGGCTTTTGTAAAGCAGGAAAAAGGCGATAGAGCCGATGCTCCTATGAAGAGACGTCCAAACCGTAGAAGAAGAAAGGTTTGTGCATTCTGTGTAGATAAAGAGCATAAGTTTATAGACTATAAGGATGTTAACAAGTTAAAGAGATATATATCTGAGCGTGGCAAGATTCTTCCTAGAAGAATTACAGGTAACTGCGCAAAGCATCAGAGAGCTTTAACTGTAGCTATCAAGAGAGCACGTCATATTGCTCTTCTTCCTTATACAGTAGATTAATTACTACCGGATTATTTTAGAAGCTGTTACATCTGCGATATCATTTCGTTGTGTTACAGCTTCTTTTTGTATGGATTTTTTCAGGCATACATGATATAATTGACTCTGATTTACTATGTACATCAGAAAGGATATATTATGAATAACAGAAAAATCACCGGTGCCCTTAAGACACACTTAATATGGCCCGTTATATTAATTCCCTTTATATTGGTAATGACAGTACAGCTGTATTCAGTAGAGCTCAAAGCCGGCGTTATCGGCTCTGTATATCTTGCTGTGTACTCTCTCATCTCCGTTCTGTTATATAATTTTAACAAATCATCGATCATGTCTAACATTGTAAATTATGCCCAGGGCTACTGCCTTGCCCAGAATTATCTGCTGGACACCATGAATATCCCTTACGCACACCTTGACCCTGATGGCAAAGTAATATGGGGCAACAAAGGATTTCAGGAACTGACAGACTATGAGCCTGACAGCATTCCCTATATATCTGATATATTTCCTGAACTCTCATCTGAGAACCTCCCCGAAAAGCTGTCAGACACTGCAGACCCCCTTCCTGAAACCGAAGTTCATCTGCAGTACAATGACCAATATCTCCGCGCAGTCATTAAGCGTGTGGATATTCATGAATTTGATTTTGCGGAAGATGAAGAAAATCTCTCACTATTTTCAGGCAGTGACACTATATTTTCATTATACCTGTATGACGAAACCGAGTTAATTGACCATATTAACAGACTTAAAGACCAGGATATCGTAATAGGGCTTCTTTATATTGACAATTATGAAGATTCCCTTGCAAACAGTGACGAGATACAGCGTTCCCTTCTTATGGCACTTGTCGAACGCCAGATTGCAAAACACATCCGTCAGCTTGACGGAATATACCGTAAGATGGAAAAAGACCGTTATTTCATTATATTCCAGCACAAGTATCTGGAGGTTTTACAGAACAACAAGTTTGCAATTCTTGAGGCTGTCAGGAATGTTACTGTAGGAAGCGATGATACCCATGTGTCAATAAGTATGGGACTTGGTATTCATGCTGATTCATATACCAAACGCTATGAATACGCACGTATTGCAATAGACCTCGCACTCGGCAGGGGCGGTGACCAGGCAGTAATAAAGGATGGCGAAGACATATTCTATTATGGTGGAAAAAGTATCCAGAAAGACAGTAATACACGTGTACGTGCCAGGGTTAAAGCCCATGCATTAAAGGAACTTATGATGCCTGCTGACCAGATATTTATCATGGGGCATGCCAACGCTGATATCGATTCATTCGGGGCATCAATCGGTATATTCAGAATTGCAAAAGCCCTAGAGCGAAAAGCCCATATCGTATTAGATACCGAGGACACCTCTTCTATCTGCCCGATGCTTGACAGATACAAAGCTTCATCCTACTATGAGGGCTTCCTGATGGACTGCGATGAGGCGATATCACGTATTGACAGGGATTCACTGCTTATTATAGTAGACGTTAACCGTGCAACCCTTACACAGTGCCCTGAATTACTTAAGAAAACCAACAATATTGTTGTTATCGACCACCACAGGCAGACTGATGAACGCATTGAGAACCAGACATTATCTTATATTGAACCATTTGCTTCATCGGCAAGCGAAATGGTTACCGAATTTTTCCAGTATATTGATGACGGAATCAGGCCACGTCCACTTGAAGCCGACACATTATATGCCGGAATCATGGTAGATACCAATAATTTTTCAGTACAGACCAATGTACGTACTTTTGAAGCTGTTGCATACCTCAAGCGTAATGGTGCAGATATCACAAGAGTCCGCAAGATGTTCAGAAGTGATCCAAAGGAATATATGCTGCGTGCACACGCTGTCAGCAATGCGGAGATATACCGTAATTCATTTGCAATTACACACATTCCTTCGGGCGAGGTTACAGGCAACCCATCTGTTATAGGTGCCAAGATTGCCAACTCCCTGCTTGATATGGATAACATCAAAGCGTCATTTGTACTGTCAGAGCACAAATCCCGCATCCATATCAATGCACGTTCAATAGATGAAGTTAACGTCCAGGTTATTATGGAGAAGCTTGGCGGCGGCGGGCATCTTTCTGTTGCTGCAACACAATTAGACTGCAGCCTTGATGAGGCTGACGAACAATTAAGATCAGTACTTGATAATATGATTAAGGAGGGTGATATACAATGAAAGTAATACTGTCAGAGGATGTCAGATCAGTTGGTAAAAAGGGTGAAATAGTTGATGTAAGCGATGGCTACGCACGTAATTTCCTTATCAAAAAGAAGCTCGGTGTTGAAGCCACCCCTAAAAATCTTAATGATCTCAAGTTAAGAAATGCCAATGAAGAAAAAAAGAAACAGGAAATATATGAACAGGCAAAGCAGCTTGCCGCAGAGCTTGAAGACAAATCAGTAACTCTGTCTATCAAGACCGGAGGAAGCGGAAAGGCATTTGGCTCTGTATCTACCAAAGAGATTGCCGGCGAAATCAAATCACAGCTTGGATATGATATTGATAAAAAGAAGATGAATCTCGTTAACCCGATCAAGTCCGAAGGAACATACCACGTTACAATTAAGCTTCATCCAAAAGTATCGGTTGAAGTAAAAGTAATCGTAAAGGGAAAGGATTGATCTAACCAATGGATGAGTCTGTACTTAAAAGATCACTGCCATATAACCTGGCTGCAGAGCAGTCCGTTATCGGTTCAATGATACTGAGCTTTGATGCTATCCAGACTGTTAAAGAGATACTGACCGGTGATGACTTCTATCAACCGCAGTACAAAGCAATATATAACGCCATAACAGAATTATCCGACTCTTCAGGCAGACCGGTAGATATTGTAACATTGCAGAACAAGCTTAAGGAAAGTAACGCTTCTCCTGAATTATACAGCATTGAGTACTTAAGTGGAATCATCGAATCTATCCCAAGCTCGGGCAATGTCAGGAGCCACGCTGAGATAGTACGTGACAAGTCAATTTTGCGCAGCACGATCAAAGCTTCAGAAGAGATTATGAACCGGTGTTACCAGGATAATGAGCCTGTTGATGCAATCATGGAGGATGCCGAAAAGCGAATCTTCAAAATATCACAGGAGTCAAGACGTTCCGGTGATTTTGTTCCAATATCAGCAGCAGTTGCCAGAGCATTTAACAGCATCCATGAAGCCTCAAAATCCAAAGGAAATGTTACAGGTATAAGAACCGGATTTGCGGATCTTGACTATCGTACTGCAGGCCTGCAGAATTCAGACCTAATTCTGATCGCTGCACGTCCTGCAATGGGTAAAACGGCATTTGCACTTAGCATGGCTGAATATATAGCGGTTAAAAACAAGATTCCAACAGCAGTATTCAGTCTGGAGATGAATGATATACAATTAATCAAACGTATCATGGCAATGAACGCCCATGTTGACCTGCATGCAATTACAACAGGTGACCTAACAGGATCAGAATGGGAATCGCTCGTTGAAAGTGTGCGTAACATTGCAGAGTCAAAGCTGTTCATCGTTGACAACGTATCCGGCCTGACAATTAATGATATATGTTCAAAATGCCGCAAGTTAAAGATTGAACAGGATCTCAGCCTGGTAATAATCGACTATCTTCAGCTTATATCAGGTAATGGAAGACAGGAATCAAGGCAGCAGGAGATCGCCAATATATCGAGAACGCTTAAGTCACTTGCAAGAGAGCTTAACATTCCTATAATCGCGTTATCACAGTTAAACCGTGGTGTCGAAAGCCGTGATGACAAACGTCCCAAGCTCTCCGACCTTCGTGAATCAGGGGCGATCGAGCAGGATGCCGATATTGTTATGTTCTTATACAGGGATGAAGTATATAACCCAAGCGAAGACAACAAAGGAAAAGCCGAGCTGATAATCGGCAAGCACCGTAATGGTGAGATAGGAACAGTAGAACTTGCATGGTTAGGCCAGTACACAAGATATACCAACGCACAGTTTAGCAGCAGGAATGACAATAATGCTGTTGAATAATATTATTACCTACATAATTATGGTTGTATAGGTAAGATAATGTCGTAAGATTTTTCGGAAATATTTTTTATGCTTATTGCATATAATAATTAGTATGCTATACTGAACACAAGTTGTAAATATTTACCATATAGGAGGTCTGTTCAATGAAGCATACAAATTATACCATATCCGATGCGGCAAAAAAGTTAGATGTAGAACCCCATGTTCTGCGTTATTGGGAAGAAGAATTAAGTCTTGAGATACATAGAAATAACCAGGGACACAGATGCTATTCAGATGATAACATCCGTACATTCTGTTTTATTAAAACACTCAAAGAAGAGGGTTTCTCCCTGCACGATATCAGGGAATCATTACCCCACTTGTCTGATACAAAAAGTCTCGACAGGGCAACAATAGAATCACTGAAACAGACTCTTACACCGGATCAGAATCCGTCTTCCGGTTCAATCATATCCGTTACAAGATCCTGTCCATCTGCTCCGGCAGCAGGAACGGACAAGCTCGGTCAGTTCAGGGAGATAATGAATTCAATTGTCAGCCAGGCACTTTCAGACAATAACAGCCAGCTTACATCAATGATATGTGAGGGAACATCAGAAAGGATCATCAAGGAAATGAACTATCTGTTCCGCACCCTTGACGAGGACGAAGATGTACGCATAAAACAGCTTCAAGCTGCTATTGAGGCTGCCTCACATGCGCGAAATGAGGCAGCCGCCACAAAATTGCCATCTTCAAAAAGAAAGGGCAGATTATTCAAAAAAAAATAATAAAAAATCCTATTTTATTCCTATTGCAAATAATCAATATAAATGCTATAATCATCACATATATCTGGATTGGATTCACTTTGCGTGGACAAGTGACCGGATAGTACATATTATATTTACAGGAGGAATAAAAATGAGATCAAAAGCATTCAAGTCCATAGCTTCATTTGTAATGGTTATGGCAATGGTTGCTCCTATGGTTGCTGTACCTGGTAAGACAGCAGAGGCTGCTCCTAAGCTTAGTGCCAAGAGCGTATCTCTTACAGCTGGTGCAACTAAGACCGTTAAAGTTAAGGGTGCTGCTAAGAAGTCTAAGTTTTCCTGGAAGTCTTCTAACACAAAAGTAGCTACAGTTGTCGGCAAGGCAAAGAAAGCTAAGATCAAAGGTGTAGCAGCAGGAACTGCAAAGGTTACATGTACAATTAAGAAGGGTAAGAAGAAGACCCTTACATGCAAGGTTAAGGTTACTGCTTCTGTGAATTCAGTATCACTCAGCAAGACTTCACTCAGCATTAAGCCTGGTGACAAGCCGGAGCTCACAGTTTCTGTTAATGGTTCTTCTAAATTATCAGGTGTGTCTGTTTCATGGACATCAAGCAATTCTAAGGTTGCTAAGGTTAAGAAGACAAAGACTGCAGGCAAGGTTAAGGTAGTCGGACTTTCTAATGGTACTGCTACGATCACTGCTAAAGTTGGAAGCAAGTCAGCTTCATGTACAGTTAAGGTTGATGGTTCAGTTTCCGGCAACAACACAACTTCATCTGATAACAAGGGCAAGAACGACAACTCTCCAAAAGTAACAGAGAAGCCAAAAGTAACAGAGAAGCCAAAGGCAACACCTTGGGTTTATCCGGATAAGAAGACTATCTATCAGCAGCATTTTGATGTAACAAGATGGTATGATCCTGATACAACAGGTAAAGCTGTAGGTGGTAATGGTCATACACATGATGGTTATAAGAACAACAGCTTTGCTGTATGGATGGTAGGATTCTATGATAACAAGTATTCAACTAACGAAAAAGAATACAATGATGGAATCTATGGTCCGGGTCTTAAGAACTACAAGGGCAAAGAGCTTTCAATTTCAGGTCAGTTCAAGTACGATGGTGCTGATCGTAAGACAGTTCTTCTCCAGATTAACTACACATCTCCTATGGATTACCCAATCATGTGGAAGTGGGAGAAGGGCGCTTCAAAAGCCAAGAATCCACAGGCTGAAAGCCTTAAGATTTCAGGTGGCGGAAGCGAAGCAGCCAAGGCTGGAGAATGGCATGACGTTAACATTCCTAAGTTTGTAATTCCTACAGACGCTAAAAATGGTGATACTGATCCTTCAACAGGTGAAGCATATGACTTCTATATTTACTTCCCTAACCAGCCAGGTGGAGAGCTTCAGTATACTAAGGACAACACATTCCACTTCAAGAACTTCAAGATTGCACAGAAGTAGTTGTTGTCACTAACCTTACGAAGTATTGAAAGTCCGTTAAGGACTACTAATATGACCGGCTGTCAACATATGTTGGCAGCCGGTTTATTATTATATAAAAGTATGTTATACTTAACCACAAAAACAAAGCAATAGAAAGGTGATTACGAATATATGAATATAGTATTTCTCGAAACTGCAACACTTGGAGATGACATTGATTTAAGCTGTTTCAACAATCTGGGTGAAGTAACTGCATATAAGCACTCCTCTCCTGTTGATAATGCTGCCCGAATTAAAGATGCAGATATACTCGTTGTCAATAAGATTCCTGTCAATGAAGAACTCTTAAAGGATGCCCATAAGCTTAAATTAATAGCAGCCTCCGCAACAGGAACCAATAATATTGATTTTGAATATACTAATTCACGGGGAATAATTGTAAGCAATGCCCGAGGCTACTCAACCGCCTCTGTTGCACAACATACATTTGCAATGCTCTTCTATCTGTATGAAAAGCTTCCAACGTATGACAACTTTGTAAAGAGTGGACAATACTCAGATTATAATATGTTCTCTTGCTTCACACCATATTTTAATGAGCTGTCAGGCAAGACCTGGGGAATAATAGGGCTTGGTGCCATAGGAAGGAATGTAGCTGATATTGCAGCGGCATTTGGATGTAATGTGATATATTATTCCACAAGCGGCAGCAACAATAATCCTGATTATAAGAGTGTATCTTATGACGAACTCTTATCTGCGTCAGATATTATATCTATCCACTGCCCTCTTAACAAAAGAACAAGCAAACTCATTGATTATACTTCACTAATAAAAATGAAGCGCACTGCGGTTCTTCTCAACCTCGGACGCGGTCCGATAATCGACGAAGATGCCCTCGCATGTGCGCTTAATGAAGGTTTAATTGCCGGTGCAGGTCTGGACGTTTTATGCACAGAGCCAATCCCTGCAGACAATCCACTGCTTAAAATCCAGGATAGCACCAGGCTTCTTATTACACCTCATATGGCATGGGGAACTACCGAAGCACGTAAGCGATGCGCAAATGAGGTCTATAAAAACATCGAAGCATACTTAAGCGGTTCACCAAGAAATGTATGCACCGAATAACTATATACTACTTCCATTTTATCTTAGGGTAATTTAAGGCACATATTCTGTCCATTTTATATGCGCATCCTTTTATAGATGCTGATTCAAATGATGCATACAGGGTATTGCCTTTTTTTGCTATTCCCTCAAGCATAGGCGGCATTGTAAGCTTACCTGTACTCTTACCTGGTTTAATCTTACCCTTTTTCTTTTTTCCAAATTCCGGTGTATATTTTCTCAGACATGACACATAATACTTACTTGCATTACTTATCTGATTGGAACAGGATGCAATCATTGTTCCATTTTTCAGGAATAATACATCCTGTGTCCTTGACGGAATCTTCATACTATATGTCTTCTTCAATGATACTGCTGCTTTCTTCTTACCGGCTATCTTGTATCCGTACATTGTAGTTGAAGCAGTCTCCTTATGCTCCCCTATCCAGAGACAGTTCTTATAATAACTTACAAATGAAGCCTGTGTAAGTACCGGACAGGTTGCCCTGTACTGTACGCTGTAAAAGTCTTCCCCTGATGCAACCGCCGCTTTTACATCATCATATGTAAAGCAGCTTACAGAGGTTCCGGCAGAAACCCAGACATTATATCCATCATAAGCAATTCCACCAACATGATATGCATTAGGCAGCAGAATTGTTGTAATATACTTTCCATTAGATGCCTTCAATACATACACTACAGAGTTCTCTTCACCCTCGTAATCATATGCTGTCACAAGCATATATTTATCCACAAATGTTACCGCCTGGATTATCATACCCGAAGAAGCAAAACCGTTAACATTAGTATTAATTATTCCCGGAGTTACATATGTCTTCTTATAGTTCAAAACCTTCGCAAAATCAGTAAACTTCTTAATGAGCTTTGACTTCTTAAACTTGGCAAGCTTTTTGTACACTGCCGCCTTAACAGAAGTCGGTTTCATAACAAGCGCCTTGACATCAACCTCATTTGAAACATCTGCGGTATATTCAACCCCATTGTATATCTTATATGGCTTAATCATAAAATGATACGTCACACCACTGTTAAGGTTGCGCTGAATATATTCCACAACATTCAAATCGTTGATCCTTACAATCTCCGTATATACACCCTGCTCATTTTTCATATAAATAATATATCCGTCAGCAGCAGACACCTTGTCCCATCTCAATCTGACACATTCAGAACCACCCTTGTACTGATTAATGTACACAGACTCCGGTGATGTTGCAGTTATAACCGAAGCCTCACCCACACTCCTGGCATTTGTTCCCTCTATACATGCAACAACCTTATAAGTGTAACCTGTTGAAGGCTTAACATTAACATCACGGTAACCGGGAGCAGAAACATTTGCCACCTGTACGAACTGATTCTGCCCCTCAGCACATCTGTATACAATATATGAGGCATCATCTGATACAGCCTTCCACTCCAGCACAATAAGCGCTGAACCGGTGGTTGTAACCTGAAGACCGGTAACATTATCCGGAGTTGTACCGACGGCAAACATATCAGAATACATTCCAAATTGCCTGTCTTCCTTTTCGCCTGTATATGGTCTTACAAGAAAATTCAGCTTAGTACCCTGTGCAATATTATCCATCTTATACTTATTGTCAGTTGTATCACAAAGCATATCATAACCATTAGTCACCTTATCAAGCATCCATACCTCATAACCATCCGCACCTGCAACCTTATCCCATCCAAATTCTACCTCATTAGATGTATGCGACAGCTCATGGACACCGACAACCCGCTTGTCAGTTATCACTCCCGACACTGCCTGTTCCGCCGCATAAGCCTTATTAAAAGAACCTGCCATGCCTGCATACATAAACATAAGCATAACGGCAGACATACAGATACGTCCATATGCTTTAATTAATCTTCTGTTACCCATCTCATATTCTCCTCGTCAACTTTATTAATTGTAACTTAGCATTAAATATGCTAATATAATTATAATACCACAAGACAAGGAAGTAAATCATGGAACTTATTTCTATTCAGAAAATTGAAGAATTATCAATGAACGCATGGCCATCATATAAGATAGAATTATATGATAAATGGCTGATTCGTTTTTCCCATCAATATACATACAGAACCAACTGTGTCGAGCAGGTCGGCAGTTCAAGCCTTCCTATTGATGAAAAGGTTGCTTATTGCGAGGAAATATATTCCAATTACAATACGCCATGCAACTTTAAAATAAGCCCGGTAATCGCACCCGATTTTGACAGTTATCTTGCAGCACGCGGATATGCAATCAGACATGAGACTGAAGTGATGACCATGTCTCTTGATAAGTTTAAACCTATTGATATCCCATATACCGAGGTCAGTATTCAGGATAACATGTATGGGCTTCCAACACTTGTACGCTATGATAACAATGTATCCGTCTCCATTAATGATACTATTACGGACAGATGGATCAGTGAACTGTTCAGGCTTAACCAGACCACTAACCCCATTCACAGAAAGATTGTTCCGTCAATGTTTAAGGCAATTCCAAAAAAGACCATTGTCACTGCCATATCCGACGGACACCGTATGGTTGCCTCGGGGCTTGGAATCCTTGACCGTGACGAGCTTGGAATATATGCAATATACATAGATCCTGAATACCGCAGAAAGCACTATGCAAAATGCATATGTAACACTCTGATAACACAGGGGATGAAGTTAGGTGCAAGATACGCCTACCTCCAGGTTGTTAAAGGTAATCAGCCTGCCATCAGCCTGTATAACTCACTGGGCCTCAGATATTATTACAGCTACTGGTTCAGGTCAAAGGAGATTTGATACATAAAGGAGACTTAATGTATATGAAAAAATATAGCATACTATTAATTATTATTATAATGCTGTTAATTAACCCGGATTATTCCCTCGCATATGATTGTGATGCTTATTCGGTTACAGTCCCGGATGGCTTTACCACAGATTCCGAATCAATATCCGATTACGTTTCCCTATATGGTGAAAATGTAACTGTCGGTATACGTACCGAAGCCAATCTTAAGCTTGATGATGTATCAACTTATACCGAGTCACGCATTAACAGCTTAATATCAGACACATTAAAGACACTTGATACACAGACCGGTAATACAGTTCATTCAAATGAGCACTCTATTACCACATTTTCCGACAACAACTACCCGGCTCTTTTTGTAACTTATGAGGGAAGCGGTGATACAGACTCCACTCTTTACATAGAGGAATATGTGATAACTACTACCAACTATATATATACACTTGTATTCTCTGCCGATAAACGTGAATATATTGAAAATGCAGATGTTGATACAATAAAAGCAGGCTTCACTGTAAATGATGACTTCATAATTCACAGTGAGCCCGCCGATAACAGTCAGGTATTATATATATTCCTGATCATGTGTGGCATTGTCCTTGCTGCTGCAATAATAGTAATATATATTCTTGCCCATCGCTAGTATAACGATTTTTAATATAGCCATTAATTGCAAATCATTGTATTAGTATTAATCAGTAATCTTAATCGAATTGATTACAGGCTGGTTCTCCGCAAGTACAGTTCCATTACCATCCTCAACCTTAGTATCTTCACATATCTTGTCAACTATCTCTATCCCTTCAGTTACATGGCCAAATGCGGCATACTGTCCGTCAAGATATGTGCCATCCTGGTGCATAATGAAGAACTGTGATGAAGCACTGTCCATATCCTGGCTTCTTGCCATCGAGATTACGCCTCTTGTGTGTGATATATCATTCTTCACACCATTAGCTTCAAATTCACCTTTAATAGTCTCATCAGAACCACCCATTCCGTTTCCTTCAGGGTCACCACCCTGGATCATGAATCCTGATATTATACGGTGGAATGTAAGCCCGTCATAGAATCCTGACTTTGCAAGCTTAACAAAATTAGCTACTGTTATTGGTGCTGCGTCACCATCTAATTCAAGCTTTATTACACCATAATCCTTAATATCAATTTCTGCATGACTAATTCCCATTTTTTCTGTATCCTCCTTGTCTGATGCATTTTCTTCATTTTCCGCATCATCATTTTTTTCTGCAACATTTTTATTATCAGCCTTATCTCCCGACTTGCCACATCCGGTCAATAAAACTGTTGCTGCCATTCCAAGTGCAATTAAGATTCCTGTCATCCTTTTCATTGTTATACTCTCCTGTCATCTTTATATTAACCTTATATACGATGTCGGGTCAAAAGCCCCCGACTTTGCATCTATATATTTTACTATACAACATCATAAATGTAAATGTTTAGGGTTGCGTTTTAGCTCCCCTTTTGATATATTTCATATAGACTATTATTAATAGACTACTATCAGAAATATTATTATGAAAGGAGTAACTTATATGCAGGAATTTGATCTTGAAGATGATGACAGCCTCGTTGTCAGTCTTCCACTGGAGGATGGCACATCACTTGACTGTGACGTTATTCTCATGTTCGAGTTAGAGGATCAGGATTATGTGGCTCTCTACCCAACTGAGGGTGAACCTGACGAACTGTATCTCCTCAAATGCCAGTATGATGGCGGAGACCAGATGTCACTTGAAGAGATTGAAGATGAAGAAGAGTATGAACTCGTCTGCCAGACCTTCGATGAGATTATGGAAGAAGATGAATGGAATGAACTTCTCGGTGAAGATGACGATTAATCATTCAGCTATCTCCCGAATGAACCGGGATGGTATATAATCACGGTTGTATCTGTGTTCAGTATAGAACAGATGCAGCCGTGTTTTTGCCCTGGTCATCGCCACATACATCATCCTCCGTTCTTCCTCTATCTGTTCATCTGACGTAGACATATTATGCGGAATGATCCCTTCATTTACATCAGGAATTATTACCTTATCGAATTCCAGTCCTTTAGAACCATGCATTGTCATACACATAACAGCGTCCACATCATCATTGATATTATAATTATCCTTAAGCCTTTCAGTATATTCATCAATATAGTCAAGCCATTCACCATAACTCTTAAAGTCTGCTGCAAGGCCGCATATCTCATCAAACTTCTCTCTTAGTCCATCCAATGGTATGCCTCTGTCCTCTGCATATTCTGCCAGATAATCCCCATATCCGATAACCTTATCTATATATCTGAAGCCCCTTGACGGTGTCATTCTGCTTACAGCCTTAATGTCAGATTCAAGCTGGTATATCCGGTCACGCATCCATGGCTTCTCCTCATATACTGCAGCAAGATTATCATAATCAACAGTACCTTTTCCAACAACACTCCTGGATATATAACGGTTAGGCTTATTCATAACACGCACAAATACATCTGCACTTTTAATTCCAAGCGCAAGCTTTGCATATGCAATAATATCAAGTGCTATCCAGTGATTATATATATTAGGCATTCCTTCCTTCAGCCGTATAGGGATATCATACTCCATCAGGGTATGTACAAGTGCCTGTGGCTGTGAATTAGTCCGGTACAGAACCGCCATATCGGCATATGGAACATCTTTTTCATGGTATTCAAGTATCTGTTCAACTACTGCCTTATTCTGCTCCACAAGCGTCTTAAACGCCTTTACATCAACAGGCAGTCCGTCCTCTGCCGCCGCTGTAATGTTTTTACTGATTCGGTTGGTATTATTACTGATAAGCCTGGCAGCCGACTTTATTATATTACCCGAACAGCGGTAATTAATATCCAGTGCCACACGGACTGAATCCGGATAATCAGACCCGAAATTAATCATATACTCCGGCTTTGAACCTCTGAAGCTGTATATTGACTGGTCATCGTCACCCACAATGAAAAGGTTATTAAGCGGCTTCGCAAGCATTTTAAGTATCTCGTACTGAATCATATTAATATCCTGAAATTCATCAACAAGAATATACTGAAAATGCCTCTGCCATAACGCAAGTATATCAGGTCTTGCCTTAAACAGGTCATATGTATACAGCATCATGTCATCAAAATCAATCTTACGTTTTTCCCGGAGCCATGAATTATACTCTTTATACAGCGTTCTGAAGCTCTCCGCCGGACATGACAGCGGATAGTAGCTTTCAATATCGTAATTCTCTGATTTGACCCTGCTTATCTCTGTAATTATATCTGCTATAGTATCTTTTTCATTGTCGGTATTCCAGCTAAGACGTGGAAGAATTGCCCTGATAAACTGCTTCTGCTCATCATCACGTAATATGTCTGCTGCCGTGAACTTATACGCATTTTTTAGAATCATAAAGAATATACTGTGAAATGTACCGAAGAAAACACCCTGTCTGCCACGTTCTGTCTCATACCTCTGTCTCATCTCCATAGCAGCAGCTCTTGTAAATGTTACTACAAGTATACTTGAAGGCTTAATATCCGCCTCTGTCACAAGATACTTAATTCTCTCGACAATTACCCTTGTCTTACCGGAGCCCGGCCCCGCCGTCACCAGCATTGGACCGGTGACGTGGTGCACAGCCTTGTATTGTGCATTATTCAGCTGCATTAACTACCTCCGCAAGCTTTCTTATTCCTGTCTTAATTCTTGCAATTGATTCATCTTTTCCAAGAATATCCATAATCTCATATGCTCCACCCGGTGTCATCTGTTTACCGGATACAGCTGTACGAAGCGGCCATAAAGCCTGACCATTCTTAATACCTTTTTGTGCAACATATTCCATAGCAGCGGCTTCAACTGACTTTGCACTGAAATCCCCAAGTGCCTCAAGCACTGGAAGCAGCTCTTTTAACGCTTCAAGTGAATTCTCAGAGTTAGTCTTCATCTTCTTATGGGTATACATTGCCACATCATAATCAGGAAGTTCATTAAAGAAATCAATCTTTTCCTTAATGTCAGGAAATACTTCAATTCTTGTCTTACAAAGTAATGCAATCTCCTTCTTATCAAGGTCATCCCTTGTTATAACCTTATCCACCTCCGGCAATGCATATTCAAAATATTTGTCCTCATCCATTGCCTTAATGTATTCACCATTCATCCATCTGAGCTTCTGGATGTCAAATACTGCCGGTGACTTGCTGATTCTTTTATAATTAAATACCCTGATAAGCTCGTCAAGCGAGAATATCTCCTGGTTATCCTCAGGACTCCATCCAAGAAGTGCAACATAGTTAACAACCGCCTCCGGAAGAAAGCCAAGCTCCATAAGATCCTCAAACGACGCATCACCGCGCCTTTTAGACAGCTTCTTATGATTCTCATCCGTAATTGTCGGGCAATGGATATATACCGGGATATCCCATCCAAATGCCTCATACAGACGATTATACTTAGGTGCCGATGACAGGTACTCATTACCACGCACAACATGGGTAATGTTCATAAGATGATCGTCAACAACATTAGCAAAATTATACGTAGGGTATCCGTCAGACTTGATAAGTATCATATCATCAAGCTCACTGTTATCTACGGTAATATCACCATATATAATATCTGTGAATACCGTCTGTCCCTCTTCAGGGTTATTCTGTCTTATGACATATGGCTCACCTGCAGCAAGCTTTGCTTCAACCTCTTCCTTTGAAAGCTTCAGGCAATGCTTATCATACCTGGCTGTCTCTTTACCATATTCATCAGCCATATCAGCGCGGAGCCTGTCAAGACGCTCCTTAGAACAAAAGCAGTAATATGCCTCCCCTTTTTCTACAAGCTTTTTTGCATAATCAAGGTATAATCCTGACTTTACCCTCTCACTCTGTATATATGGGCCATATCCACCATCCTTGCCGGGACCCTCATCATAAGTAAGTCCTGCAAGCTGCATGGTATGATTAATAATGTCTATAGCACCCTCAACATATCTCTCTGTATCTGTATCTTCAATTCTGAAAAGGAAGTCCCCTCCCTCATGCTTTGCAATAAGGAACTCATAAAGTGCGGTCCTTAAGTTACCAACATGCATCTTACCGGTCGGGCTTGGTGCATATCTTGTTCTTATCTTCATATTCATACAACTCCTTTTTATTCAATATTGGCTGCCGCCTCTAATATACTGTAGTAGCATGGCTTTGGCTGGTTACCGGCATCAAATAAAAGAGGGTAACTCGTCTCTTTTCTGAAACCTGTAAGCCATGTACATTCATCATTAAGTCCCCAGAATGTAACATTGGTTACATTGGCAAGATCCTTTCCATCAAGATCCACAAGCACATCAAATATAGACTTGTATGTGTCTGCCTGCTTCTTAAGGCCTTCGTCTGAATCATCCGTATTGTGAAGGTCCAGCTCTGTAAGCTGAAGCTCAATACCATCAATCTGTGCAAACTTGAATAACGCCTGTTCAAGATCATCCTTCTTAAAATCATCCATAGTATAATGTGACTGCATTCCTATACCATCAATAAGTCCCTTTGCATAAAGCTCTGTTGCAACATCATACATAGTATCCCTCTTGGCAGGTGACAAAAGACCATAATCATTGATAAACAGCTTAGTATCCTTATCCGCATAATCCCTTGCAAACTCAAATGCTTTCTCAATGTAATCTTCCCCGACCGTCTTATACCATGGGCTGTCAGTTCTAAGCCCGCCATCCTGATCATCGCTCATGGCCTCGTTAACAACATCCCACGCATATACAAGCCCCGGATGGTTCTCATTGCAGAATGTAAGCACCCTCTTAATATACGCCTCCATACGTGCAAGCATTGTATCCCTGTCGACATATTCCTTGTCCTCATCATAATCCACATGGAATAACCATTCAGGCGTCTGGCTGTGCCATACAAGGGTATGTCCACGCATCTTAAGTCCGGCATCCTCTGCCATATTCATTATCTTATCAACATTCTCCATATTAATAACAGGAAGTCCATCCTCTGCCTCAAGTGTCTTATCATGGTCAAGGATATAATCAGGCTTCATCTCATTCTCCATTGTAATGCTTGAGAAATTCTTCTTAACAAGCTCCAGTACATCCTGGTCAGCTAACTGCCAGCTGTTAATAGCCACACCGGTTGAAAACAGCTTCTCATAAGCCTCCTTTATCGTACCGGCAGTAAGTGTTTTATCATCCTTGCCCTCATCCCCGCCATCTGTAGCTTCAGGAGCATCCGTTGACTGCACACCGGCATCTGAACCGTTCTTGTCATTATTGCCGTCTGAACCGCCGCATCCTGAAAATAATGTTGCTGCAGCTATAACAGCCAGACAGCAGGTAGTTGTAATCTTCTTCGTAAGTTTCATAAAATTCACCTCATAATTAATTCATCATCTGCATTGTGTCATGTATTACAGTACTTATTAATATATATCATATTTTCCGTCGATACAAGTATAATTTTAATTTTATCCGTAAATATAATTCAGACAAGCTCCCTCATCTTATCAATTACGGCAAAAGGACTGTCCTCCAGCACTTCATATGCAGCCGCCTTTAACTCATCTCTTGCATTTGCCACTGCATATCCGTACTTCGCACTTGTAATAAGACCTATATCATTAAGATTGTCCCCAAATGCCGCCGTCTCTTCCCTCGTTATTCCAAGCTCCTTCTGAAGCCTGGCAACGGCATTTCCCTTATCAACGTCATTTCTGATAAAATCAACCCAGTGGGCCCCTGCACCCATTATGGACAATCCACAGTCACCGAAATGCTCCAGTGCCTCCCTTGATGTAATGGCAGCATCCACTGAACCAACAAACATTGCAAGCTTGACAACAGGACTCTTAATACTTAATACATCCGGAACAAGCTTAAGGTCAATACGGTATCCGTTACGTATCCAGTCAATATATTCCCCATTGCTGCTATCCGAATACGAACACTCTTCCGTTGTTACAAGTATGTTGCTGTCGGGAACGCGCCTTACATATTCAACTATATGCTCTACAAGCCTCCTGTCAATCTCGCACCTGTCAATTGTTTTATCATGCTTTGTAATGCAGGCGCCATTATCAGATATAAATACACCAACATCCCTGAGTTCAGGGAATACACCTATTATACTCTCATATGACCTTCCACTCGCAATAGCAACTGTAACGCCCTTGGCTGTCATTTCACGCATAGTTTCAGCAATAACCGGTGATGGGTCAGATGAACCCTCCGGTATAAGTGTTCCATCAACATCCGTAACCATCAACTTAATCATTCTTCCAGCTCCTCTGATAAAAAATCATTAATGTCAATTTCTTCCAATCCGCTTTTGTTACCACTGTCTCCGTCACTGCCGGCAGGATCAGGAGTGTCCTTATCAGCCTGTCTGCGGACATCTGACAATCGTGCAAGCTTATTATTGGCGGCAAACTTGTCCGTGTTATACATTACAAGAATATCACTGATGTCTTCATACTCATCAAGTATGCTTCCAATTGCCTGCCTTCCATACCTATAGTCAATCATAATAATTCTGTCATAATCTTTTGTCAAATACGGTACAAAGCAATTGGCAAATGAATCCTTAATAAGCAGTAATGTGCGTCCCATACCGGCTTTTGTTTCAACTTCAATCTTAAATGTATTGCCTGCAAAAAACAATTCATATCTGTTAAAGCCCTTTACAGCAGCTTCTTCAAAATACATCGAAGCATATTTTTTACCATCATCCATACATACAGTCACATTATCATCAGCATATTTATAAGTATACACAATATCCGCCGGAACATTTACCTGAGCCTTATTATATGTCGTTCCGTAAAAGTCATCATATCTTTCTGTCATACTGCCGATGCCGGTCTCCACATTATCGTCCATTCCAAGTGACTTAAGCAGTGCCCTGTATGCATAACCTGCCCCCAGGGTAGTCCAGTGATGGTCAGTTCTGTAATATATATATTCATCCTGGTGCCCCCTCATTGTATTAGTAAGGTCGATAAGCACATCCTTCTCATTAAGCCTTTCTGCAAGTTTACCTGTAACACCATTCCCCCTGATATCGGCATATGCCGGCAGCTTCGATGGCAGTGCCTCCGCCTTTGACGGAATCATCATGCATCTAACATGATCTGCCCCATATTCAGCAGCCGCATAGTTAATAAAGTCAGACAGAATTGCAGCATTGTCTTCAAGCTGTCCGTCATCATAATCCCCGGATGCATTTTCAATCAGATATCCGTCCTTACCGATATATACACCATTTATGTCCTTCTTTCCCATGAATACCTGTACGTCAGCAGCCATACCTGCAAATGCATCACGGAAAATAAACTGGTCATTAATATATTGTCCGTATTTTTTTTGAAATGAACCTGATACAAATGATGGTCCTGTAAGCTCCGGCCTCCGCTGCAGCTCACGGTTCTCCCTGTCTGAATATGACGAATCAGGTAATATTATCGTAACCAGTGCAATGCCGGATATTATACCGCAAAACATCAGCGACCTGACCAGATCGGCAATTTTTATTTTATCCACAATACTGACCTCCAAGCATGCATTAACATCAGAATCTGAAATATAAGAATGGATTATACGCAGAATTAACAAGCATAGCCGTACATAACAGTAAAACCGCTGCTGCAAAAACCGTACCTGCAGCCTCCTTAGCTAACGTGCGTTCCCCAAATATCCGTACAGCAAAAATATTCTTTACAATTGAAAATGACCCGACGGCCGCAATAATAAGTATCACAGCATTTGATAAAAACAGATATATCGTCCGGTCATTAACTAATCCGGCCTCCGACCGGAACAAGAGTGCCTTCAGATACCCTCTGCGGTCTGCCATGTCCTGGACAGAGAACAGAATCCAGCCACATACAACCACAATAATTGTATAAATATGGCCGACCACCGCCGGCAGCTTTTTCAGCAGCTTCCCAAGAATATACTTCTCGAATAAAAGAATAGCTCCATAATATGCTCCCCACAATATAAAATTCCAGTATGCGCCATGCCAGAGACCGGTAAGCAGCCAAACAACCGTGATGTTAAAAAGATGCCTGCATACGCCTTTTTTGTTACCTCCAAGCGGAATATATACATACTCCCTGAACCATGTCCCAAGCGTAATATGCCATCTTCTCCAAAATTCCGTAACTGACGCAGACTCATACGGATAATTAAAGTTTTCCGGGAAATGAAAACCAAACATTGCCCCAAGGCCAACCGCCATATCAGAATAACCCGAAAAATCAAAATATATCTGAAGCGAAAATGCAACCGCACCAAGCCATGCCATTGATGCCGTAAGCTCATTACCGCCCATTGCCGCAATCTCATTCCACAGATTGCCTACCTGGTTGGCAATAAGCACTTTTTTCCCAAGCCCTGCTGCAAAACGCAGTACTCCGTCCGAAAAACACCTTACAGACTCTGTACGGTTTCTCAGTTCATTATCCAGATCCTTATACCTTATAACAGGACCTGCAATAAGCTGCGGAAACATCGCAACATATGCCCCAAATGTTATAAAATTCTTCTGGACCTTTGCATCACCGCGATATACATCTATCGTGTACGACATCGTCTGGAACGTATAAAATGATATTCCGATCGGAAGTGCAACATCCGGCACAGGCATGTCCATACCTGTAAACCTGCTGATATTGTACAAAATGAAATTACCATATTTGAAAAAGCCAAGCAGGCCAAGGTTGATACACACAGAACTGCACAGTGCCAGTACAGCACCCCTGCCGTTCCCCTTTGAACGGCATACTGCTACAGCCATGCCTGCAATATAATCTACAAGACTTGAAAATATAATAAGTACAACATATACCGGCTCACCCCATGCATAAAAGACAAGGCTGCCCAAAAACAGCACAAGGTTACGCATATTTCCGGGAACAATGTAATACAGTAATATAACAGCCGGCAGAAATCTGAACATAAACAACAGACTACTGAAAATCATCTTATGATCCCTTTCTGATACTATCCACCCTAAATACTCTTCCTGATAGCTTTGCTGCCTTTTGTATTATCGCTTTTCTTTCCGGACATTGCAATGTACCATACATAGCTTCCTTTTTTACCAATCACGGCATTTTTGAAAACCTTCTGCTCAGACCTTGTGTAATCACTAAGATAATCACTTGTGCTGTTAGACTTTTTGTATACCTTAAGGGACTTATATAATGCCCTGGCATCTTTAGCGCTTCCCGTACTGATCACTGCAACACTGTACACCTCTTTTTTATCACATACATAAAATATACTACTGACACGATTTCTGTCAGACGAACTAAGCGCACCAAAATCAAGTGCAGCCTCTGACTTGAACTTTATCTTATCTGTATTACCTGTTACCTTAAGTGCACCGGCACACAGTGATGAACAGCTTACATTATCTTCCGCTGCCTGTGCATTACTGTTCTTACACACAATACATAATGACACCATAACAGCCGCTATCAATAATCCCATTACCATACCGGCATATCTTTTGTTTTTCATCTCTTTTATTCTCCTCTTCAGCCATCAATACTCTCTTCAAATTCATGTACCTTTTGTGCAAATAGCGCATATGCACTTTGCTTCCAGTGATAACCGTCAGCCGAAGCATAGCCTGTCTTAAGGTATCCCTCTGAATCCTTAAGGAAATCTGTATAATCCCAGTACCTGCAATGCATCTTCTTCGCCAGCTTTTTCAGCTTCTTATTGAATACCGGAATCTGCCTGTATCCCTTAGTCCGTGTCCGCTCTTTTTTTGTAACAGGTGATACGGCACACACCACAATGTCCGTTTTGGGGCTTCCCTCCTTTATTGCGCTGATAAGGTCACTGTACTCATCTATCATAAGCCCTGACGCGCGGTAATGTATCTCATTAATCCCAAGCATCATATAAACCCTGTACGGCTTTTCGGATATAACCTTTGATAAAGCTGTCTTACCCCCGCTAAAGACCCTCTTTGTGTGAAAGGTAATTGTATTAAGGCCAACAGCCGCCACAATCTTTGTCCTGCCACCAAGCTCCATGCGCTTTATGGTATCACCAATCCCTATATCCTCAGTGATGGAATCACCGGCAAATATCGTCTTTCTGCTGTACTCCTTTGTCTTAATATGCTTAATCCCGGAAGGCTTACCGTCAGTCGGGGAAGTTTTCCTGTTAAGCCCTGCTGTTACATATATGTAATAATCCTTATCCTTTTTAAGCTTCTTAACACGGAACCATGTGTTCTTGGTTGTACCTGCAAGGCTGTACCTTCCATCTTTTCTTTTAGCAATATACACATGATAATATCCGGCTTTCTTCACCTTATTCCATGTAAACTTGTATGAGCCTGTTGAATATCTCCTGGCAGTTACGTTCTTAACCCTCTTGGCATCAGGCTGTATTACACCGGCATCTCCTGTTCCTGCATCAGCTTCATTTTCATTCACAGCAGCATTTTCTAATCCCACTGCCCTGACATGGGCATTCATACACATGCTTTCTGCCATTATTGCCAGCGTACACATTACCAGTCCGGCTCTCGTCATGACTTTCATCCCGGTATCCCCAATCCTTACTCTTTTGTAATTTTTTATTATATCATAAGCTATTTACCGTGTAAATATTCTACATTTCATTAAGTATATTGTTAAAAATTATTTCAGTTGAAGAATTATTAATACCATGTTAAAATTATTAACTGCAAATATATTATTTTTTTAAGAGGGGAGACTTATTCTATGAAAAAGATGCACAAGGTTATAACGGTACTTCTTGCTTTTGCATTGTTAACAGGTGCTGCAATGTGCCTCAGCTCATCCGCAGACGCAAAGCTCAAAACAGTTAAGAAGTATACAATGTATGTTGGTGACAAGTCCAAATGGTATGTCTATGGTACAGGCAATAAAAAGGTCAGGTATTCGTCATCCAACAAGAAGATTGCAACAGTCAGCAAAAAAGGAATTATTAAGGCTAAGAAAAAGGGTAAATGTACTCTTACTGCCAAAGCAGGAAAAGGATACACAAAGATTAAGCTTACTGTTAAGAAAAAGATTAAAGCAACAACACCTGCCCCTGTTGCAACCGCAGCACCTACGCGGGTACCTGCTGCAACACCTACACGGGTACCTGCTGCAACCGCAACACCTACACGGGTACCTGATACTATTGTCAATAACCAGCTCGCTGCTAATATGCTCGTAACGAAAACAGTACTGCCTAGCAACAAGTTACTTATCTCAATAACTAACAATAACACTGTACAGGTTGCCAGTACTACTCTGAGCATGGCATTTTATGATGCTGCCGGAGCTCCTGTAAAGACAGACACACAGTATGAGCTCGGAATCGATCCTGCAGAGACAAGATACCTTGTTGTCAATAAATTCAGTACTGAAATTGACTACAGCAAGACAGCTATCAGTGTTGCCTGCAGAAGGTCTGAATATTCTACCAGGACAAAGTACGATGTATCCTGTACAGCACAGGCCAATGCCGAAACCGGCGACATTATATTAACCTGCGTTAATTCAAACGCAGTTAAGGTTTACCTTAATGGAGTTACATTCTTCAAAGACGCAGCCGGTGCAGTCATTGACGCAAGGGAATTCTATGAATCCATTGAGGCCGGGGCAACAAAATATGTTACAATAAAAGCTCCTTATGATTCTAACTATAACGACATGGATTATACTTCATATGAAATAAAGTATTATGCAGATCATTGATTAATCATCTGTTATTCCACTGATCCTTAAGTTGGAAGTGGCTGCAGCATTAGCAATTATGAATTGTTAATACTGCAGCCTTTTTTCTTAGTTATGCTTAGCCTCTCGTAAATTTTCTTTGGTACTGCAACTATAAGTAGACACAGATAATGCCGGTAGCAGATTATAAAATTTTTCTTATTTTTGTATCATTTTCTTATACCGTGCGCTGTATAAAGGAGGAATGTGTTGTGGATTATTCCTTATTAGGAAAACGAATACGAGAGGAACGGCTAAGGCTCAATCTTACACAGGAAAAATTAGCCGAAGATGTAGAGATATCAACCGCCTACATGGGTCAGATAGAACGCGGCGAACGAAGTGTTACATTAGACAAATTAATTCCCTTAACAAACAGACTGGGGGTAACTGTAGATTTTCTATTAGCCGATTATATGATCACCACTGATGAAAATATGAGTCTTAATCGTCTTAACCAGCTTTTCCAGGGCAAAACTGATGCCGAAAAAGAACTGGCTGTAAATATGATAAAGCTCTTATTCTCGTATACAGATGGCAATATCTGATACAAACCACAGGTATGGTCAGACAGCAATAAAAATGCCTATCCTGTCTGACCCATGGGATAGGCTGTGTCCGTAAGGACAATTACCGGAAAAACTTGCACCAGGAATTTATGGTTTTTAGATAAAAGTTTCTGAACGAATTGCTGTTTCCACCATAATAGCATCTTCATAATCACTAATTTCAGAAGATATTGCTTTCCGGCAATCTAAGGAAGTAGTATCCAACAGATGAAATAAAGTAAAAAGTTTGCTCAAAATCTTTCGTGTTTCTGCATCGCTATGTGTTATACGATGGGTCAGGTAATAGATATCTGTAACTTACTTTGCAGTAACATATCCCTCAAATTGCTTATTTGCAGAATATATAAAGAGCTTTTGTGCTGCTTCTGCAAACAGGCCCGCATCAGCCGCCCACACCCTGCTATGCACTTCGGGGTGCTATCGTGCGGATAACAGGACTTGAACCTGCACGGGATTCCCCACTAGAACCTAAATCTAGCGCGTCTGCCAATTCCGCCATATCCGCAAGC
>CAKSBI010000020.1 GCA_934437985.1 uncultured Lachnospiraceae bacterium
TAACTACACCGGAAGAGGATCTGAAGAGCCTGTTAAATGCAGATTAATGATAATCTGTTATAACCGGTTAAAATGATAATCAGAATAAAAACACTTGACAAATACCCTAAGGGGGTATAATATGCAAATACCCCCTTAGGGTATTTGCACGTAAAAATAAATATCCGGGGAAAGCTCGGTATTGGCATGATCTGCAGGGATTGGTAATACTGAATGCGTGACTTAAGTATATCAGGAGGTGCCGGTATGAATAATATGAAAGAAAAATGTGGATGCTGTGAAAAGATGACCAGGCGTAATGATCAAGAAAAAAAGAAGCTTATTAACCGTCTGAACCGGATTGAAGGCCAGATACGTGGAATTCGCGGAATGGTTGGGAATGATGCTTATTGTACGGATATCCTTGTACAGTCTGCCGCGGTGACGGCAGCAGTTAATGCATTTAATAAGGAGCTTCTTGCAAGCCATATAAGAGGCTGTGTTGCGAGAGATATCCGTGAGGGCAATGATGAAGTTATCGATGAGTTGGTATTAACGATGCAGAAGCTCATGAAATAGAGTTATATGGGACAAAGAAGATGCAAAGGAGTTTGACAGACTATGAGACAATATTCAGTAACAGGTATGAGCTGTGCTGCCTGCAGCACCCGTGTTGAAAAGGCTGTGTCAGCCGTTGATGGCGTAACCTCCTGCTCGGTAAGTCTGCTTACCAATTCTATGGGGGTAGAAGGAAATGCTGATCCGGAGACGGTCATTGCAGCCGTAAGGGAAGCAGGATACGATGCAGGATTAAAGGGTACGGCAAAGGACAGTGACAAAAGAGAAGCAGTGTCATTTTCAGGGGAGGATGGGCTTATAGACAGGGAAACCCCGATCTTGAAAAAAAGACTTGCGGCTTCGCTGGGATTTCTTGTGGTGCTGATGTATATTTCTATGGGGCATATGATGTGGGGCTGGCCTCTTCCTGTGTTTTTTAACAATAACCATGTGGCAATAGGGCTGTTACAGCTGCTGCTGACAGTGATAATTATGGTTATCAATCAGAAGTTTTTTATAAGTGGTTTTAAGAGCATGCGCCATCTTGCGCCTAACATGGATGCGCTTGTAGCACTTGGGGCAGCAGCTGCATTTGTGTACAGTATGGTTATGTTATTTGCAATGACCGGGGCACAGGCAGATGGAAATGACGCTGCGGTGATGTCGTATATGCATGAATTCTATTTTGAATCGGCGGCTATGATACTTACACTGATCACGCTTGGAAAGATGCTTGAGGCACGTTCCAAAGGAAAGACAACAGATGCACTTAAGGGACTTATGAAGCTTGCCCCCAGGACTGCCGTTGTTGAGCGGGATGGCGGGGAGATAAGCGTGCCGGTAGAACAGGTGTCAAAGGGGGATATATTCGTTGTGTATCCCGGGGATGACATTCCGGTTGATGGAATTGTCCTGGATGGTAACAGCGCAGTAGATGAGTCGGCACTTACAGGAGAAAGTATTCCTGTTGAAAAGGCAGCAGGGGACAGTGTATCTGCCGGAACAATTAACCAGTCAGGCTTTATACGCTGTGAGGCGGCGAGAGTGGGGGAGGATACCACACTTTCGCAGATCATTAAGATGGTAAGTGATGCCGCTGCAACAAAGGCGCCTATCGCAAAGATTGCCGATAAGGTGTCCGGTGTGTTTGTTCCTGCAGTGATCATCATCGCACTGATAACGGTTACAGGCTGGCTTGTGGCAGGGCAGACGATAGGCTTTGCACTGGCAAGGGGGATATCGGTACTTGTGATCAGCTGTCCGTGTTCGCTGGGTCTTGCGACACCTGTCGCCATTATGGTTGGTAATGGGATGGGAGCAAAAAACGGAATATTGTTTAAGACTGCCGAGTCATTAGAAAAGACCGGTGGTGTGCGTGTTGTTGCCCTTGATAAAACAGGGACGATCACACAGGGGGAACCAGGTGTTACTGACATTATTCCGGTCAATACTGATGAGAGAGGACTTTTATCAGCTGCGTATGCCCTTGAGAAAAAAAGTGAACATCCGCTAGCCGGTGCAATTAACAGAAAAGCACAGGAGCAGGGACTTGTGGCTGCATCTGTGGAACAATTTCAGGCGTTGCCCGGTAACGGACTTACAGGGGTATGTAACGGAGAGGTTTTGCTTGGAGGAAGCTTCAAATATATCAGCGGGCATATCAATATACCGGATGACATAAAAAAAGAGTCCGAAAAGCTTTCAAAAGAAGGAAAAACCCCATTATTTTTTGCAAAAGACGGACAGCTTAGCGGTATTATTGCTGTTGCAGATACTATTAAAGAGGACAGCCCGCAGGCCATAGAAGAAATGCAGGCAATGGGTATTGATGTTGTGATGCTTACAGGTGATAATGAACAGACTGCAAAGGCAATTGGTGCAAAAGCCGGTGTTGACCATGTAATTGCCGGTGTGCTGCCCGATGGTAAAGAGAAGGCCATACAGAGCCTTAAGGAAAAAGGACATGTCATCATGGTAGGGGATGGTATTAATGATGCTCCTGCCCTTACGAGTGCAGATATCGGTATAGCAATTGGAGCCGGTGCGGATGTGGCAGTCGACGCTGCGGATGTTGTGCTTATGAAGAACAGTCTTTCAGACGTTCCGGCTGCTATAAGGCTTAGCCGTAAGACATTGCGCAATATACACGAGAATCTGTTCTGGGCATTTATATATAACATTATCGGTATCCCGCTTGCTGCAGGAATATTTATTAATTCATTTGGATGGCAGCTTAATCCGATGTTTGCGGCGGCAGCCATGAGCCTGTCAAGCTTTTGTGTTGTAACTAATGCACTGCGTCTGAACCTTTTTAACATGTATAATTCTAATAAGGGGCATGTATGCAAAGGTAAGAAAATAAATGATAATAAAAATGAAAAGGAGAGTAAAATTATGGAAAAGACATTGGCTATTGAAGGTATGATGTGTGGACACTGTGAGATGCATGTGAAAAAGGCACTTGAGGCACTTGAAGGTGTAAAGAGTGCTGATGTCAGCCATGAAAGAGGAACAGCAGTTGTAACACTTGAAAAGGAAGCTGCTGATGATATGCTTAAACAGGCGGTTACAGAGCAGGGTTATGAAGTAACGGATATTAAATAAGGGGTTATTTTATATTATATCCGGGTTACGCTGCACTTGTAAAAAAATGAAGAAAAATGTGGAAAAATATCACCTTGACAGATGATATTGCATATGTTATTATAAATAAACTCTTTGCACTGCATATTAATCTACAGTACAAACTGAGCAGACCGTGATAACATATCATGGAGTCGGGCCGCGCAAGTGGCAGTGGAATTCAGAATTCTTTAATCCACGGGACAGTAGTTGCTATTACTGATTTCGTGGGTTTTTTATCTTTTTAAAAATCCCCACATATATATGGTGCCATAGAGCTATCTTAATATTGGAGGTAACTGTTATGGAAAAAAGTGAATTTCAGAAGGTGGCAGACAGAGTGTCTGTGATTACGATTATTGGGAATGTGATACTGTCAGTCTTTAAGCTTACTGCCGGAATAGTGGCACATTCAAGTGCGATGATCAGTGATGCGGTTCATTCTGCATCAGATGTATTCAGTACATTTGTGGTGATGATAGGAATCAGACTGGCATCCAAAAAGCCTGATAAGGAGCATCCTTATGGGCATGAGAGGATGGAATGTGTTGCTGCCATTGTACTAGCTATAGTTTTATTTATTATAGGTCTTGGAATTGGATTAGATGCATTTAATAACATTATAAAAGGTGAGTATGGTAATCTTCAGGTGCCGGGTATTCTTGCCCTGGCCGCAGCGGTTGTATCAATTGTCAGTAAGGAGATAATGTACTGGTACACAAGGTATCATGCTAAGAAGATAGATTCAGGTGCGCTTATGGCAGATGCATGGCATCACCGTTCGGACGCTATATCTTCTGTCGGGGCTTTGATAGGAATTGCCGGGGCAAGAATGGGATTTCCTGTGATGGATTCAGTTGCGAGCCTTGTTATATTTGTATTCATTACAAAAGTCGCATTTGATATATTCAGGGATTCTGTAGATAAGATGGTGGATCATTCGTGTGATGAAGATACTGAGAGACAGATATATGACTGTGTCATGGGCAATAAGGACGTTATCGGTATTGACCTGCTGCAGACCAGGGTATTTGGGAATAAGATATATGTAGATGTTGAGATACAGGCAGATGGGGATTGTACACTGCTTGAGGCACATGGCATTGCAGAAGCAGTGCATAATGATATTGAAAAAAACTTTGCGAAGGTAAAGCATATTATGGTTCATGTCAATCCGGCAAGGTAAGTGTTACGGTATACATGTGGGGACATTCCATTTAACTTCTTGAACTGCCTGCTGAAATGTTCAACATTTTTATAACCGCAGGTCAGTGCGATTGAGTTGATCGGCATGGTGCTGTTTTCCAGATAATGCTTTGCAAGTGCCAGCCGCATCTGAATTACGTCATCCATGCATGAGATACCAAAGGCATTACGGTATAATTCATGTAGATAGCCGGGACTTATGTGGAGCTTCCCGGCCATATAGGTAACATTCCAGTCAAAGCTGGGGTTATTATTGATTAGTGACCGGAGCGCAAGCAGGTCTTTGAGCTGGTGTGTTTCTGAGCTGAAACAGAGTGATTCCTCAAGCTTATAGAACATCAGCCGGAAAAGTGAATAGATGCTCTGTATTTTGTATTTGTTGTCAAAAAAATTCTCAGAGGCAATCTGTCTGAAAAGATTGTGGATAAAGTCAATATCTTTGACCTGGAAAGGTGTCTGTGCGGGAATGGTACCATTAAGTATAAAATCTTCATCAGTTCTAAAACGTACCCAGTCATTAACAAATGGTTCACCAAGTGCCCCATAGTGTAAAGGCACATATGGAGGGTATAAAATGGCAGTATGCTCAGGTACCTCAAACCGCTCATTATCAACTATAAAGAATGCCGGGGACTTGGTGACAAGCAGAAGCCACCAGTCCCTGTCAGTACGTGGTTCATAGTATATAAAATTATCTTCATGTGTCGTAAGAAGACTTGCGTATATAATATCAATCATTTAAAATCACCTTTTTTAGCAATACAATTTAACTTTACAATATATCATATTATTAATGATTATATATCATGGACTATAATAATGCAATTTTTTATAATCAAAGTAAGGTTTTATGCGGAAAAATAAGTTATATCAATAAAGAAAATATGACAGGGAGATGGTTTTTTGAACAGATTAGGACGCAGATTATTATGTGGTATCCTTGCAGTGGGGCTTATGGCCGCTGGTATGGAGACCGGAAAGACTGCCGGGGCAGAGAGTAATGAATAATACAGGGGAGGAAAATATGATATGAAGAGAAGAATATTAGCAGCATTTATGGCAGTAACACTTGCAGCAGGCATATTATCAGCCGCTTCTGTTAAGGAGAATACAGCCAGTGCGGAAGAGACTGAAAAAGATGCATATATATTAAGTTATACAAGAGAAAATGATGATTCCGTTAAGGGACGGAGTGGTGGACTGAATGGAATGTACCAGTCGGCAACAACTGACAGCATGCATCTTGCTTACAGTTCAGATGGGATTAATTTTGAGCCGCTTAATAACAATACGGGTGTATTGTTTGCAAAAAACGATGGTGATGCAACTAAGGTGATCAGGCAGCCATATATATTCCGTATGAAGGATGGAACATTTGGCGTTATCGCTGTAAGGGCAAATGAAGGGGAAGATGTGCCTGATAAGAAGGGAACGGTGCTTTTCTTCAAGTCAGAGGATCTGCTTTCATATGAGGAAGTGAAGGTGCTGGAGCTTGGCGGGGATGATTATGTTACAGACCCATCCTGTGAATATGATGAAGCATCGGACAGCTACAGTATTAAATGGACCGGTATGGATACAGGAACATCATATGAGAATAAAACAAAAGACTTTGCAGCAGTCGGTGCAGGTGCAGAATGTAATTATAAGAAAGCAGAGTGCCCGAAGACTGATATTACATATGCTATTGAGAGTAATGTAATAAAGGTCAGTGCTAAGGAAGCAAAAAAGATATACAACAAATTAAGCACAGTTACCAATACAACAATTGATCCGCTTACAGTTAACACGGAAGTTGGAACAAAGGTTGACTTATCAGATATGAAGGTTACTGCAGAGTATTCAGATGGTTCCAAGGCAGAAAAATGTGTTACATGGAATGAAGATGACATTAAAAAGGTAGACTTCTCAAAGGTGGGAAGCTATACGGTCAGAGGAGATATACGACAGTTGTCTGATAAAATATCAGATACAGGTAATTATCCGTTTATTCCGGGAAGGGCTGATCCTAATGCGGTACTATATAATGGCAGGTATTATTTTATAGCAACAAACGAATCAGGTAATGTTAATCTGTATATAAGGGAATCAGACACAGTTGCAGGGCTGAATGATTCAAAGGAATACCTTGTATATGATGAAGCAAAAGGAGCTGAAGGAAATATCGTATCCAAGTCCAATCACTGGGCACCGGAATTACATATAGTAAATAATGAATTGTATATGTTCTTTTCAAGTAACATTGGTGATGGATGGGATGTTCAAAGCTGTATAATGAAGCTTAAGACAGGCGGTGACCCAAAGAATTATGATGACTGGGAAGCACCTGCAAGATTTCTTGACAAAAATGGTAAAGTGCTTAATACTTATTATGGTGGAATAACACTTGACATGACCCATTTCTCATACAACGACAGACATTATGTTGTATGGGCACAGAGGAATTTTGGCAAGAATGCAGGAACATCTGACCTCTGGATCGGGGAGGTAACACCGGACAATCCGGGACAGTTAATAAGTGATCAGGTTAAGATCGTTAAGTGCGAATACAGCTGGGAAAGAAACCATCAGAATGTAACAGAGGGTCCGAATGTCATTATCAGGGATGATAAGCTTTATCTTACTTATTCCGGAGGTGCAACAGATGAGACATATTGTGTTGGAATGACACAGATCCAGCTTGGCAGTGATGTTAATTTCCTTAATGCTGATTCATGGAAGAAGACGAACTATCCTTTACTTACAGGTCTGTCATCACATGGAGATAAGGCGTATCATGGCCCGGGACATAATTCATATGTAGTAGATGAAGATGGTTATATGATAAACGTATTTCATGCAAGACCGGGAGATGGAAGTCAGTTTGCCCGTGATGCATTTCTTAGGATAGTACATTTTGGGGCAGATGGTGAACCTGTTCTTGATATGGAAGATGAACAGGAGATATTGCCGGAAAATAAAGCTGTTACAATGACGGTTAACGTTAATAAAAAGAATGAAAGTAATAACGGAACGACGAATGGTTCTTCCGGCGGCAGCCAGGGTAATAATACTGTTCAGGCAACTGCAGCACCATCCGGTAACAGTGGGACAAATAGTAATACTAACACCGATGCAGATAAGGGTTCTGCAGTTACCAGATTCGTTGTAGGAAAGATGACTTATAAAGTAACCTCAGGTGCAGCCGGAAGTAAAACAGTGGAGCTTGTTAAGAATAATAATAAAAAGGCTTCAAAGGCAGTTATCCCTAAAACTGTAAAATACAAAGGCGTAAGCTACAAGGTAACCTCTGTTTCATCAAAAGCATTCTATAAGAATGTGAAGCTAAAGAAGCTTATTATAGGTAAGAATGTAACAGTAATAAAGGATAAAGCATTCTTTGGATGTAAAAACCTTAAGAGTATAACAATCAATGCAGTCAATTTAAAGAAGGCTGGCAGGAATGCGTTTAAGGGAATAAGTAAAAAGGCAGTTATTAAGGTTCCTGAGAAGAAGAAAAAGTCATATTCAAAGATTTTGAAGAAAGCTGTTTCTTAATAACTTCATATATACCACCCGGCTGGCTGGACGATATTCATGCCGGGTGATATGGTCAGGTCAGGTTCGGTCCGGTGCATGCGGCAGGAGGGTTAGATATGCCATCAGATAAGAGTACTGAATTATATAAAGTATTGCTGTCGAGAGGCTTTGAGCAGTCTTTGTGTTATGAGATAGCTTACAGACAGATGAATACTGATTATACGGCAACAAGAATGCTCGGCTATCTGTACAGAATGAGTGGGCTTACAGAGGAGATGCTTGTGGATGAGATGCTTGCAATCCTTGATGACCGGAGCAGATATATTAAGAAGCATGAAATGGAGCATGCACAGCAGGCCATCAACAGGATATATGATGAGGGAATGCCGTAATTTAATTAATTCATAATATGTCAAGTAGATTTATGGCTATAATCATTGATTGGTTATAGTCTTTTTTGTTATAATAATATGTGAGTATATATTAATAAAAGGAGGCAATTATATGTTGAGGGGAGTTTTAGCTAAAGTTGGAACATTTTTTGCGTGTGTATGCATGGTGTTTATTACTGCCAATGCGGCATCGGCTGCGGGCGTCCAGGTTACGACGGCAAAGGGTGATCCAACAGTCAATGTTTCACTCAGTGAGGCTTCGTGGTATGGAAATGATATGTCGGTAACATGTTACGCACCGGGTTATAATAGTGCCGCAGGCCTTGCTGCTAATTCAAAGTATCTTGTATACCTTGATCAGGTAAAGGCTGCTGCAGGTTTTACTTTTACAATTAATACTGCGCCTGCTGCAGGTGAGTATAAGCTTGTGCTTGGCTGTAAAGGAAGTAAACTGGAGACAGTCTTTAAGTTTGGTGAGAATGCTTCAGCGCCTGCGGCCAATACACCTTCTGTTATAGCATCATCAGTACCGGCAGGTATAAAGGCTGTGCAGTCAGCAGCAACGGCTGTTAAGGTAAGCTGGGGTGCTGTAGGTGGTGCCGGAAGCTATGATGTATACCGTTCTGTATCTGCAGGAAAAGGATATACAAAGATTGGTTCAACAAAGACGGCATCATTTACTGATAAGAAGGTTAAGGCCGGTAAAACTTATTACTATAAGGTGGCAATAGCCGGAAGTAATAATATGAGTGCTGCGGCAAAGGTTTCTGTCTTAAAGGCACCTAAGGTTTTAGTTAAGGCTGGTAAGAAAAAGATTACCGTATCATGGAAGAAGGTAAGTAATGCCAAAGGATATAAAGTATATATATCTGCCAAGAGCAAAAAAGGATATAAGCTGAAAGCTGCCGTAAAAGGTAAGGCAAAGACAAAATGTGTTATCAAAAAGCTTAAGAGCAGGAAAAAGTATTATGTAAAGGTTGCTGCTTATAGAGGTTCGGGTAAGAAGATTGTAGTTGGAAAGCAGTCATCTGCCGTGAAGGTAAAAGTAAAATAATATAGGGGGTATACAAAATGAGATTAGTAAAGAAAACTCTTGCATTATTTCTTGCTGCAGGTCTGTCGGTGTCTTCTTTATCGGTATGTGGTATAACCTCATATGCCGGTGAAAAAGCAGAGAATGATACATTTAAGGTGAGCAGTACAGATAGTTGGAAGTATGGAATAGGAGAAGCAATGGGATTTAATGAGAATACATACAAGTCTATAGAAAAGGCAGCCACTAATGATAACTGGCGTGATGGCTCAGTATCAGCTAATGGTGAGATAGCGTTTATTGAAAGCTGTGACCCTGACGAGGACGTATTTATCTTTAATAATACTAAGATAGTGCAGGATGGAACAGATATATACGAGACTCCTGTTATAAGCAATGTTCTTGATGCGCAGAGAAAGGGTGCTATTGAGAGAAACAGTTTTCCTTGGATAGATGCTGTTAATTCATATGCTTCAAGCAAGTATGGAACAGGCTGGGGAACTACATGGCCAAGATCATATCAGCCGGCTGCCCAATATAGAATTAAGAATAACAGCTATACAAAGGAGAATTCTGATAATTATAACAGATACACTAATTATGAGACCGGTGAGGTCGGAGTACAGTGGAAGGATGCTTCCGGTAATGAATGGAACAGAAGAACATTTGCTTCAAGAAGCGACGATATTATTGTTACATATATTGAGGCACCGGAGGGTGAAGATCTTGATATTACGATAAGTATGGATCATCTTGTTGAAATGCGTAATCAGGGAACCACCTATAAAAGACCTGATACTGATTATGTTGTGACAAAGGATGATAAGGGATATGGATTCGGTATGGTTGCAAAGTATCCTATCCAGAACCGTAAAGGAAGCAAGAATGTTACAGAGACTATGTTTGCAAGAGGCGGCTGGGGAAGTGCAACGAGAATAATTACTGATGGTAATGTAGATTATGCAGCAGACACCAGGAATATAACAGTGCCTTCAAGCTTTGGTGGAGGAAGACTTGAGAACGTAAATGACCCGAAACTTACAATTAATGGAACCAGGTCTGTAATGCTTGTTACAAAGGTTGACAGAATTGACAGTGATTGTAACAATGTTAATGATGTTAAGGAAAAGCTTTATGATAAGCTTATCAGTGACATTGACGGTGTAGTGACCAAATATAATACAGCGTCAACAGAGGAAGGATATCAGGCTCTTCTTAAGCCGCATGTTGATATCCATGGTGGAATGTTTAATAATGTAAAAATTGATCTGTGCTCCACGGATGAGGAAAAAGAGGCAAGATCATATACTAATTCAGAGCTTATTGCAGCCCAGAATGATAATAAGGATTCAATTAATAAGGCGTTCCTTGAGAGGATATACAATAACGGACGGTTTGGCCTGATATGTGCCAGCGGATATGGTTCGACAAGACTTGGCGGTATATGGAATGGCACATTCAATCCTGACTGGAGTGGTGACTATACACTTGATGCCAACACTAATCTCCAGATATCAGGTATGAACACCGGTAATATGCAGGGCGCAGGAGACGGATACATTAACTTTATTGTAAGAATGGTAGAAGACTGGGTAGATGATGCAGCGAACATATATGGAATGACAGATGCAATCAAGGCCCCGCCTCGTGTTGATGGAACAGGAGAGGCTGGAAGTTATCATTTCCTTGATGGTTATCCACATATATATGTTAATGGTATAACAGACTGGCTCATTATTCCTATATTTGAGTATTGGCAGTGTTATGGTAACAGACAGATTCCGTTAGGAAAAGATATAGACCTTGACCGTAACAGAGAAGTTCTTGACTGGTCTGATGAAGATATTGCAAGAATTGAGTCGACTAAGAGCATGGATCTTGAGCAGGATATTCTCTATCCGATGCTCAGGAAGACAATGAATTTCTGGCTTCAGTATGTTGATGAAAGATATTATACTGATGGCAGTGGTGTTGAGCATGCTGATGACGGAACGACGATGAGTGATGCAATTGTAGCAGGTGATAATGATTGTAAGTATATTTTTACACCCGGATATTCACCGGAGAATGCACCTAAGGCAGATGGTGAGAATTCAAGAGGTTCGCTTGCATATAACACAACAATGGATATTGCTGCATCAAGAAGTACAATTTCTATGGCAAGACAGGTAATAGAGGCTGTTAATCCGGATGATAAGGCCCGGCAGTTAGCATCATGGGCTGAATTTGAAGCAAGGATCCCGGATTATATGTATGCAGATTCCGGAGAACTTAAGGAGTGGGCTTCAGACAAGCTTGAAGATTCACACCACCACAGACATGTAAGCCACGCTTATGTAGCATGGCCATCATATGATACACAGAGTAATGAAGCATTAAGGATTGGTGTTATCAAGGCTATGGACGCACGTTCAGAAGCATTTGGGGGACAGGAGGCTTCAGAGTCCCATGGACCAACACATAAAGCGCTTGTGGAAGCAAGACTTAAGAATGTTGAAGGATTTGAAAATGTATTACTGTACCTGTTAACCAACAATTATCAGTACACATCAATGATGACGTCCCATAATAATAACCATAGTTCTACGTATTGTACTGATTCAGCATTTGGTATCATGGGAGCAGTTAATGAGTCACTGCTTTATTCTAATACAGGTGTTGTTGAGATACTTCCTACACTTCTCTCTGATGCAGATAAGGGAAGCATAACAGGACTCAGGGCAAGATGTAATACACAGTGTGATATAGAATGGGATACTAATGTATGGAAAGCATCTGTTACACTTAAGTCTGATACAGATGACAATAAGATTAAGCTCAGATGCGGACTTGCATGGAGTAATGCTGTTATTAACGGAGTTCGCCAGAATGTTACAATAGATGATGATGGTATGCCATATGTTGCCCTTAATCTTAAGAAGGGGGAAGCAGTTAAGGTTGATTTTACGCTTGATGAAGACACATCAGTCCTTTCTGCTGTTACTGACACAGATATAACCAGGCCTGTAGCAGTTGGAGCAAAGGTTGATGTTACAGCCAGATATGTATTCAAGAGGGTTGACGCAGATGATGTAACATGGCATGTGGAAAATGTTGCAGACGGAAGTGTTATTGCAGGTGCTTCAGTAGCAGATGGCGGCATTACAACAACTGCTGATATGGCAGGAAAGACAATCCGTGTATATGCAGCTAATGGAAAGGGACTTCGTTCTAATGCTGTAGTATTCTATGTTGCAGGCGGAACAGCCATGTCCTGTGAATATAATATGGTTGGGGATGCACTGGGTGTGTATATTGCAAATGATGCAGCGGCAAAGAATGTTGAAGTTATATGGGCAGCATATGATAATTCCGGTAAGCTGGTTAATATGACTGTTGAAGAGCTTGCGCTTGGAGCTAATGAGTACAAGACAATAACAATGCAGGCCGGATGGGGCGTAGGTGCTTACCGGTCTTATGCTTATGTATGGGATAAGACAACACAGAGTCCGTATGCAGGTAAGGTTAAGATAAAATAAAACAGATAATAATATAGCGGTACACAGGTTCGTACAGAACACACACCGGCAGCAACTGCGGTGTCAGTATATCAGACAGCTACAGACAAATAGGATGATATTTGCTGCAGCTGTCTTTTTTTAGATAGTAGGTAATATATTTTTTAATATAATTTACTATTGACACAGGTTTTAATAGTGATATAATGAACATATGAACAGATAATCATATGTATAACATTTACATATCGTTACATAATATCTGTGTCATAAGATTATATTGAAAGAGAGGATAAGAGTTATGAAGAAAAGTTATAAGATTGAGGTAGATTGTGCTAATTGTGCTAATAAGATGGAGGAGGCAGCTAACAAGACCGAGGGTGTTAAGAATGCTGTAGTTAATTTTATGACACTTAAGATGAATGTGGAATTTGAGGAAGGCGCAGACGCTAGGGCTGTTATGAAAAATGTGCTTGCAGAATGCAAAAAGGTTGAAGATGACTGCGAGATTTATATTTAGGGAAAGAAGGTAGGCTATGAATAAAAAGCAGAAAAAGGTTTTTATAAGGATAATAATTGCTGCAGTACTGATAGTATTGCTTAAAGCAATACCTTTAGATGCTTATATTAATAAGCTGCTGCCGGCTGTCCATGTTTCGGTAATTGGTATGATTTTATACTTGATTCCATACCTGGTAATAGGATATGATGTATTAAAGAAGGCATTTAAAGGGATTCTTAACAGACAGGTGTTTGATGAGAATTTTCTTATGGCAATAGCCACGATTGGAGCATTCGCACTGGGGGATTACGTTGAAGGTACGGCAGTAATTCTGTTTTATCAGGTAGGCGAACTGTTTCAGAGCTATGCTGTTGGTAAAAGCAGACGTAATATCAGTGAGCTGATGGATATAAGACCGGATTATGCCAATCTGTGGGTTGATGGCCGTATTGAACGCGTAGACCCGGACGAAGTAGAGGCTGGAAGTATTATCGTTGTACAGCCCGGTGAAAAAGTTCCTATCGATGGAACTGTTGTTGAAGGTAATTCAACGGTTAATGCAAGTGCACTTACAGGCGAGAGTGTTCCTGAGGATATATCATGTGGAGATGATATACTAAGTGGATGCATCAACCTCAGTGGTCTGATAAAGGTGAAGACAACTAAGGAATTTGGTGAATCTACGGTTTCAAGGATACTTGAGCTTGTTGAGAATGCCAGCTCAAGGAAGTCACGTTCAGAGAATTTTATAAGCAGATTTGCAAAGTATTATACTCCGGCAGTATGCTATGGCGCGCTGGCACTTGCAATATTGCCGCCGCTTATTTCCATGCTTTTACTTCATGGCTTACCGGAATGGGGCAAGTGGATATACAGGGCACTTACATTTCTTGTAATAAGCTGTCCGTGTGCACTTGTGATCAGTATACCGCTCAGCTTCTTTGCAGGAATAGGTGGGGCAGGTAAGCAGGGTGTACTTGTAAAGGGTTCTAACTATCTTGAGACACTTGCTAATACAAAGTATGTCATGTTTGATAAGACAGGAACTATGACAAAGGGAGTATTTGAGGTTAGTGGCATACATCACAGTGATATGCCGGATGACAGGCTTCTTGAGATTGTTGCACATGCAGAAAGCTTTTCTTCGCATCCGATCAGTAAAAGTATCCAGAAGGCATATGGCGGGAAAATTGACCGAAGCAGAATAGGCGGACTTAATGAGTACAGTGGCGAAGGTGTTGTGGCTGATATTGATGGAATTAAGGTTGCAGCCGGTAATGACAAGCTTATGAAAAGGCTTGGGATAGCTTGCAGGGAATGCCATAATGTGGGCACGGTTGTCCATGTTGCATTTGATGGGGAATACAGCGGACACATCCTTATATCAGATGTACTTAAGGAAAATGCAGTGAGTGCAGTAGCTGACCTGAAAAAATGTGGCGTGCGGAAAACAGTGCTTCTTACAGGGGATAACAGAAATGTTGCAGAGAATGTTGCCACCGCGCTTGGAGTAGATGAGGTATGTGCTGAACTGATGCCTGGTGACAAGGTATCAAAGGTGGAAGAGTATATTGCTGTAAGGAAAGATAGGGAGGCACTTGTATTTGTAGGTGACGGAATCAATGATGCACCGGTTCTTTCAAGGGCTGATGTTGGTATCGCAATGGGTGCGCTGGGATCGGATGCTGCAATTGAAGCGGCAGATGTTGTCCTTATGGATGATGACCCTGCAAAGCTTGTAACAGCAATACGTCTTGCAAGAAAATGTATCAGAATCGTATATGAAAATATATATTTTGCGATTGGAATTAAGGTGTTGTGCCTTATTCTCGGCGCAGTTGGTATCGCTAATATGTGGACTGCGATATTTGCGGATGTCGGAGTTATGATTATTGCAGTCCTTAATGCGATCAGGGCATTGTGGATTCGTAACTGGCCATGTTAAGATTTTTTGGGTAAATGGAATTGCATGGTAATATCTGGCGGATTAAGGAGATAAATATGAAAGCATATGAAGATGTTGAGTGCTGTGAGACGGTTGAGATACATTCAGATGTTATTGGAATGGTTAAAAGTAATCTGCCGGATGAAGAGCAGCTGTATGATCTCGCAGAATTATTTAAGGTATTTGGGGATTCAACCAGGATAAGAATATTGTTTGTATTGTTTGAGGCTGAAATGTGTGTATGTGACCTTGCTATGGCGCTGGATATGACGCAGTCTGCCATATCGCATCAGTTGAGAATATTAAAACAGAATAAGCTGGTTAAGAACAGGAGAGAGGGTAAATCAGTATTTTACTCGCTTGCTGATGAGCATGTTAAGACAATAATAGCCCAGGGAATGGAGCATATTGAAGAAGAGTAGTTTGAAGAGGGGATAAGATTATGAGAACGTATTTGATAAAATGTATGAAAGGCATTTTGGGTATAGCGGCGGTTTCCGTGTGTATAAGTTTTGCGGCAGGTGCAGGCCGGGCGGCAGCAGGAGAGTATACTGCCGGGGCAGTTGTTTCGCCGGATGTTACTGGTAATCCGACAGCTGCAGGTTCACCTTCACCGGTATCCTCATATTCACCGGAGTCATCTGCGGACGCAGAAAAGGTGAGTATTACATTTACCAGGTCGAAGGCAAAGCTAAAAGCAGGACAGTCCTTTAAGTATAAGGTTAAGCTGACAGGTACGGATGAAGCTGTAAAATGGTCTGTTGATAAGAAGGAATGCGCAAAAATTACAAAAAACGGAAAAATGACTGCGCTTAAACCCGGAAATGTAATTGTGACCGCAGCTGCAGGAAATGAAATTGCAACTATAAATGTAAAAATAAAATCACAGCCGGCGCATATTATTGCAATTGATGCCGGGCATCAGGCAAGGGGAGACAGCTCTACTGAACCTGTCGGACCCGGGGCATCAACAAAGAAGGCAAAGGTTGCAGGAGGAACATCAGGCGTTGTTACCCATGTACCTGAATATAAGCTGACCCTTGCCGTGGCAAAGAAGCTTAAATCGGAGCTTGTATCAAGAGGGTATAAGGTTGTAATGATAAGAACAAAGAACAATGTTAACATAAGCAATAAGGAGCGTGCGGTCAAGGCAAATAAAACGGCAGATATATGCATCAGACTTCATGCTGATGGGGTTAACAATTCTTCAATCAGCGGAGCCAGTGCTTTGTATCCGTCAAAAGCTAACAAATATATTCCGAAGCTTAGTCCGTCAAGCAGGAAACTTTCAGAATGTGTGCTTAATGCAATGTGTGACAAGACAAAGACTAAGAACCGTGGTCTGTCAGCAAGGGATGACCTTACAGGTACTAACTGGAGCAAGATTCCTGTTACTTTGATTGAGATGGGATTCATGACTAACCCGGCAGAGGACCGTAGAATGCAGGACGAGGATTTCCAGAAAAAGCTTGCCGTAGGCATGGCAGATGGAATTGACAATTACTACCGTGATTAAAAGATGGCTCATAATATATTAACAGTTATATGGACAATTGTGAAAAAGGCGGTGACCTATGGACACGATAATCAACATGGCACCCAATGGGGTGGTATATCTGACATTTAAGCTGTTCGTTGATGCCGGACTTAAGCATGGGTTTTCAACAAGAATCGGTGGTGTCAGTGAAGGAATATATAAAAGTATGAATCTCAGCTTCCAGCGTGGTGATGATTATGACAGTGTACTTGAAAATCACAGAAGATTTGCAGAGGCAGTGGGATATGACCATATGTCAACAGTCTTTTCTGACCAGGTTCATGGAGTTCATATTGCACAGGTTGGCGCCGGGGACAGAGGACATGGAATGCATGGTGAAAAGGGCATAAATGAAGCTGATGGCCTTGTTACAGATGAGCCGGGAGTTCCATTAATGACATTTTATGCGGATTGCGTGCCATTGTTCTTTTATGATCCGGTAAAAAAGGTTATTGCGTCTTCGCATTCAGGCTGGAGAGGAACTGTGGCAGGTATAGGACGTTATACGGTCGATTTTATGAATGCAGAGATGGGATGTAAAAGAGAAGATATACTTGCAGTAATAGGGCCATCAATATGCGTGGACTGTTATGAAGTCAGTGCCGATGTGGCAGGACAGTTTGAAGAAGCATTTCCGGAATCGGTACACAAGGATATCCTGAAGGAAAAAAAGGATAATAAATATATGCTCAATCTGTGGAATGCCAACAGGCATATTCTTCTTGATGCCGGCATTACAAAAGAGCATATACAGCTTCCTGATATATGCACATGCCATAATCCGGAGCTTATGATATCTCACAGGGAGACTGACGGAAAGCGTGGAAATCTTGCCGGAGTTCTTATCCTGTGACCCTGAAAAAGAGTATTAAAAAAAGCCGTTAACCGGGATCGAACCGGTGACCTACGCATTACGAGTGCGTCGCACTACCTACTGTGCTATAACGGCTTACATTTGCTTAAACACTATAACATAAATAAAATAATATTTCAAGGGTTTTGTGAAGCAAACAGAATAATCATATATCATATGATGATTGTATAAATAATCCTGATATTGCGATTACGGTAAGGATACAACAGACTATAGCCGTGCTGATTCTGTGGAATAAATTTTCAATGCGCATTGTAATGATCTCTCCTGTAATTCATATACTTCAAAAAGCCGGTATCTGCAGGAAGATACCGGCTTTTGTAAATGTCAGCAAGCTTACCGGAATGCCGGAAAACAGGTCAGGTACCCAGCCTGAAGCTTATTGTATCGTATTTTGTCTGTCAGTTCAAGTATATTATTTTGTCTGAAAAGTTATAGATGTGGTTATTGTAGGAGACGGCCGGTATACATATTATCTTCCTTTTTTTAACTAATCTGTATAGTGCTTCGTAGTAATCATGGGAATAGTAGTGGCTTTGACCGAAAAATATATCATCAATCAGTAATATGTCAACAATATTCAGAATATCATTTTCAAGAAATGAGGCCTTGTCTGCGTTTGTATTAAAGGAAATATAACCGTATGTTTCGAGCTTATGGTTGATTATTACAAAATTATAGTCATAGCCTGAGCTTATGGGAGTATGGCTGATTTTTGTATTTTCTTTTATATGGACTGGGTCATATATATAACCGATGTTATATGGACATTCGGATATTTTTCTTCCGTTAATTGTTACAGAGCCGCCTGCAGGTGTAATTAGTCCTGCAAGTACTGATAGCAGGGTTGATTTGCCTGAACCCGGTCTGCCGGATATAACTGTTATTTTTCCCTCTACGGCATTTATATTTATGTTGCTGAATACGTTTGTACAGGACAGTTTGCCAGCCTTTAATTTTAGTTTCATGCTGTCAGCCTTTTTTTCTATTATATGTAAATTTCTTGCTATTGTTCTGCATAAATGAATAAAAAGGTAAATTGCATGAAATAATATTATTGATAATAAATTTTAGGAGGAATCTAAAGTGAAAAAGAGATTATGTATTATTGCGGCTGCAATGTGTCTTACACTTGCAATGACAGCCTGTGGCAGCAGGAATGATAACAATGGAACTAATAATTCTGTAACAGAAACAGATAATGGTTCCGGTAATAATGGTGCTGAAGCGACGGATAATAATAACACGGATAGTAATGCCGGGGCAACAGCAGGTAATGATAATAATGCAGCGGATGATTCGGATGATAACACAGATACAGATAACAATGCAGGAAATGCAAGAAATGCAAGAAATGCAAGAAATGGCACAGGAGACGGTATCGGTGGTGCAGTGGAAGATGTTACTGATGGAGCAGGAAAAGCAATTCAGGATGTTGGCAATGGTATAGGTAATGCATTAGATTAGAATAAAGGCGGCATATGGACTGTAATTGTCATATGCCGCTTTTTTGTGTGTCTGTGTGTTCAATTATTAACAGTATTATTTTTGACCATCAGGTGTATGCTTATCTGTTATATTCTTAACAAATGAAAACAGACGCTGTGTGAGAGTTTTTCTGCCGTTAGTCTGCGCTGTGCTGTCGGCAGGGGTGCTTTCTTCAAGTCTGCGTTCCTCAAGCATATCATTATATCCGGAAACCACGGCTTCTTTTTCATCCGGTACATAACCGGTCCTTTTGAGGCCTTTAAGTATAAGCTCCTGTGACAGGTGGTATATTACAGCGAATACCGGAACCCCGACAAGCATTCCTGCAAAACCGAATAATCCGCTGAAAAGCATGATGGCAAAGAGCACCCAGAAGCTGTTGAGGTTGGTCATCTCCCCAAGGATCTTAGGTCCGATTATATTGCCATCTATCTGCTGGAGTATCAGGATGAATACTGCAAACCATATACATTTGACAGGGTCAACCATAAGAATAAGCAGACCGGAAGGAATACCGCCAATGAATGGACCAAAGAATGGAATGACGTTCGTAACTCCTACAAGTACGCTTACGAGAAATGCATAAGGCATATCCATTATTGTTAATCCTATACAGCACAGGACACCGATGATTGCTGAATCAACAAGCCGTCCGGAGATAAAGCCCATAAACATTCTGTTGGTAAAATTAACCTCTTTTATGAGCCTGTTGGCGTGCTTTTCCTTAAGGATGCTGTGAATAAGGATCTTGCATTGCGCAGCAAATGTTTCACGGCTGCTAAGCAGATATATCGCAACAATAATGCCAATGAAAAGATTTTTTGCAACGGCAACAGCATTCATGACACCTGAAGATACACTTGTTACAAGCGTTCTGGTGCTGGGCAGTAATTCGGTTTTGATAAAGTTTGATATTGTGTCTGACATTGTATTAGTCAGATCCTCGGCATACTGCCTTAACAATTCATTATTCTTAAAGGTATTGCCTATCCAGTCGAGGATGGTGTTATAATATGTTGTAAGGTTGCCTGATACCAGGGTGAGACTTACAATAAGCTGTGGAATTATAAGTGATAATAATATGTATATTATCAGAAATGCAGTTAAAAAGCTTAAAATGATTGCCGGAGCTTTTGCCATTTTTCTGGCACTCTTTTTTTTGTCTGCCTTGGAAAAATGTGCGATAAGTGCCGTCAGCCACTGTTCGTACTTGTTACACATTGGAACAAGTATATATGCGATTATGCCGCCATATATAAACGGTTTCAGTGCTGAAAAAAACCTGCCGAGACTTATATTCACATCTTTGAAATTATATAATATAAAAAAGAAGAGAATACTTAATGCTATTGCCAGAAATAATGATAGTGAAAAGGGAATCAGCTTTTTCTGGAAAAGTACCGGTTTTGAAGCAGAGTCTTTATCAGATTCCATTGATTCCATGACCGACTCTTTGATTATTGCTTTGACCGAGTCTTTGTTTCCGTTATTGTTATTATTGTTAGTCATTATAAATCCCCCCTGATATTTAGCGAGACTACATATGTAGTATAATATCTTCAAGACCTGAGAAGCTGTCGACACATAAGCAGGCCCTGGAATAATCCTGCGTGCCTGAATTAGGGTTGCAGTATCCGATGCATCTGATACCGGCGCCGCATGCCGCCTGTATTCCGACGGTAGTATCTTCAATTGCAGCTGCGTCTTCTGCTTTTGCGTCTAAAAGAGTTAATGCTTTTTTATAGATATCACTGGCAGGTTTTGGGTTAATATTTTCATCAGAACTTGACAGTATTACCTGAAAACAATCAGCAATATGAAAGTAATTAAGGACACTTTTTATGTCCCTGTATGGAGAAGAGGAGGCAACTGCAAGCCTGATACCTGCATTGTGCAGGCTGTTAACCGCTTCGCATGCTCCGCTAATCTCAGTATATCCATTTTTTGCAATTATAATATCATTCTGTCTGTCAGCAGCTTTAACAAGAATCTCCGGAGTGGTGCACAGACTGTATTCTTTTATTATTATAGACATCATATCATACTTGGTTGTCCCTGCAAAGCTTAAATAATATTCATATGGCATATCCAGGCCGAATTCACGTAATGCCAGGACATTGGCATGTGCATGCATTGGTTCGCTGTCTACCAGGACACCATCCATGTCAAAGATTACTGCTTTTGGCATATATATCATCTCCATAAACATTTATTTCGGGCTGTACAACATTTAAGTTTTATTCTATAATACATGATAAGACTGACTAAAATCAAGCATTCGCTTGAATAATTATGAACTCCGGGAAGCTTATATATAGATTTGGATCCGGGGAGTCCGTTATAATAACAGGGAGGACAGTTATGGCTATTGTAAAACCGTTTAGATGTATAAGACCAAGGAAGGATGTTGCGGACAGGGTTGCAGCTCTTCCGTATGATGTATACAACAGAAGTGAGGCTAAGGCGGAGACGCTCAGGGAACCGTTGTCATTTCTTAAGATAGACAGGGCAGAGACCCAGTTTGACGATTCTGTGGATACATATGACAGCAGGGTGTATGATAAGGCAAGGGAATTGCTTGATGGCATGATTGAAGAGGGAATATATGAACAGGATCCGGACTGTGCATATTATGTATATGAGCAGACAATGGACGGACGCGCCCAGACCGGTATTGTTGCCTGCTCGTCGGTTGATGATTATCTTAACCAGGTTATTAAGAAGCATGAGAATACAAGGGAAGATAAAGAGATTGACCGTATCAACCATGTTGACAGATGTAATGCACAGACAGGACCGATATTTCTTGCATACAGATCCAAGGATGTGATAAATGAAGTTGTTCACAGATATAAAGAAGGTAAGCCTGTGTATGATTTTGTATCACCTGATGGAATTAAGCACGTTGTATGGAAGATTGCTGACGCTGCAGATACTGAAGCTATCCGGAATGCATTCGCAGGTATTGACAGCATATACATTGCGGACGGACATCACCGTGCGGCCTCCGCAGTTAAAGTAGGTCTTAAAAGAAGAGAGCAGAATCCGGGGTATACAGGTGATGAGGAATTTAATACATTTCTTTCCGTACTGTTCCCGCATGATGAGCTTATGATAATGGATTATAACAGGACGGTAAAAGACCTTAACGGACTTGACAGGGATGCTTTTCTTGCAAAGCTTAAGGAGCATTTCAACATTATAAGTGTATCTGATGAAGAGGTAAGGCCTTCAAAAAAGGGGCAGTTTGTTATGTACCTTGAAAATGAGTGGTATGTATGTGAGATTAATGATGGACTTAAGAAGATAACTGACCCGGTTGCTTCGCTTGATGTGTCGCTTCTCCAGGATTATCTTCTTGCTCCTGTACTTGGCATCGGTGATCCAAGAACCGATAAGAGGATTGATTTTATTGGTGGGATCAGGGGTCTTGGTGAACTTAAGAGAAGGGCTGACAGTGATATGAAGGTTTCATTTGCAATGTACCCGACCTCTATTGAGGAATTATTTGATGTAGCGGATGCGGGTATGCTTATGCCGCCAAAGTCGACATGGTTTGAGCCTAAGCTGAGAAGCGGACTGTTCATACACAGGCTAAGCTGATATTTGGGAGGATAATTAATATATGAGAGATATTTTTAACAGTGACAGCAGGTTAATGAGAGCTTTATCAAAGCTGTTTGATATTGGCTATCTCAGTATAGTATTTATAATATTCTGCATACCGGTGGTAACCATGGGTGCGGCACTTACATCACTGTATTACACTACAGTTAAGGTGATAAGACGAGATAGGGGATATGTATTCCAGGAGTTCTGGCATTCATTTAAAAGCAATTTCAGGCAGGCTACAATATTATGGGTAATAGAGCTTGTGGTGCTTGTATTGCTGGCTTATAACCTTATGGTTGTGACAGGGTTTGTATCGGGAATATATCTTGCAATGGCAATACTTCTTGTTGCAGTATACTGCTATGCATTTCCAATACTGTCGAGATTTGTACTGAAGAATACTGACATAATTAAGATGTCAATTATTCTTGTTATTAAGCATATATATTTTACGGTTCCATTTGTTGCAATTATTGTATTATCTGCAGCAGCACTTGTGCTTCTCATACCATATGCACCAATTGTTCCGATTTTGCTGCCGGGACTGGCGGCATTGCTCTATTCATTTATGATGGAGATAGTTATGAAGAAGTATATGCCTAAGGCAGAGGATGGTAATGCACGGGATAATGAGACTGTTATTGATGACTGGTATAACGAGTAGCATTAGACGTACATGTGGCTATGGATGACGATTTGGTTTAATTGTATTGATATGATGGAGGATTATAGCAATGTCAAGAATACTGATATCACAGGATCTGGCGCAGGATGTAACTGACGCAATGTCTGATACGGCAGACCAGATTACCGAAGAAGTGGATAAGGTAACGGATTTCCCGGATAAGGTAATGGAATGGGCATTATCACAGCTTCCTGCAGTTGTGCATGGGGTGCTTATGATAATACTTGCACTTGTGATATTTTTCGTGGGACGTAAGATTATCAGATGGATTGCAAGGTTAATTGAAAAAAGTATCAGGAAGTCTTCAATGGAAGAAAGCGTATCAAAGTTCCTTATGTCATGTGTGAGGGTTATACTTAATGTGCTGCTTGTAGTATTTATTGCCGGATTCCTTGGGCTTGAGACAACTTCGCTTGCTGCGATTGTAGGTTCTGCGGGTCTTGCAATCGGCCTGTCATTACAGGGCAGCCTTTCAAACTTTGCAGGTGGTGTACTGATACTTTTGATAAAGCCGTTCGTAATCGGGGATTATATTTCCTCGGGCGGAGTTGAGGGAACGGTCGTTCACATTGATATCTTTTATACACGCCTGCTTACTGTTGATAACAGAATGGTAGTAATTCCGAATGGTACACTCAGCAATGCAACTATTACTAATGTATCAAATGAGCCGGTCAGAAGAGTTGATGTTACTGTAGGGATTGAATATGGTGAGGATATTGACAGGGTTAAGAAGATTCTGTCTGATATCGTAGCTGATAACAATGATATCCTTAAGGACCGTGAGGCGGATATATATGTTGATGCACTTGATGCAAGCTCTGTTAATATGGGTATCCGGGTATGGACTGACAGTGCAGACTACTGGAAGGTGAAATGGGCAATGCTTGAGAATATCAAGAAGGAGTTTGATAAGAATGGTATTGCAATTCCATTTAACCAGCTGGATGTGAATGTAAGGACACAGCAGTGATATACTGAAAGCAGGAAAATGCCGGGAATAATCCTCCGCTATACTGGAGTTGTTCCCGGCATATATTGTAAGGTTAAAGGAAAGCTGAATCATGCACCGGCTTTTGATGCGGAGGAGCTGACTGAATTAAGGTACTGCTCATTGGCTTCGATAACCTTTTTCATTGCATCCATTCCCGGAGCCCCGATAGTGTTACGCTTTTCAACACAGGTTTTCATGGATATTGCCTCGTATATATCCTCCTCGAAGACCGGACATATCTTTTTATATTCATCAAGTGGCATATCATCAAGTGCGATTCCCCTGTCAATGCAGTATAATACAAGCTGGCCTACAATTCCGTGGGCATCCCTGAATGCAACGCCGTGGTTAACAAGGTAATCGGCAGCATCTGTTGCATTAGTGAATCCGTTCCTGGCACTTGCATCCATCTTATCTTTATTGAACTTCATGGTCTTAAGCATACCATCAAAGAGGCTTATACAGCCCTTAACTGTGTCTATTGCATCAAACGTGAATTCTTTATCCTCCTGCATATCCTTATTGTATGCAAGTGGGATTCCCTTGAGGGTTGTCAGCATAGACATGAGTGAACCATACACACGGCCTGTCTTGCCACGTACAAGCTCTGCAATGTCAGGATTCTTTTTCTGTGGCATAATACTGCTTCCTGTTGAGTATGCGTCATCAATATCTATGAACTGGTATTCATTGGAATTCCAGAGAATAACCTCTTCACTGAATCGTGAAAGATGCATCATGATAAGTGAAAGGTCACTTAAAAGCTCAACAACATAATCCCTGTCGGCAACTGAATCCATGCTGTTGGCAGTTGGTCCGTTAAAATCAAGAAGACTTGCTGTATACTCACGGTCGAGCGGGTAAGTAGTACCTGCAAGGGCTCCGCTTCCGAGAGGGCAGTAGTTCATTCTTTCATAAGTATCGGCGAGACGTGAACGGTCCCTCTTAAACATTTCAAAATATGCGCCCATATGGTGGGCAAGTGTTACAGGCTGTGCTTTCTGAAGATGTGTAAAGCCCGGCATATATGTGTCAATATTATCCTTCATTATATTATGGATTGTTCCGAGGATACCTGCAAGAAGGGTGTTGATCTCCGTAATCTCATTACGTACATACAGACGCATATCAAGGGCTACCTGGTCATTACGGCTTCTTCCCGTGTGGAGCTTTTTGCCCGGCTCACCGATACGTTCTATAAGGTTAGCCTCAACAAAGCTGTGTATATCTTCATGTTCATCATCGATCACAAGGGCACCGGAATCGATGTCATCCAAGATGCTGTTAAGACCATTGATAATTGCGGTCTTGTCATCCTCAGTGATAATATTCTGTTTTGCAAGCATTGTTACATGTGCAATGCTTCCATTTATATCTTCCCTGTAGAACTTCCGGTCAAATGATATAGATGCATTAAAGTTGTCTACTAATTTGTCAGTTTCCTTTGTAAATCGTCCGCCCCAGAGCTTCATAAATCCTCCATTCTGCAACTTATAATTGCTGTATAATCTTTCGTAACTTCTAATATACAATTTTTACAGGATAAATGCAAGTGTGTGTCTGACCCTGCCGGCACTGTTACGGATAGATAACAGCAGTTGCGCATACATGGCAAAATGTATTATAATGTTCAAAATGTACTATAATAACAATAATAATCAACTTGTATGGAATTGATCAGTGTAATAATAATCAGCATAAAAATAATATGTATGAAATAAGGAGAATAGCAATATGGGTTATGAGACAAGAGATGAGCTTAAGGGCTTTGGATTTGATAAGGCACAGGTTGGGGATATCCGGGTCATGAATGGTGTATTCCACATTGTACTTGATAATGTTATGATCCTTCCGGAGAATTCATGTAACAGGGATATAAGAATGATGCGTTGCAATGAATTGTTATTGACAATTGAGAGCCCGGAGATTATGGAGGTTGTTGAAGAGGGGTATAAGTTATATAATGCGGATGGAAGGCTTCGTGAGGAGATTCCGGACAGGGTTGTGGAAGCGGATGGATATACCGGAGTATGGGAACAGCTGCCCGGTGGTAATGTCTATTCGATTGACCTTGACGATAATTATAAGCTTGTAATTGACGGAGTTAACGAAAGGACATACGGCATCACCCTTAAGGGCACTGCTGATACGGAAAGCTGGGAGAGATTCCTTAATATTTAGTACTGTATCACATATGGCATTCAACGTACTACATTATTATATAGGATGAATAATATGGAAGATAAAAATATTGATAAGATGAAGATGACATTATTTGCCAAATGTGTTAAACTTGCACACAGGGTAGTTGGTAATAATATCTGTCTTGAACCAAAAGAGCTTGGAGAATACAGAGCCGGTATGGAGTTTGTATCAAAGGCTGCGATACCATTCATCGGAGTTAAGTATTATAAGAAAGATATTAATGGCGTACCTTCAATGTGGGCACTCAAAAAAGCGTCCGGCAGACAACTGATCAATACAGAAGAGAAGATAATATTATATTGTCACGGTGGGGGCTTTACTACAGGTGGCGTTAATTACGCAGGCATGTTTGCCGGTAAGATGACTGCAGCTACAGGGATAAGGACTGTGGCACATATATACAGACTGAGCCCCGAATATAAGTATCCTGCAGCATTGGAGGATACAGCAGCCGTATGGGATTACCTTCTGTATAGTGGCTACAGGGAGCGGGATATAATATTAGCCGGGGATTCAGCCGGGGGTAATCTTGCGTTGGAGCTTGGCTTATATCTAAAAAAGCATGACAGGGCATTGCCTGCAGCTTTTATTCTGCTCAGTCCGTGGACTGATATGACAATGACATCGGAATCCTATGTCAGGTGCCTTGACTGTGACCCTATTTTAAGTCCTGCTTATATTGCTACTGTAAGGGAAGGTTACCTTGGCGGCAGGACAGATTATGGGAATCCGGATTTTAGCCCGCTATATGGGGAACTGGATGGATTTCCGCCAACATTAATACAGGTTGGAAGTAACGAGATACTTAATGATGACAGCAGGAGGCTGGAACATAAAATGAAGCAGAGTGGTGTCAGGGTAAAGCTTGAGGAGTACAGGGGGTGCCACCATGTATTTCAGAATATTCCGATGCCAAGCAGCTTCAGGGCATTTGACAGTATAAAAAAATTTGTGGAAAGTGTGTGATTAATGAGTTCGGATAAATGGTATAAGGTTGATAATGTGGCAAAGGTATTTCTTGCAACACACAGTGCAAGGGATACCAGAACGCTCAGGGTAAGCTGTACACTTACAGAGGACATTGATGCGGATATCCTCCGGGAGGCACTTGAGAGGACGATAGTGTCAAGGTCATTATTTCAGGTGCGTATCAGGAGAGGATTTTTCTGGAATTATATAGAGGCAACTGATGTCAGACCGGTTGTAACAGAAGAGCATGACAGGCCGTGTCCGGTTTTGTATGGAAAGAATTATAAAGGAATACTGCATTATAATGTAACGTATTATCACAGAAGAATTAATCTTGAAGTATTCCATGCCCTGACAGATGGGGCAGGTGCGCTTGAATTTCTTAATATCCTGGTTCTTAATTACCTTAATATTAAGTATCCGGACAGATTCCTGGGGATTGATCTTGGAAATAATGGCTCTGAGGCTGAAAGGGAAGAGGATGGCTTTGAACGTTTCAGGAGTAATGATGGAAAGGGAACCGGTATATCCGTTGCAAAGGTAAAGAGGGCATATCACATAAGGGGGATGAAGCTTCCTTATGACCAGCTGCAGTTTTTTGAGGTATCAATGTCCGGGAAAAAGGTCAGGGAGATGGCTAAGTCGTCAGGAGTCGGGATATCGGGGCTTCTTGGTGCTGTCCTTATGATGGCGATATATAATGACATGCCATTTGTAAAAAGGAAGCTTCCGGTGACGATAAGCATGCCTGTCAATCTCAGGAATTATTTCCCTTCAGAGACATCCAGAAACTTTTTTAACAGCATCAATATCAGTCATGTATTTACAGGAGGGGAATCGGTACCGGAGCTTGCAAAGGAATTTGAGGAGAACATGAAAAAATGTCTTGACCCTGATTCGGTAAGGCAGAATATGGACAACTACCAGAAACTGGAAAGATTGTTTTTTGTCAGGATGGTACCGCTTGCATTAAAGCAGCCTGTTGTAAAGTATTTTTCAAAAAAAGAGAATAAGTCAGTGTCTGCTGTAATATCAAATCTTGGAATTATGAAGCTGCCAAAACAGATGGATGGGTATGTTGAGGGATATTCTGCCCTGTGCAGCCATAACGGATTGTTTATAACGGTATTAAGCTATGGGGATACAATGACCTTTGGAATAACTTCGAGCTACAGGAATACCGGAGTGATCAAGAATTTTGTCAGGGCATTCTCTAAGAATGGTATAGAGGTGACGGTTAATGGATCGGAGGTGGTCTGGTAATGAAGGTGTGTACCAGCTGTCATATTAATGTAGGCGGATATTACAAATGCTGTCCGCTGTGCCAGAATGGGCTTGAGGAAGGTAAGGACATGGACAGAGGTGATGAATATCCGTATTTTCCATCCCAGCATGAGATAAAGGTATTATCATTATTTCATAAGATACAGATGTTTGTAATGGTTTCACTGTGTATACTGTTTTTGGCACTCGATTATATGTTCAGGCTCAATAACGGAATACACTGGAGTTTTATTGTTACTGTGTGGGCAGTAAGTGTTGAGGTGTTCGTGTCGCCATTGTTTAGAAAGCGGTATGCGCCACTGTATCTTGTTACGGATATAGGCGTGGTGCTGGTTGCCGCATCATTTCTTACAGTAAAATATGTCGGTGGCATGTTCATACTGACTGAATACATGCTTCCTATAGTGATTATGGTTATCATTCTGTTTGATTTTATATATTGTCTCGTGGATAAAAAAGGCAATGCACTTGTGTTTGCAATCTGCAGCGTAGGGGCAGGGATCATCCCGGCTGCTGTAATGCTTGTATTATACCGGGATGCACCTGTAATGTGGGAAGTATGTCTTATAGTCAGTCTTATCACACTTGTGGGGCTTATAGCATTTAAGGGCAGCAAAGTGTTTAATGAGATGCAGAAGAGACTGAATATATGAGTGTGGCTGCCGTCTGGCTAGTAGTTTTCTTTCAGATAGCGGATAAAGTACTTTACGTCAAGCCCTTCACCGGTCATGTTCTTAAGCATGGCATCAGTATCAAGTGCCTTCCCATAACGGAATATGTTACGCTTAAGGTACTGGTTAACCGGGGTGATATTACCGTTTTCAAGGTATTCATCATAGGGCATGACCTCCTTGAGGTGGTAGTATATCTGGGCGGAAACAGCGCTTCCTATAAGATAAGAAGGAAAGTATCCGAATTCACCCATTGACCAGTGGATATCCTGTAATACACCTTCTGAATCGTTTTCAGGTGTAATTCCAAGATACTTTGAATACAGCCTGTTCCATTCGTCGGGAAGCCTGTGTACCTTTAATCTGCCGGAGATAAGCTTTTTCTCAAGCTCATACCGGATTATAATATGAACCGGATATGTCAGCCAGTCTGCCCGGGTTCGTACAGGACATACATTTACACGCCTGATGGTCTGTAAAAACTGCTCAAGAGGTACATCTTTTAATCTGTCAGGAAAGTATGATACAAGCTTTGGATATACAGGCTTCCAGAAAGATTCCTGTTTCCCGACCATATTCTCATAGAATCTTGATATACCCTCGTGCATTCCCATTGAAGTACCTTCCCCAAGTATGGTAAGGGTTAATGAATCATCTATCCCAAGCTCGTACAGTGCGTGTCCGGATTCATGTATTGCGGAAAATATTGGGTCTATAAGATTTTCACCATTGAAATTATTGGTGATACGTACATCCTTGTTATGGATGTTAAGCGTAAACGGATGTGCACTTTCTGCTATTACACCCCGCATTGGGTTAAATCCGACATATTCACTTATATATTCGCAGAATTTTCTTAGGTTATCCTGTTCATTTTCATTAAGCGGCTTAAGGATAGTACTGTTATAATTGTTATCTGACTGTTGCTTTATAAGTGGGATTACAGCCTGCTTTATATTGTCAAACATCTCATCAAGCTTATCAGTTGTCATGCCGGGTTCAAAATCACCAAGAAGGACATCATATGTCCGGGAATGTTTTACGGCACGGCTTTTTGCAAATCTTTTTTTGTAATCAACAAGCTTTGTAAGAACAGGCTCGAATGCTTCAAAGCTATTATCCTGTTTTGCCTTGCTCCATACATTAACGGCACTTGCCGTAAGCTCTGTAAATTCCCTGTAGTCCCTGTCAGACACAGGTTTGAGCTCACTCCGGATTCTGGCTGTTTCGTGCAGCATTGCTCTTTCCTTTGATGACAGCATGCCGGCATTTTTCATTTTTCTGCAGCCCTTAAGAAGATTTTCCGTATCATCACATACAAATATATTTCTATATTCGTCAGACAGGCATCCGACAATCTTTGAACTTGCGGTATCGCCCTCTTTCGGGGCATTTACCTGAAGGTCATAATCAAAAAGATTTAATGCTGATTTTATCGCAGCGGCCTTTTCTAATTTATTTTCTAATTCTTTGTAGTAATTTTTCATTGATATATCACCTCGTGGCTGTTACTATAATGTATAATGCTCATAATCTATAAAAATTATTTATGTATATACTAACATATATTGCACATTATGAAAGGTGTAATATATGTGAAATGTATCGGAATCAGGAGGTCTGCAGATGAATAATAGTTTTTTTGATAAGGTGCGGGCTTTGATACTTGCTGTCGGAAGTCTGCTTTTGCTGATCTGTATACAGATTGCCGGGATATATGCATTTGCCCTTGTATGCAAACTGGTGTTTGGGGTAAACTACAGTGATAATCCGGTTCTTATGGCTGTATTCCACATAATATATGCCATAGTGACGGTGTTTGTATTTGGAATGCTGCGAAGAAGCTATACGGCTTACGGTACTATGGCTGGCAGCCATTATGATAATGTGACGGCAGTGGCCGGGCAGCAGGAGCGGTCAGAAAAAAGCGGTTCAAGGGCAGGCAGTGTGTTAAGGCTTATAATTCTCGGAACCGGAATCCAGGCTTTTGCATATGGGATACTTAATATAGTGTATGAATTTGCTGCTGATACTGCTGTAATGGAATCGTATAAGTCAACTATTAATAACCTTAACGGTAATTCGACATATCTGATATTCCTGTATACCATGCTGCTGGCACCGGCTGCAGAAGAGCTTGTGTTCCGGGGAGTGATATTTGATGCACTGTCAACTGCATTTCCGTTTATGGCGGCAAATATATTGCAGGCGGCATTATTCGGGCTGTATCATGGCAATATCGTCCAGTTTGTGTATGCATTCATAATCGGCATGGTACTTGGGCTTGTAAGATACAGGGGCGGAAAGCTTACACATACTATCGGGGTCCATATGTCCGTTAACATATCGGGCATTATTATTGTCCCGGTTATTGCTTATGTAATTTCAAGCCTTACCGGTAATGGCGTGGCGGCATATTGTATTGTAAGCTTATGTGGTTTGATAATAATAATTGAGTATATAAGAAAAACATGCTATAATACAAAAGACAGTATCAGAATATAATGATGCAGGAGGAGTGATATAGTTGAGGATAAAGCTTGATACTAATACTACACCTGTAGTTAATAGTGGTGATATCAGTGTACATATTGGCAAAAGTTCTGCCAGCGTTATTGATGATTATGATGGGGAGAAGACTACTATTACTTCTTTTGAGGATATGCTGAATAAGTCGGTGAATGCCATAGCAGGCAGTTCTTCAACTGATAAGGTCGTACAGGCAAGTGAGCTGTCGGTGGAGGAGCTGACTAAGCTGTATCTGAAGCTGGGGATAACCTCTGCATCAGGGGAGAAAGCAGAATCAGATACAGTACAGACGGTATGGCCTGACAGTTCTGTAAGTAATAATACAGCTTCCGTGACTTCGTCAGGCAGTACTGCAAAGCTTCCTTTTACGGTACCTGAGGATCTGAAGCCTGTATTTCAGAAGGCAGCTGAAAAATATAATATAGATTACAATATACTCGTATCAGTTGCATATGCCGAATCAAACTTCCATTCGGGGAGTACTTCAAAAAGCGGTGCCATGGGAATCATGCAGCTGATGCCTGAAACCGCTAAGTATCTTGGTGTAAAGGATGCATATGACCCTGAACAGAATATTATGGGCGGGGCAAGATATCTTGCTGAGAAGTTCAACCAGCATGGCTCGGTAAAGCTCGGGCTTGCAGCTTATAATGCCGGAAGCAACGCAGTTAAGAAGTACAATGGTGTTCCTCCTTATAATGAGACACAGAATTATGTTAAGAAGATACTCGGATGTATTGGAACAGATGGAAGTGAGTCGGGCTTTGTAAGTTCAAAGAATTATGATTATACGGCTGCTTCTGTATATGGAACACAGGAAGACGGAGCCGGACAGGCTGACAAAAAGAAGCCTGATGATATTCCGGCAGATACGGTTATCAGGGTTGGTGATGTGTCAATGGACTATTCGGCATATCTGAAGTATGTTGAGCTGCTTCAGTGAGGAGAGGTATAGATTCATATGGAAAGAATATACTGGTTGGAGCCGGGGCAGGTGCCCATTATGTTGAACTTGCGTATGGACAAAACTTGAAAAATATATCGGCAAAGCACCTGTTGTTATGGAGATTGGTGTATACAGGGGCGGTTCCCTGCAGATGTGGAAGAATTATTTTGGCGAAGGGACCAGGGTTATCGGAATTGACATAACCCCGGAGACAAAAGAATTTGAGGAAGGATTATATTAAAATTTAGATCAGATAGGAGAATGAGATTATGCAGATGATTTCACTTGAAAAGGAACTTAAAGAGAATGCTTATCCGGGAAGGGGCATTGTAATCGGCATGTCGCCTGATGGAAGGTATGCGGTAACTGCTTATTTTATTATGGGAAGAAGTGAGAACAGCCGTAACCGTATTTTTACACCAGAGGGTGAAGGTATACGTACAGAGGCTTTTGATCCCTCAAAGCTGGTTGACCCAAGCTTAATAATCTATGCTCCGGTACGTGTGCTTGGTAATGATACTATAGTAACCAATGGTGACCAGACTGATACAATATATGATCTTATGGGTAAGGGTAAGACATTTGAAGAGGCATTAAGGACAAGGAAATTTGAGCCGGATGCGCCTAATTACACACCACGTATTTCGGGAATAATGCATATCGAGGATGGAAAGTACGGATATGCAATGTCAATTCTTAAGAGTAACAATGGTAATGGAGCTTCCTGTAACAGATATACATTTGATTACAGTGAGCCTGTAGCAGGTGAAGGGCATTTCATTCATACTTATATGTGTGACGGTAATCCGCTTCCAAGCTTTGAGGGCGAGCCAAAGCTTGTCGGACTTAGTGATAACATGGATGAATTTACAGAGCTGGTATGGAACAGCCTTAACGCGGATAATAAAGTTTCGCTTTTTGTAAGGTATATCAATATTGAAGATGGAACATATGAGACTAAGATTGTCAATAAAAATAAGTAATATATTATACGAGGAGATATAGCTATGAAAGAACTTGAATTAAAATATGGATGTAACCCTAATCAGAAGCCTTCAAGAATATTTATGAATGAAGGCGAATTACCTATTGAGGTGCTTAATGGCAGACCGGGATATATTAACTTTCTGGATGCATTTAACGGCTGGCAGCTTGTAAAGGAGCTTAAGGCAGCCACAGGGCTTCCTGCGGCAACCTCCTTTAAGCATGTATCGCCGGCAGGTGCTGCGGTTGGACAGCCGCTTTCAGAGGTAGAAGCCAGGATATACTGGGTAGATGACCTTGGTGAGCTTACACCGCTTGCAGCTGCTTATGCAAGGGCAAGGGGTGCAGACAGGATGTCATCATATGGTGATTTCATTGCACTGTCAGACGTAGTTGATGTATGTACAGCCAGGATGATCAAGAGAGAATTTTCAGATGGTATCATTGCTCCGGGATATGAGCCTGAGGCACTTGAGATTCTCAAGGAGAAGAAAAAGGGTGCTTATGCGGTCATTAAGATAGATCCTGATTATGTTCCTGCAGAGATAGAGCATAAGGAAGTATTTGGTATTACATTTGAGCAGGGAAGAAATGAACTTGTTATTGATGATAACTTTTTCAGTAATGTGGTTACTGATAACAAGGATATTCCAAAGCAGGCTAAGATTGATATGGCAATCGCAATGATTACCCTTAAGTATACGCAGTCTAATTCAGTCTGCTTTGTTAAAAACGGACAGGCAATCGGTGTAGGTGCAGGACAGCAGTCAAGAATCCATTGTACAAGACTTGCGGGAAGCAAAGCGGATAACTGGCTTCTGCGTCAGTCACCACAGGTCCTGGGTCTTCCGTTTATCGAAGGCATGAAGCGTGCAGAAAGAGATAATGCAATAGACCTGTATATTGGCGAGGATTATATGGATGTACTTGCAGATGGTGAGTGGGAAAAGGTGTTTACGGAAAAACCGCCGGTATTTACCGCAGAGGAGAAGAAGGCATGGCTTTCAAAGGCAACAGATGTTACGCTCGGTTCAGATGCATTTTTCCCATTCAGTGATAATGTTGAGAGAGCTTTCAGAAGTGGTGTTAAGTACATTGCCCAGCCGGGAGGTTCAATACGTGACCAGGATGTGATAGATGCATGTAATAGGCATGGGATAGCAATGTGCTTCACTGGACTCAGGCTGTTCCATCATTGATTATGTGGATTATGTGCATAGCATGTTTTTATCTGATAAGGGATGAAAAAAAGAGCTGCTGCATTAATGATGATTCATTAAGCAGCAGCTCTTAGTTGTTACAACCACTTCTTACAAATAACATTTATAACTTTTATTCCTAGTAATAATCTATTAATAAAAATTAAAATGATTCAAGCGAGGATTATAACTTAACTACGTTAGCAGCCTGTGGTCCCTTTTCTCCGTTGATAACTTCAAAAGATACCTTGTCACCTTCGTCTAATACTTTGAAGCCATCCATCTGTAATGCTGAGAAGTGAACGAATACATCATTACCCTCTTCATCAGAGATGAAACCGAAGCCCTTTTTCGCATTAAACCATTTTACTGTTCCTTCCATGTTCAATTGCCTCCTAAAAAAAATAAATATTAACAACATACAAAGTGTATCACACATAAGAATAATTGTCAAATATAATTTGACACTTAATGCAGGTAAGGTATACTATATTAAATGTAAGTTAATAATTAATGATAACACTGATTATGTATAGAAAGGTAAGAGTGATGTATGAATGATTTTGTGTTAACAGGTAAGTGCAGGGGTGTATATGAGCTTATAAAAAAAGAAGGGCTGTCAGATATATTAAGTACGGGATATCTGTTTAGACATATTAAGAGTGGAGCAAGAGTAGCGGTTATTTCCAATGATGACGATAATAAGGTGTTCAGCATTGGATTCAGGACGCCCCCGGGGGATTCTACAGGTGTGGCGCATATTACGGAGCATTCTGTGCTTTGCGGTTCCAGGAAGTATCCTTTGAAGGATCCGTTTGTTGAATTGTGTAAGGGCTCACTTAATACATTTCTCAATGCAATGACTTATCCTGATAAGACAGTCTACCCGGTTGCAAGCTGTAATGATAAGGATTTTGCCAATCTTATGAGTGTGTATATGGATGCTGTATTTTATCCTGATACTTACGATAAGAAGGAGATATTCGAGCAGGAGGGCTGGCACTATGAGATGGAGGATATTGATTCACCGATAACAATTAATGGTGTTGTGTATAATGAGATGAGAGGCGTATTTTCTTCGCCGGAACAGCAGCTGGCAAGAATGATACAGAATTCACTTTTCCCGGATAATACTTACGGCAATGAATCAGGCGGAGACCCTGACAATATACCTGAGCTTAGTTATGAAGATTTTCTTGCATTCCATAAGCGTTATTATCATCCGTCCAACAGTTATATATATCTGTATGGTGATATGGATATTGAAGAAAAACTGTTATGGATGGATAGGTATTATCTGAGGTTTTTTGATAAAGAGGACGTTGATTCCGGGATTGCTTTACAGGACAGCTTTGATGGTATCAGGTATGTTGATGGTGTGTATTCAGCCCAGAATGAAGATGATAAGGCGTATTTCAGCTATAACTGTGTAATAGATACATCTCTTAATATTGAGCTTCAGATGGCTATGCAGACTTTATTGTACTCACTTGTAACAGTTCAGGGTTCACCTGTAAGGCAGGCACTTCTTGATGCGGGGATTGCAGAGGATGCCGGTGCAATGCTTGATACAGATATATGCCAGCCTGTGCTTACAATATATGCTAATGAAGCGGATGTTAACCGTAAGGATGATTTTGTAAGGATCATCAGGGAAACCTTAGAGCGTGTATGCAGGGAAGGTGTGGACAAAAAGTCACTTCTGGCATCGCTTACAAGGAGTGAATTCAAGTATCGTGAGGCTGATTTTGGAAGGTATCCAAAGGGTCTTATGTTTGGATTGCAGGCAATGGAAACATGGCTTTATGATGACAATATGCCATTTGATATGTTGTGCCTCAACGATGTGTATAAGTCGGTTAAGGAGCTTGTATCAACAGATTATTATGAAAATCTGATTAAGGAGTATATTCTTGATAACAGGCATGCATCGGTTGTATGTATATATCCGGAGATTGGCTTAAGCACTAAGAAGGATGAGGCACTTGCAGCTAAACTTAGTGAGTACCGTGCCAGTCTTGATGAAGGGCAGTTAAAGGCAATTGTTGATGGGACAAAGAAACTCCGGGTGTTCCAGGAGACACCTGATTCACCAGAGGCGCTTAAGAGTGTCCCGCTTCTTAACAGGCAGGATATAGACCCGGGGATCAAGAAGATATATCTGGATAAGAAAGAGATCAGTGGCGTTACGGTGCTCCATCATAATATGTTTACCAATGGAATCGCATATATCTGTCTCGCATTCGATGTAACGGAATATGAGGAGTATGCACCATATATCATGCTGCTTTCACTGATGCTTGGAAGTGTCGATACAGTTAATTACAGTTACCTGGAGCTTTCAAATGAGATTAATCTTGCGACAGGCGGTATGAGTACGGATGTTAATGTGATACCGGCTAAAAATGATACAGACTCCTATAAGATCATATATGAGCTTTCTGCAAGGGTATTGTATACATCAATGGGCAGATTGTTTGAGATAGTTGAGGAGATAATTAAGGGTTCATTGTTCAACGACAAAAAGCGTCTTAAGGAGATATTACTGGAGATGAGGGCTGACCTTAAGGGCTCTCTTGAAGCTGCAGGTAATGCTACAGCCCTGGAGAGAGGCCTGTCATATATATCAAAAGCGCAGTTTTGTAAGAACCAGCTTAATGGTGTGCTGTTTTACAGGTTTTTATCTGCGGTCTGTGACAAGTATGATGATTATGCAGATGAACTGATCAGGATTCTTGAGGCACTTTTGTATAAGGTGTTCAGAAAGGATAACCTGACTGTAAGTATTACTGCTGATGATGAGGGGTATAATATATTTGCTGATAAAAGCTATGATCTGTTCGGGACACTGTACCCGGTAAATGAGGATGCCATTCCTGCGCTGTTACCTGTATATAAGCCTGTCATGGGGGTGTGGAACGAAGGGTATAAGACGCCCGGCAAGGTTCAGTATGTTGCGAGGACCGGAAACTTTATTAAAAAAGGTTATGGATATTCAGGCCGCCTGAAGGTTCTTAAGACGATTTTAAGCTATGGCTACCTCTGGGAAAATATACGGATCAAAGGTGGGGCATATGGGGCAATGTGCGGCTTTACCAGAACCGGTAATGCATATCTTGTATCGTACAGGGACCCTAATCTTGCGGATACTAACAGGGTATATGAGGCACTTCCGGGATATCTTGAGTCGTTTGATACAGATGAACGTGAGATGACTAAGTATATTATAGGAACTATGAGTGAGGTTGATGCACCCCTTACTCCACGGAGTAAAGGCAGGACTGCTTACAATATGTACATGTCCGGTGTAGACAGATTTGACCTGCAGAAGGAGCGTGATGAGATTCTGTCCATGACGGCTGAGGATGTACGTGCATGTGCCGATATTATCAGGGCTGTGCTCGACTGTGGCTGTATATGTGTTGTTGGAAGTAAAGCAGCAATTGAAGAGAACAGGGATATGTTTGGCCTGGTTGAGAAGCTTAACTGATACCAGGAAAATGTGGATTAATATATGGATTTTAGCGGAAAGGAATAATATATGAATAACAAATACAGATCCGGTTTTGTGGCGCTTATCGGAAGACCTAATGTTGGTAAATCAACTCTTATGAACAGACTTATCGGGCAGAAGATTGCGATAACATCCAATAAGCCCCAGACAACCAGAAACAGAATACAGACTGTGTATACAGATGAGAATGGCCAGATTATTTTCCTGGATACCCCGGGAATACATAAGGCTAAGAATAAGCTCGGTGAGTATATGGTGTCTGTAGCTGAGAATACACTCAGGGATGTTGATGTAATAGTCTGGCTTGTCGAAGCTTCTGATTTTATTGGCGCAGGTGAGAGGCATATAGCTGAACAGCTGGCTAAGACTGACACACCGGTCATACTTGTAATTAATAAGATAGATAAGGTAAAGAAGGAAGAGATACTTGTATTCATAGATGCCTACAAGGATATATGTAAGTTCGCAGAGATCATTCCGGTATCAGCACTGACAGGAGAGAATACAGAGACAATTATCCCGGAATTGTTTAAGTACCTTGATGAAGGCCCTATGTTTTATGATGAGGACACTATTACTGACCAGCCTGAAAGACAGATAGTTGCGGAGCTTATCAGGGAAAAAGCCCTCAGAAAGCTTGATGATGAGATTCCGCATGGTATTGCAGTTGCAATCGACAAAATGCATGAAAGAAAAAACAGGGGCAGTCAGCCCGGGATTGTGGATATTGATGCTACAATAATATGTGAGAGGGATTCACATAAAGGAATCATTATCGGTAAGCAGGGACGTATGCTGAAAGAGATTGGTTCCCAGGCAAGACGTGATATTGAGGCAATGCTTGGGACAAAGGTTAATCTCCAGTTGTGGGTTAAGGTCAAGAAGGACTGGCGAGACAGTGATTTCCTGATTAAAAATTTTGGCTACCGCGATGATGAATAATTGGTTTTTCTGAATAGTAATAACCATGCAGGGAAATCCTATTAGTATACTTACTAAAAGGAGGACATTCTTGTATGGGAAATGATAAAAAATGGAAAAAATTTGAAGGAACGGGCAGGATTAAGGATTATCTTGAGTATGCCTGTACTTCAGAGGATGCATCGTCTGAATCGGAGCTTGATTATGTAATGGATTCTACAATTGGTTCAGACGATATTTCAGACATAACTGTTTCAGATGCGTATATTGATGATAATATTAATGAAGGCAGGTATGAGGCAGGATGGGATGATAAAATCGAGCTGTATTAGTACAATGGTTATTGTTAAGGATTAAAAAGTATTGCTATAGAAATGAGGTTACCACCTACAGATGGCTTCAGAAACTGTTACGGGTATAGTGCTCTCATCGCAGAATATCGGTGAGACAGACAGAAGAATAGTATTGCTCACCAGAGAGAGAGGTAAGATATCGGCATTTGCCAGGGGGGCTGTAAAGCCTAAGAACCCCCTGGTAACTGCTTCGCAGCCTTTTACCTTTGGTGAGTTTTTCCTATATGCGGGAAGAGATTCTTATACAGTTACAGGTGCAGAAGTGAAAAATCATTTTCCGGGTATTATGAGGGAGCTTGGCACATATTATTATGCGTCATATCTTAGTGAGGTTGCTGATTATTATACAAGAGAGAATCTGTATGCCGGGGATGTGATTTTACTCTTATACCAGTCGTTTAAGGCACTTGAAAAAAAGACGATCAGGGCTGAACTTATAAGGTACATATTTGAATGGAGAATGCTGCTGCTCAATGGTGAGGTGCCTGATGTTTTTGGGTGTATGGATTGTGGGAAACGTTCGCAGGATGGGGTGAAGCTGCAATATTTTGTACCGGAGAAGCATGGAATGATATGTAAAGAGTGTGCAGAGAGACTGGGCAGCTTTTTAAAGCAGAAGCCATTGCTGAACGGCACAGTGTATACATTACAGTTCATTATTGCCACTCCGCTTGAAAGGCTGTATACATTTACTGTAAATGATGAAGTTCTTGCTGAGCTTAAGAAGCTTACAGATGACTATCTTGGTATGCACAGAAGGTATCATTTTAATTCACTGGAATTTTTGAATTACGTCTGACAGATACCGCAGGATATTTGAAATAAGGCTGTCGCGAAATAATTCTTGAAAAATCCGGTGTGTAATAGTAGAATATATTACAATATGGATGCGAGAAAGGATGTCATAATTATGGAAAAGACAATGGAAAAGATAGTTGCTCTTTCTAAGAGTAAGGGATTTATATATCCGGGTTCAGAGATTTATGGCGGTCTTGCCAATACCTGGGATTATGGTAATCTTGGAGTAGAGCTTAAGAATAATGTTAAGAATGCATGGTGGAGCAAGTTTATTCGTGAGAACAAGTACAATGTCGGTGTGGACTGCGCTATCCTTATGAACCCACAGACATGGATTGCATCAGGACATCTTGGGGGCTTTTCGGATCCTCTTATGGATTGTAAGGAATGCCATGAAAGATTCCGTGCAGATCAGATCATTGAGAATTACATGAAGGAGCATGGCCTGGAGCCGGAGTCCGCTATTGATGCATGGTCACATGAAGAGATGAAGAAGTACATTGATGAGCATAACATTGAGTGTCCGTCATGTGGTAAGCATGATTTTACAGATATCAGGGAATTTAACCTTATGTTCAAGACATTCCAGGGTGTTACAGAGGATGCTAAGAATACAGTATATCTCCGTCCTGAAACCGCACAGGGAATTTTCGTAAACTTTAAGAATGTACAGAGGACTTCACGTAAGAAGATTCCATTTGGTATAGGACAGATCGGTAAGTCATTCAGAAATGAGATTACACCGGGTAATTTTACCTTCAGGACAAGAGAGTTTGAGCAGATGGAGCTTGAGTTCTTCTGTGAGCCTGGAACTGACCTTGAATGGTTTGCATACTGGAAGCAGTTCTGTATTGACTGGCTTAAGAATCTTGGTATCAAGGATGATGAGATGCGTTACCGTGACCATGATGCAGAGGAATTGTCATTCTACAGTAATGCTACAACAGATATTGAATTCCTTTTCCCATTCGGATGGGGAGAACTTTGGGGAATAGCCGACAGGACAGACTATGACCTTACACAGCATCAGAATGTATCTAAGGAAGATATGAGTTATTTTGATGATGAGAAGAAGGAAAAGTATATCCCATATGTAATTGAGCCTTCCCTTGGTGCTGACCGTGTAACACTTGCATTCCTTTGCAGTGCTTATGATGAGGAAGAGCTTGAGGGCGGTGATGTGCGTACAGTACTTCATTTCCATCCGGCAATTGCACCTGTTAAGGCTGCAGTACTTCCATTATCAAAGAAGCTTTCAGACCAGGCGGGTAAGATATATGAAGAGCTTTCTAAGAAGTTTAACTGCGAGTTTGATGACAGGGGAAGTATTGGAAAGCGTTACCGCAGGCAGGATGAGATTGGAACACCTTTCTGTATTACATACGACTTTGATTCAGAGGAAGACGGATGCGTAACAGTCCGTGACCGTGATACAATGGAGCAGGAGCGTATTAAGATTGATGACCTTGCCAGGTACTTTGAGGATAAAATGAGCTTTTAAGGAATGGTACACAAGACAAGGATATAATCCGGCACAGCTGTGTATGTGGATGCATGGCTGTGCCTTTTTATGATGTAAGTCATGCCAGACGATTTGGAAAGTCTCATGCCGCAGGGATGATAGATGCCTATTACAGTCTTGGAAGCAGTTCGGCTGCTCTTTTTGATGATACTAAGATAGCTGAAAGTCCTGGCTATAAGAAGTATATGAACAAGTATAATGTAATACATCTTGACATATCCTCTGTATGGGATTTTCATAAGGAAGATTTGATAGAATCCATCCATGAGCGTGTATGTGAAGATTTTGAAAAGGTATATGCTGACGGATTAAATTATAAAAAAGATGTTTATCTGCTGCTGAAGGATATATATGATATAACCGGTATTCCATTTGTGGTTATTATTGACGAGTGGGACTGTGTAATACGTAACAGCAATGATAATGGGCTTGTCCATAAGTATCTGCAGTTTCTG
>CAKSBI010000021.1 GCA_934437985.1 uncultured Lachnospiraceae bacterium
CAAGAATAATATTTACTTGTCAAAGTTCAATGCTAGAGTTTTGCTGGCATGATCACTCAAGATTCCGAGAGATCATATTATCTTAATTTTTTAAATAATCACAATACATATCAGCCTGCAGATTAATGCACATACCCATGCAATACCACATTGCCCGGCCACAATTGCAAGCGCCCATTTTTTTCCAAGTTCACGTCTTACTGACGCAATAGCCGCAATACATGGTGTATATAACAGGCAGAATATAAGTAACGGCAGCGCGGTCGCGGCATCAAGTACATCTGCAATCCCTGCTGTACCCGAATATAATACAGTCAGGGTAGACACAACGCTCTCCTTAGCCATAAAGCCACCGATAAGTGCGGTTGATATTTTCCAGTCACCGAATCCGAGCGGTGCAAATACCGGCGCAATAATTCCGGCAATTCCTGCAAGAATACTGTCCTTTGAATCATCAACCAATGAAAATCTCATATCAAATGACTGCAGGAACCATATAATTATTGTTGCGATGAATATAACCGTGAATGCCCTCTTCAGAAAATCCGCTGCTTTTTCCCACAGCAGCCTTGTAACATTTTTTATTCCGGGCATACGATAATTCGGCAATTCCATTACGAACGGCACTGCTTCCCCGGAAAACATTGTGTTTTTCATAATAAGCGCAACAACTATACCCATTATGATTCCAATAACATATAGCAATATCATTACAGGAACCTCATATCCATCGAAAAAAGCATCAGCAAAAAAGGCATATATCGGAAGCTTTGCTGAACAGCTCATAAATGGGGTGAGCAGTATTGTCATCTTACGGTCACGCTCTGATGGCAGTGTCCTTGTCGCCATAACCCCGGGTACCGTACAGCCAAAGCCTATAAGCATCGGTACAATACTTCTTCCTGACAGGCCAATCCTCCTAAGCAGCTTATCCATAACAAATGCAACTCTTGCCATATATCCCGTATCTTCAAGTAACGACAGGAAAAAGAACAATGTCACAATTACTGGAAGAAAGCCCAGCACGCTTCCTACCCCTGCAAATATTCCATCAATTATCAGGGAATGAAGGGTTTCATTTATATTCCAGTTAGTTAAAAATGAATCTATCCCTTCGGTGAGCAGGTCAATAAGCATCTGCAGCAGCGACTGCAGACCTGCCCCTATCACATTAAACGTAAGCCAGAATATCAGACCCATTATTCCGATAAATGCAGGGATTGCCGTATATTTCCCGGTCAGCACTTTGTCAATGCGCCTGCTCCTTATATGCTCCTTACTTTCAGTTGGTTTGACAACTGTTGCATCCACAAGCCTGTTAATAAAATTAAATCTCATATCTGCTATTGCAGCCTGCGAATCAAGTCCCCTCTCCTTTTCCATCTGAATAATAATATGCTCGAGCATATCCTTTTCATTATCTGAAAGATTAAGCATATCAAGGATTCTGTCATCACGTTCCACAAGCTTGGTGGCTGCAAACCTTATGGGAATTCCTGCCGCAGCAGCATGGTCTTCAATAAGGTGCATGATACCATGGAGACATCTGTGTACTGCCCCGCCATAATCCCTTTCACTGCAGAAATCCTTCCTTCCGGGACTCTCCTGGTATTTTGCGACGTGGACAGCATGCTCCACAAGTTCACTAACACCTTCATTTTTTGCTGCTGATATAGGAACCACCGGAATCCCAAGCATAGCTTCCATCTCATTAATCCTGACAGAACCGCCATTACCACGCACCTCATCCATCATATTAAGTGCCAGCACCATGGGAACATCAAGCTCCATAAGCTGCATGGTCAGATACAGATTCCTCTCAATGTTAGTTGCATCAACTATATTGATGATACCGGTTGGTTTCTCACCTATAATAAACTGCCTGGTAACAATCTCCTCCTTGCTGTATGGGGACATCGAATATATTCCCGGCAGATCAGTCACCTCAGTATTACTTATACCGACAATAGGTCCGCTTTTTCTATCAACAGTAACACCCGGAAAATTACCTACATGCTGGTTAGAGCCTGTAAGCTGGTTAAACAGCGTTGTCTTACCGCAGTTCTGGTTTCCGGCAAGTGCAAATGTCAGCTTTGTTGTATCAGGCAGCGGATTTTCACTACATTTCTCATGATATCTGCCACCCTCACCAAGACCCGGATGCTCAGTACGGCTTTTTGCTGCTTTCCCTGCCCTATACATTCCGTTTTCCTTCATGCAGGTACCGGCACTGCCGCTTTTACTTTCCCTTACAGGGTCAATAACAATCTTCTTGGCATCATCAAGCCTTAATGTAAGCTCATAGCTGTGTATCCTGAACTCTATCGGGTCTCCCATGGGTGCATACTTAACCAGCGTAATCCTTGCACCGGGTATCAGCCCCATATCGAGGAAATGGTGCCTTAGTGCACCATCTCCCCCTACTTCTTTAATTATTCCGCTCTGTCCTGTCTTAAGTGATGTAAGCTTCATGTTCAATTACTCCTAAAAACTGCCGCTGTGATGTGAACCTTCCGAGCTTCCCGACGATGAAGATGATGATTCTTCAATCTTTCTTCTTGTCTCTGTAGAATGCGTATAATGATCATTACGTGAACTTACCTTAAAGCTTCCCTCTGTCACATAACTACGTGCCTCAACCTTCTTTTCAACAGACTTCATCTTTCCGGTCAGGATACTGCTGACAATAACCATAACAATAATTCCCATTGCTAATGCAATCCCCCAGTTAAAGATGTAATAACCGGTTGAACCCTTGAAAGAAAAAATCTTACCTGCTGCTGCATTGCTAAGTACATAATCACACTCATCAAGATAATGTGAAAGCGCATCTGCCCACTGATTTTCATGCAGGTCATCATAGATTGCATCAATGATCATATCATCAGCAACGTAATCATTGAATATCTTCTTTCCCTCTTCACCAAAGGTATAAACATCGTACTCCCTGTCACCTATACTGAAAAACAAAAGAACTCCGTTAGGTTTTATATCGTATGGTGCATTTTGATAAAAATAATATGCAGCATCCTCAACGTCTGACCCAAGATCAGCATAGCTGTCAACAACGGCAATATATACTCCGATCTCCGCATTATTGACCGAAGGATAATTCTCTGCTATCGTCTGCAGCTTAGTATCTATCTCCTGCAGTTCGCTTTCTGAAACTTCTGTAGTATCTGAATATATGCCATAATCACTTACCAGCACCTCATCTGTCCCGGCTGCCAAAGCTTTTACCGGCATAACCGCAGTCATAATCAGGCAGAACATTATAAATAGCCTTAAATACTTCTTCACTGTATCATTCTCCTTCCTATGAACCAAATATAGTGGCAATCATTCCCCCAAGACCAACAAGTCCCGAAAGAAGTGTTACCCCGCCAAACACTGCAGCCCTGATAAGATTCCGTTTTCTTTTATCTATTGGCAGATCACCTGCAATCTTACCGGTCTGTCCGTTAACGACAAACATGTAATTCTTGTCTCTCCATCTGGTATTAAGTATCCACACCGGAAGCAGCGCATATTTAACATCCCCTCGCTTCAGTCCTACTTTTCTTCCACGTTCTACAACTGTAGCATAGCCATGAATATCATTACGCAGCAGCTCTGCTATCGAATTTTCACATCTCAGATCCGCCCTTTCCTTGCTCTCGTCAATCGATACATCATATTTGTCAGCAAGGAATCCCGGCATATATGCACTTGAGAATTCTGAAAGCTCCTTGTAATTGAACGGCTCGATCGAATCCATATAATCATCCGGCATCTTCTTCGACGCATCTGTCGGTATCTTTTCAAACGAAGCACTTCCCGAACGCGAAAGCGCATAATGGTCAGTTCTCGTTACCTCATAATCCCCACTTCTATAAGTATGTACTTTCGTTGCCGTATATGATACGTTAGCCTTGGCCTCTGCTGAAAACAGCCAGAATGGGACGTACATTCCCTTAATCTCTTCGATATGATTTTCTTTTGAAAACTCCCGCGGCAAAAGCACCTTACCTTTGTAATGCTGTCTGAGCGCTTCCATTGCTGCCTTTTTATCAAGCTTAAATGGAATGATGTAATTCGGCTTAAGCTCCCCTGAGAGCTGTCCCGGAATAATTGTAGGATTATCACAATATGGGCAGCTTGTTGCTGCAGTTGTCTCATCGCATATGATCTCCGCTCCACAGGACGGACAGTTATACGACTTCATTCCATCACCATTACCCCATGAGTTCTCTATTGAGTCTGTGTTCCAGTTTGACGTATCCTCATCAAGATTATCAAATACAGCACCTTCGCTTACATTTTCTTTTTCAAATGCATCTGCTGCCTTCTTCTCATTTTCGGCATACATCTGCTCTATCTCAGAAACCTCATATACAGAACCACAGTAATCACATTCAAGCTTGCCGCTGGTTCCTGAAAAATGCAACGGTCCTGTACAGGCAGGACATTTATGATTTGTTATCTTTTCTGCCACTCATTTCACTTCCCTTCTATAGTTATCAAGAACAGCAATTGTCTTACACAATATCTCCATCATCAAACGGATCTCCACATTCAGGGCAGAACTTAGGCGGCTTAGCCGGATCAGCCGGCTCCCATCCACATTTATCACACTTATACTGCGGTATACCTGCCGGCTTTGGTGCTCCACATTCTGAACAGAACTTTCCCTTGTTAACAGCTCCACATGAACAGGTCCAGCCATCTGCCCCTGCAGCCGGCTTTTTAGCTCCACACTCTGTACAGAAGTTACCTGACACAACAGCTCCACATGAACATTTCCATTCACCAGCAGCTGCTGGGGCTTGCTGCTGTGGTGCCTGCTGCTGTGGTGCCTGCTGCTGTGGTGCCTGCTGCTGACCCATCTGATAGAGTGCCTGGGCATTCATTCCACCTGCCTGGTTAGCCATTCCCATTCCCATGAATGCCATTGCAGGTCCTGTTGCCGTATTAGAAGCGGCGCTCTTCATAGCTTCTGCCTGGGCGGCAACCATATGGGCAGCACCCCTTGTAGGATCCATATATGCAGTCTCCCTCTGCATATCCTTAATCATCTGTTCGTCTTCTTCACTGGCCTTGACGCTTGATACACCAAACTCCTGAATCTCGATACCTCTTCTTTCAGCCCATTTTTTACTGAGGACCTCATTAAGGGCATCTGCAATCTCCATTGTATGTGCAGGAAGTGCTGAATACCTTACCCCCATTGCACTGATCTTGCCAAATGCCGGCTGTAGTGCCGTAAGAAGTTCTGACTTAAGCTGGCTGTCAATCTCACTTCTCTCATACGAATCCGAAACATTACCACATACATTGGTGTAGAATGAAACAGGATCCGTAATCTTATAACTGTATTCACCGAAGCAGCGTATTGATATATCTGTATCAATTCCCGCACGTTCGTCAACAACACGGAACGGAACCGGTGATGGCGTACCGTATTTGTTACCAACAATCTCTTTTGTGTTGATATAATATACCCTCTGGTCACTTCCGGCACCACCACCGAATGTAAAACGCTTGCCAATGTTAGCAAATACTGCCGGTATTGACTTACTGAGTCCTCCATAGAACAATGAAGGCTCGGTAGACATATCATATGTATAATCTCCCGGCTCAGCACAGATATCAACTACTTTTCCATTCTCAACGATAAGCATACACTGTCCGTCTGCTACTGCAATAACTGAACCATTTGAGATAATATTCTCCTCTCCCTTAGTGTTCGACGACCTTCCGCTTACCCTTTTCCGACCCTTAACCACAAGCGTATCGACCGGAATAGCCTCACAGTATATGTACTCCTTCCACTGGTCTGCAAGTACACCTCCTGCTGCTCCTGTAATTGCTTTAATTAATCCCATACTAATAAACTCCCTTCTAAAATTATTATTATATATTTATGATATAATAACGCACTGTTATTATTAAATATCCCTATAACCTTTCTTCTAATCAAGCTCCAGGTTACCAAAATCAAATAAATCCCCCAATGCCGTCTGTAACGGTGCTTTAGGTCTTCTCGTCCTTTCAAGTAATTCTATCATACGCTTAGTCTCTGCATCATCCTTTGATGCAACATATAACTCAGCCGTATTAACTGCATCCGTAAGGGCATCATGGGCAGTCCCGAGGAATTTCCTTCCAACTGCTTCTATTGCATTACTAAGTGACATCGGCCTGTCAAGACCTACAAGTCCTGAAAATGTCTTCTGAAAATCCTTCCACTTGTCAAATATTCCCAAGATATTTGAGTCCGGCTCTACATTCTTAAGCTTCATCTCATGAACCACCTGCCTGAAATCATTATCGCTCCACGCATATACCGCTTCGATATCACCTGCATCGCCGCACCATTCAAAGAAATATGTAATTGCTTCTTTAAACTCAGGCATATCAAGTAACATCTCTGTAGTAATTCCTGTAAGCCCGGTAATCCTCTCTTCAACAGCTTCATTATAAACCGGCTTAATGTACTGCTTAAATTCAGAAATCCTGCAATTATTCCCATCAAGCATAACCGCACCAATCTCTATTATCTCATAATTACTTATCAGCCGCTCTTCTGCATATTCAACATCCACGGGATTCATCTCAAAATCAACGAATATGTTCCGCATCCTTTTACCTCCATATGATGACAGACCACCATATATTAAAATATCTATATATAATAAAGTATATCATTATATTGCTAATATATCAATTATATCTCTTTTTTTCTTCTTAAATCTACAAAACAACACACAAATATATGCAAAAAAAATAACGCATTTTATTTTCCATAAAACACCATCAGGCAAAATGCATTATTTTTTATATAATATTACCGATATAACTTAATCCGGACATTTACAAATGTATTGCAGCCTCTTATCCCAGTATAGCCTTATCATTTGCAAATTCCTCGCCGCTTGCCTCCTCAAACTTGTGGAGCAGGTCAGCAACTGTCAATCTTTTCTTATCCTCACCACATATATCAAGAATTACCTTTCCATCCATCATCATAATAAGTCTGTTACCATGTGCGATAGCGTCCTTCATATTATGGGTTATCATAATTGTTGTAAGCTTATCCCTTGATACTATCTCATCAGTTGTCTGAAGAACCCTGGCTGCCGTCTTAGGATCCAGTGCTGCCGTATGCTCATCAAGAAGAAGGAGCTTCGGTTTTTTAAGTGAAGCCATAAGGAGAGTAAGCGCCTGCCTCTGACCACCTGATAAGAGTCCGACCTTTGAGGTCATTCTGTTTTCAAGCCCAAGTCCAAGTGAAGCGACAAGCTCCTTATACCCGGCCTTTTCAGACTGGCTGATACCCATCTTATGTACCCTCCTGTGCTCACCCCTCCGCCTTGCAAGTGCAAGATTCTCCTGAATCTCCATCGTTGCTGCAGTTCCGGTCATAGGGTCCTGAAAGACTCTTCCAAGATACCTTGCACGCTTATGTTCCGGGAGCTTTGTTACATCTATCCCATCGATTATAATATTACCACTGTCAACAGGCCACACACCTGCAATAGCATTAAGCATGGTTGACTTGCCGGCACCATTGCCTCCTATCACAGTGACAAAATCCCCATCCTCCATTGTAAAGGAAAGTCCGTTAAGTGCAGTTTTCTCATTGACAGTTCCCGGATTAAAGGTTTTATATACATTCTTAATCTCTAACATTAATCTGCCTCCTTAACTGCTATATTCTTAGGCTTTGCAAGATATCTTGACTGCCAGTAAGGGACTGCAAGAAATACTGCAACTACAAGTGCTGATAACAGCTTAAGCCAGTTAGCATCAATACCAAACCAGAGCACTGTCTGGATAACAAAGTAATATATCACCGAGCCAAATGCTACGCCAAGAAGCTTAAGGGCAAAATTCTTGAATATTTTTCCAAATATCGCTTCGCCAATAATTACTGCGGCAAGTCCGATGACAATTGCACCTTTTCCCATACTTGCATCTGCATATCCCTGGTACTGTGAAAGAAGCGCACTTGAAAGTGCAACAAGTCCATTTGAAATCATAAGGCCAAGCACCTTGTTGTAGTCCGTGTTAATCCCCTGTGCCCTTGCCATATTAGGGTTACAGCCTGTCGCACGCAATGAACAGCCAAGCTCTGTCCCAAAAAATGCATATAATACTGCAATAACTGCAACTGTTATTACTGCAACGACAAGTATAGTATTCTTCCACACGGGAACTCCTCTTATAAATCTTAACGAAACAAGCAGATCATACTTATCTACATTAATTGCCTGATTTGACTTACCCATAATACCAAGGTTAATACTCCACAGCCCGAGCTGTGTAAGAATACCTGCAAGAATCGCCGGTATTCCCATAACTGTGTGGAATATACCTGTCATAAGTCCTACCAGAAGTCCGGCAATAAGCGCCGCTCCCATTGCAACCCATACATTCCATCCGTTCTGCATAAGCATGATGCAGACCGCACCACCTGTACACATTGTCCCATCAACTGAAAGATCCGCTATATCAAGTATCCTGAATGTTATGTATACTCCAATTGCCATTATCCCCCAGATAAGTCCCTGAGCGAGTGCTCCGGGAAGCGAGAAAATCAAATTACTTATATCCATAATAACCTCCAAAAAAATCAAACATACGCCGCCGGTGCAACAGATCACTCTGCAGTTATCTCCTCATATCCATCAGGAATCACGATACCGAGTTCATCACAGATCTCCTTATTATATTTTTTTGTAAACTGTGGTGCATACTCTACAGGCATCTCTTCAATCTTTGCTTCGCCCTTAAGTACCCTGGCCGCCATCTTACCTGTAGCTGCCCCAAGGTCGTGATAACTGATCGAAAGGGTAGCTGCTCCACAGCCCGAACATATACCTTCCTCCCCTGCTACCACAGGAACTTTGGCAGGAAGGCAGATATTGTTAATAATCTCCACATTAGAAGCAACTGTATTGTCTGTCGGAACATATATAACATCACTTGCTTTTACAGCTGATGTTGTAACTGCAGCCAGGTCATTAGAATCTGAAAATGAATATAACGTGCAGTTATATCCCATTTTCTCAAGATATTCCTTAACCTTATCTACCTGATACTGTGAATTAGCCTCTGCTGAACAATAGATCAGTCCAACCTCCTTAGCATCAGGGAAAAGCTCATTCAGCATGGCTGCCTGCTGATCAAGTGGGGCAAGGTCTGATGTACCTGATATATTACGTCCAACCGTTCCATTGAAATCTGATATCTCCAGTGCAACACCATACTCTGTCACTGACGTTCCAAGAACCGGGATAGTATCAGTTCCGGCTGCGGCGGCCTGAAGCGCTGCTGTACCATTTGCCAGAATAAGGTCATCGTTAGATGATACAAATCCATTAATTATTGTAGCACATGTATTAGAATCACCCTGTGCATTCTGCTCATCAAACTTAATTCCGTCCTCACCAAACTCCTCAATAAGTGCCTCCTTGAAGCCCTCTGTTGCAGCATCAAGTGCAGGATGCTGTATAAGCTGGCAGATACCTACCGTATAAGCATCCCCATTTCCACCACAGGCACATAATGGGAGTGCCATAACTACTGTCATTAACAGTGCAACTAATTTTTTCATACGTATTTCCTCCATCTTTTTATCGTAAATGATTAAAACACTTTCTGTATTATTTGTCAATAAAATACGATAAACCCGCACTTTGACAGTGTCCCCATATACCGGACCAGTCTGTTATATAATGGCTCTGCCGCTTCCCCAAAATGCTCCTCAACAAGCCCTGCAATATCATATACAGATCTTCTTCCGTTAATATTCATCCAGATAAAGCTGCCCATTTCGTCCAGATGAATATATGAGACTGCAGGCTTATGAAAGAACCTTTGTGCAATTCTGTTAAACAGGCCTTCATTATTCCTGAGAATTACCACCCTGCCCGGTCCATCAGTACCGCACCGGTACTTTATGCTGTGGGCAGGAACTTTATCAAGGTAATTAGCTGCTTTATTATTATTTTTATGGTTCATGATTATACCCCGCCTTTTTCTTTTTTACTGCCACGCAGTGCTGATAATGACACAAGTACAATTAATATGACCAGAATAATAATTCCACCTGCAGCACCTGTATCTGCGGCCGAAGAGATATCAATTGCCTTTTCAGCCCCCATAAGGGCAAGCACGGCAAGAAGTATACCGGCAAGCCCTTCACCGGCAATCATTCCTGAGCAGAACAGTATTCCCCTTCCGGATTCATGGGCCGCTTTATCCGTACACAATCTGATAACTCCACCGATCATTATTGCCGAACTAAGCTCAAGCGGCAAATAGAGACCGATAGCAACCGGCAATGACCCGATACCAATAATCTCAATTGCCACGGCTATGAACACTCCGATAAAGATAAGCGCCCATGGAAGGCTGTCACCCATTACGCCCTCTATGATCATCTTCATGAGCGTTGCCTGTGGTGCGGCAATCTTTTCTGTACCAAATCCCCATGCCCTGTCAAGAACCACAAGCACACCCCCGATAGTAAGTGCTGACACAACCGCACCAACAAGCTCACCAATCTGCTGTTTTACAGGTGTTGCCCCAAGAAGGTATCCTGTCTTAAGATCCTGCGACGTATCCCCTGCCATTGCAGCAATTATACATATTATTGAGCCTATTGCTATAGCACCCTGCATACCGGCAATCACATCCTGTCCGGTTATCTTAAGAAGCGTTGTTGCTATAAGCAGAGTTGCGATCGCCATACCCGAGACAGGATTATTACTGCTTCCAACAAGTCCTACCATTCGGGAGGACACTGTTGCAAAGAAGAATCCAAATAATACGATCATAACAGCACCGGGTAAAGATACCGGAATCTGTGGAAGTATCCATAATGTAAGTATCATTATTACAATACCTGCCCCAATCACTTTTACATTAAGTGACCTTTCAGTTCTTAATGTTCCACCCATACCCGAATTTTTCATTCCTTTTACCGCTTCAGTAAATGTTCTTACAATAATTGGGAGTGATTTTATAAGGCTGATAATACCGCCTGCCGCAACTGCACCGGCACCAATATAACGGATATAATTACTCCATATAGCAGAAGCGCCGCCACTTTCATATAGCGCCTGTACAGATTCCTTACCGGGATACAGAATACTTTCCCCACCAAATGTCACGATTGCAGGAATCAGCACAAACCATCCAAGGATTCCACCTGCAAACAGATATGAGGCTATCTTCGCACCACATATATATCCCACTGAAATAAGTGCCGGATATACCTCTGTTGAAAATGTAGTTTTAAGTGCCTTTACCGGAACTGCTATTGCACCGGCAGCAATCCCAAGCCCGTCAACAATGAACTTAAACAGTGCAGCAATTCCCATCCCTGCAAATACACTTCCGGCATCAGCGCCATCCTCACCGGCAAGAAGCACCCTGGCGCAGGCAGTTCCCTCCGGATAAGGAAGCACACCATGTTCCTTTACAATAAGCGCATTACGTAGCGGCCCCATGAACAGTACACCAAGCACACCTCCGCATAATGCTATCACGGCTATCTCTACTATTCCCGGCGATTCCATTATACCTTCTGCTGCCCACAGATACAGCACAGGCAGCGTAAATATGGCCCCGGCTGCAAGTGATTCACCGGCAGAGCCTATTGTCTGAACCATATTACTCTCAAGTACCGAATCTCTCCGCATTATTATTCTGATCACAGCCATTGATATAACAGCGGCAGGAATCGACGCCGACACAGTCATTCCAACCCTGAGTCCCAGATATGCATTGGCAGCCCCAAATACAATTGCCAGTATGACACCCATAACAACGGATGTCACAGTAAATTCCGGCAGCACTTTATCAGCCGGAATATAAGGTTTAAACTTTTCTTCCACTTTCCATTCCCCATTCTTAAATATATTAATACACATAATCCGCCTGTACACCGGTCAGATACCCCACAGCAGGCAATGTGGCATGCCCCGGCTTCTTTTGCAGGGACAAAAAATAATATCCTACAGTAAACAGGCTCTCTGTAAGATATTATTTGCAGATATTACAATATATTATTCTTATGTTGATCAAACTTAATTATATAGCAATTATTCTCCTATCTTTTTTATGTCTGATATCCCAACCTGCAGTCTGCCCCTCAGCATGGCTGCAGCCATCAGACCCTTGTTATCCCTACGCCGCCAAAATTATTTCTGCCTGTTAATGTAATAACAACACTGCTGTCACCTGTCCAGCCGTTGTCAATATCAACTCCACCGCAAAATGAAGTCATCTCGTTAATAACCTTCCATTCTTTTGGAATATATATGTCAACACCGCTGAAATTGGATGATATATTAATGGCTGCCTGACCTGACGGAACTCTGGCATTGTCAAAATATATCTCAATCCCGCCAAACGAACACGATATATCCGCATACTGCAGATTATCAGAATTAACATATCTTACAGCCGAACCAAAGGTTACTTTTTCAAATACACGTTCTCCATCTATATTATCTCCCTGACATCCACCGCCGGGATTACTGCTGCAAAAACCATTATTACCATGCCTGCCTCCATTAGCATTATTATTGTTATTGTTATTATAATTATTATTGTTATTGCGGTTACGATTCTTATTACTACGCCTGTGGCTGCTGCCAAATATTAGATCAAGTGCAATTGAAGCAAGCAATGCCACTATAAGTATGGTCCATGGTACAAGCACTTCTATATGAAGTTCTTTACTGAATACCATCAAAAGAAATGCAAGCGAAAAAAGTGACCCAGCATAACTCCGGTCACGTACACTTTGAATAAACAGCAAGGCAAATACAGTGCCTGCCAAAATCCTCCACATACTTACAGTCTCAAAAAAATCCATTCCCGGCACATCAAATCTGGATAATACAAGTCCTGCCGCAATAAGCAGCAGTATAATTCCCCACATAATATCAGTAAATCTTTTCCTTTTCATATAAAACATCCCCCTTTTGTCAGCCATCTTACAATACTATTGCCACCCATACCGATTCAACTTAATTATTCCATATATTCTATCATAAACATAATGCAAACACAACAAAGGAAAACTACGTCCGGTATCGGTGGAAGCTTGATTTTTTTTTATATTTATGGTAGATACATAGCTGGGGACTTCTGACCCCGATATCATAATATCATTACAGATACAATAATATTAATATTAAGTAATTAATACTGACATATAGTCAATATTATAAATGGGGTAATACATATGACATATACACTTTACAGACTAATGTGGCTGTTCTTATTTTATTCTTTTATGGGGTGGGTTCTTGAGACCCTGGCTGCCGCAGCACATAAAAAAAGATTTGTTAACCGTGGTCTTATTTCAGGACCTTTCTGCATCCTTTACGGTACATCCGCTGTATTAATGACCGTTGGACTTCATGGAACAGGCGGATTCTGGTTATTCACAGGTACCTGTATATATGCTGCTGTTATAGAATGGTGTGCAGGCCATCTTATAGAGAAGTTTTTCCACGAAAAATGGTGGAATCACTCAAAATCACGCTTCAACCTTGACGGATATATCTGTCTTTTCTGGACACTTGTATGGGGTACCACCGGATTTGTCTGTATCAGATGGGTCAATCCGCTCCTGATGCGCCTGTACGGATTATTTCCATCCTTTATCCGTGCATTACTTTTGTGGGGCATTATAATAATCCTTATCTGGGATGCTTTTGCCTCATTCATCATTATTACAAGGAAAAACGGACACCATGAACGTCTTGCAGCCACCAATAACCGCCTTGCAGCCCTTGCGGCACGCCTTGAAAACTGGCTGTATGACCATGCCGGGCGAAGAATCAGGAAAGCGTATTCAGTTATTGAAAATATTGAACTGCAGGAAACCTCCGTTTTTGCAGAAGGGTGCGACTTCTATAAAATTGCAATGCTTTTCTTTATCGGGGCATTTCTTGGAGACATCGTAGAAACTATATTCTGCAGGATTACGGCAGGTGTATGGATGAGCCGGAGCAGCGTTATCTGGGGGCCATTCAGTATAGTATGGGGGCTTGCCATTGCAGTTGTAACGCTTATGCTGTACAGATACCGTAACAGATCTGACCGCTTTCTATTCATAACAGGCACACTTCTTGGAGGTGCTTATGAATATTTCTGCAGTATATTTACCGAGGTTTTATTCGGTACCGTATTCTGGGATTACAGTGACATTCCATTTAACCTCGGTGGCCGCATAAACCTTCTGTTCTGCTTCTTCTGGGGTTTTGCTGCAGTTATATGGTTCAAGCACCTGTACCCTCTTTTGTCACGGCTTATTGAAAAAATACCGGTTATTGCCGGCAAGCTTGTTACCTGGGCACTGATAGTATTCATGTGCTGCAATATAGTTATGTCAGTTCTTGCCCTTACACGCTATAATCAACGCAGCCAGGGCATAGAATGTGCATACAGCTGGCAGACATGGATGGATACACATTATGATAATGAAAAAATGGAGTTAATATATCCTAATGCAATCTCCGTAGATTAATCAGGCACAGGCTGTACATAACTGCACCGCAATTATGACAGCCTGTAAACCATATATCATCACCTTACAAGCTCAAATATGTTTTTAACGTCCCCGCAGTCAAGCTTAACGTAAGCGCGTGTCGATATTCCACTTGTCCGTACAGCTTCCGAAGCCATAGTATCAAATAAATCATCACCAACGCCAGCATCATGTAATGTCACCGGCATTCCAAGGCTCTTAAAGAATTCTTCCGTCTTTTCAATGCCTGTTACGGCAGCTTTCATGTCATCTAATTCATTTACGTTCCAGACCTCCCTTGCATATCTGGCAAAACGAGCCTTTGTTGCGTCACTTAAAACATACTTCATCCATGCCGGTGTAAGCACTGCAAGTCCTACACCATGCGTAATGTCATAATACGCACTGACAACATGTTCTATCGGATGCACCGACCATGCACCGCCCTTTCCGACAGTAAGCAGATGATTAAGTCCGACGGTGCTCGCCCACATCATATTGGAACGTGCCTCATAATTTTCAGGCTCCTCTATAGTTTTAAGTGCATATTTTACAACTGTCTTCATTACCGCCTCGCTAAGCACATCTGTAATATAAGCTTCATCATTTGGCTGAAAATACTGCTCCATGACATGTGACATAATATCAACTGCACCGGCTGCGCTCTGCTTTGCCGGAAGCGTATACAGATACTGCGGATCGCATATGGAGATTTTTGGATATAAAAGTGGTGTATTAATCTCAAGCTTTTCATGTGTCTCTTCATTGCTGATGACCGCCCCCGAATTCATCTCTGAACCCGTAGCGCATATTGTAAGTACAACAGCAATCGGAAGTGCTTTCGTTACAAGGCTTCTGTCCTTTACAAGATCCCATGGGTCTTTATCATAAAATGCCCCACATGCGATATGCTTTGATGCATCAATACAGCTTCCCCCACCTACTGCAAGAATAACATCTATGTCCTCATTCCTGCATATCTCCACACCTTTTCTTACTGATGAAATCCTGGGATTAGGTTCAATTCCCGAAAGCTCAAACACCTGAAAATCTTTCAGAAGCCCAATAACCTTATCATAAAGACCCGTCCGCTTTATACTGCCACCACCATATACAAGCAGAATTTTATTGCCGTATTTTTCCAGTTCTGTTGGGAGACATTCAATCCGGTCTTTACCAAATCTTATATCTGTAGGTACGTAAAAGTTAAAGTTATTCATGTAATCACTCCAATCATTTTCAGTTCCAATGCCTGTCCATATCATAATCTGTGCATCATCTATATTCTGTGCATCATCTATATTATTCCATGCATTATATTTTTGCCTTGTATCTGTCGTATCTGAGTTCATACAGATCGATGTCCGTCTTTCCGGTTGTTATCAGCCTGGCAAGCTGGTCACCAACTGCCGGCCCGATACCAAATCCGTGTCCGTTAAATGCACATGCAACATAAAGACCCGGTATCTCATCTACTTTTCCGATTGACGGGACACCATCACTTGAGGCATCCATCCATCCTGCCCATGTACGGACAATCTTTGCATCTGCAAGGTCCGGGAAATATTTCATAATTCCACGGCATATACAGGGTGCCGTCTTTGAGCTGTTAACCGGTGTTCCATTATCCTTATTATATCGTTCAAGTCCTGAAGAACCACCAAATACAAATGAACCATGCTTTGTCTGATGTCCGTAAAAATCTGCTTCTGCCGTTCCAAGCATCTGGTCAAACATATGCGGCTGTGCTTCTGTAACAAGACACTCAAGCAATGAATTAGTCATTGGTATATCTATGCCGACACTTGTTAATATCTCCCTTGAATCAAGTCCTGCTGCCACAAGGACACTTTCGCCCTCGTATATATTGTTGTCTGTAACAACCTGGCGGATGCTGCCTTTTATTACCCTCAGCTCTTTTACCATCTCCCCGGTAATGAAGGTTACTCCGAGCCTTCTCGCCATTTTATAAAATCCAAGTGTTGTAGTAAGGGGATTCGCATGCCCATCAGTCGGACACCAGCTTGCAACAGTAACTTCATCTGAAAGGTAAGGATTGATCTGCCTTACTTCATCACCATCTATCATCCGTACATCAAGTCCTACTGCCCTTGCATTATCAGCAAGTCTTGTAAGTATCTTTGCATGCTCCTCATTTTTTCCAAGCCTTAAGTTACCATCCTGATGGTATTCACAGTCTACTTCAAGTTCTTCTGAAAGAGTAGGCCACAGATTTTTAATTCCATACATTACCAGTGGAAGTTCCCTTACATCACGTCCTGACTGACGTACCCCTCCGCCATTTCTGCTTGAACCGCCATTTCCGATGTGGTCAGAACCTTCAAGGACAATCACATCCGCCCCTGACTTTGCAAGATAATATGCGGTGGCACAGCCAATAATTCCGCCACCAATAATAACAACCTCTGCATTCGTTTTCATATTACTCGCCCTCCTTTTTATCCGGTACTTCCTTTGCAAATACTTTCATCTCTATAGGACGCATTGGCACCCTGCTTGTTGCAGGCTCCAGTTCAGCGGGTGATACTTTTAACTCATTTGCAACAATCCTCTTAACAAGCTTTGAACAAGTCTGGCCCTGACAAAGCCCCATTCCTGTACGCAGATACCTTCTTATCTCGGTCAGTGTCCACATACCATCATGCACAGCCTTTCTTATCTCACCCTTTGTAATCTCTTCACAACGGCAAATGAGCATATCATCATCAGGTTCAGGTATATATTCTCCAATATCTCTTGAACGGTCATTAACTGAATTCATAATCTACACCTCCGTCTTGAAAAATCTTGCCTTCATTGCATATTCCTTTGGAACCTTCATTGTAAGAAGACTTGTTTTGTCAAATGCCTTAACACACTTAACATTTACAACTTCTGCCTCACATAACTTCTTTCCATTTCTGCCAAGACCAAATCCTTTAGTTCCGGCTTCCGGTAACGGTAAGAACTCATAAGGTATCGTTACTGTCGCAAAACCATCCCCGGTATCTTCATCAACAAGGAAAATCGCCTGTCCCGAACAGCTTGCAACACACATTCCACAATTGATACATGTCGAATCACTTACAACAATTGGAAGTGATGTTATATTGTCACCTATACTGATGCAGCCCTTAGGACATGCATCCTGACATGGGTTACAAGGTATGTTCTGTGTACATTCCATAACCGGATGCACACCGGCCTTATGTGTAACTCCCGGAAATCTCCCTATCTCATCATCCGCAACATATCCATTTTTCAACAGATTGGTTGATATATCAATTCCTTCCTCGGTCTTTTCAATCTTCTTTCCCCTGTTAGAAGGTGCAAACATCCCCTGTCTTAATCCGTTAAGGGCACTATCAAGCTTCGCAAGCTCACCATCAAGCTCATCCTTTTCCATATAACCAAGATATTCTGCTGCCACAAAGCCTGCCATACGGCCTTCTATCATTGCCGAGCTTGCTTCCTCAATTCCACTTACATCTCCTGCCACGAATACACCCGGCAATGAAGTTCTTCCATATTCATCACATACCGGAACCTGTCCTCCACGCTTTGGGTTATCTTCCATCCTACAGCCTGCCATCTTAAGAAGCTGCGACATTGGTGACAGACCAACTGCCATACATATTGTATCAACATCAAAGTGCTTTTCAGTTCCAGGAATAAACCTGAACTTTTCATCAACCTCTGCAATTGTTACTCCTTTTACACAATCATCACCCTCTGCCTCTACAATTGTGTGTGACAGATAAAATGGGACGCCGCATCTGGCTACCTTTGAGGCATGAACTCCGTATCCGCCGACTCTGGGTGCCGCATCTACAAGTGCAACAACCTCACACCCACACTGCATAAGCTGAAATGATACAACAAGCCCTACATTACCGGAGCCAAGCATAAGTATTTTTTCCCCGGGAAGAATTCCGTGAAGATTAAGCATCGTCTGCGCAGCACCTGCCCCGATTACACCAGGCAGTGTCCAGCCTGGAAATGTAACCATATTTTCAGCTGCACCAGTTGCAATTATTATGCTGTCACCTTTGTAATGCCTGATTCCGTCACCAATCTTAACTACAACTTCCTTATCCTGATAAAGACCAATAACGGTTGCGTTCAACACAACTTTAACCCCTGCTGCATCTGCCTCTTCAAGAAGCTGCTTTCCAATAACATATCCCCTTATCTTTGCCCTGTGCTCCCTGGAGCCGAAAAACTTATGTATCTGCTTGAAAAGCTGTCCTCCCGGCTTCTCATTTTCATCAAATACAACAACATTAAGCCCTTTACCGGCAGCCTCTATTGCTGCTGAAAGCCCTGCCGGTCCTGCTCCTACAATTATCAAATCATATCGTTTCATGTAATCAACCCCTATCTGTCTATAATCTGTTATTCAAATGGTTTGTCACTTACACCATACTGTGTCCTTACATCCATTCCTTCCTTCAGGGGAGTAATACACGTTCTGACATTGGGAACTCCGTCAACAACCATTACGCAGTCTGTACATCTTCCTATCGCACAAAATATTCCCCGTGGCTTATGCTCCTTTTTTGTATATCTGTGAACCATAACCCCTGCCGCCTTAAGCGCAGCTGCAATTGGCTCGCCTTCATATCCTTCAACTTCCCTGCCATCAAAAAGAAACGTGACTTTTTCACCTTTCTGCGGTTCACCAAGTATCGGATGCTCTTTGATTCTTGTCTCCATAATTATCCCTCCTCATATAAGCTCTATGTGAAAATTCTGTTATGCAAGATCCGGCTTATCCCACAGGGTAAGCTTCGTTCCAAGTCCAAGCTCAAGTGCCTTTTCGTAACACCTTTTACCCCATGCAACATCTTCAACCGGCATTCCCCCTACCGAAAATATAATTATCTGGTCATCACTCAGTCTTCCCTCACGCTTACCTGAAATAATATCACCAAGATCATACATATCTGACTTTTCGATTATTCCATCGTGGATCATATCAGTGAATTTAGAACCGATTATGTTGTTAGCACCAAATGACGGATATGGAAATTCCTCCGCCCATGCTTCATACAGCTGTGTATTATCTACAACTAACTTACATTTATCTGCCATAAACTGTGCATCCATTTCAAAGCAGCTAAGCCCAAGTATCAGTGCCCCTGGCTTCAGCCATTCGCCCCTGACGAACGGATAGGTCGCAGGATCCGTATTACCGGAATTCGCAAATGATATTACATCTGTATCCCTTACAAGCTCCTCTACAGTATCTACAGCCCTTATCACCTCAATGCCAGGATATTTCTCCTTCGCATATTCAACAAACTTATCAATCGATGCCCTGCCTCTTCCTTTTACCTTTATTTCCCTAATTCCCGGACACTCTTCAAGAATTGCAGCAAGTGAGGTCTTACCCATCACACCCGGGCCGCATATTCCGCAAACCGCCGCATCCTTCCTGGCAAGATACCTTGCCCCCACTCCCGGTATCGCCCCGGTTCTGTATGCACTTAGGAGGTTTGCCGACATAAGTGCAAGCGGAGCGCCTGTATCCTTATCATTAAGCATTACCGTAAGAATTGACCGTGGAAGCCCTTTCTGCCTGTTAGCACTGTTAGAACCATACCATTTCATGCCAACAAGGTCTATTGAGCCGCCTATATATGCAGGCATTGCCATAAATCTTCTGTCATCACCTTCATCAAGCGGCATATTAGGAAATGGTGACCTTGCCGGAAATGAAACCTGGCTTCCATGTGAGTTGTGGTTCTCACCACCCATCACATAATCTCCAACATTAAGGCATCTGATAACTTCTTCCATTGTGTCAATGCAGGCTGCCATATCTTTAACGCCTGCCTTTATCATGTCCTGTTCATTTAAAAATAAAAACTCTATTCCTGGATAATCCATCTTACATACCTCCCTGTCATCTCAGGCAGTTCCAAAGGCCACCTGTTTTTTATAAACAAAAAAGCAATGGAATCTTTAATAAGCTCCATTGCTTTTATTGCATTCAATATACTACTATGTGGTTATGTATTCAATTACACAAGGATGCCATTTTTGTACTGCTTTTGTGGTATTGATACTTATAAAGTAGTAGCTGTGGTTGAATCTGTCCACCACCCTGATTAACCCATCCGGAATCTGAAAGCCTAAGAACCGTGCCCGGATCCTTCATTCCCCACTTACCCTGCACGGTCACGATCTTTTAAAAAGTATCTCGTGTAATGAGACCACCTTATCTGCAATACACACGATCCATGCTTCCTTTGATGCAGGAATCCTTTCAGGGTTCAGCGGCCACATATGGCTGTATATCACATCCGAGGTTCTCCTGTCAATATTCATATATCTTTCAGCATTCCGGCAGGCTGTCATGGCATGTCTGAACCCATGAAAACGATGCTCGCCATTATCCCTGCAGTGCCAGTCATAAAGGTAGAAATCATGCAGCATGGCACCGGTTAACAGCACTTCCAGATCCGCATGTAATGAAAACCTTCTATTGATGGCATAGCATAATCTTACAACACTTTCACAATGGTCAAACGTAGAAACACTTCCATGCTGGATATATTTTTTCATCTTCCTGACATTGCGGTCTGACTGTATATGTGACAGAATCTCATTCATTTTTTTATTAGACGACATAAACTACTCTCTTTTCATTCATATGATAAAAATATATTTTCATAACTATCAGGTCCCATCAGTGATATCTCATCAATAAAATACTCCCTGAAGGTCATGGTTCCACCGCCGACAGCCTCTGTTTTTTTAGCTGCCCTCTCACCTGCAATACCCATATATACACAACAGGCTGCCGCTGCCTTCACCGAAGGCTCTGCGTATAGGAATGCCCCGAGCATTGCTGATGACATACAACCGCTTCCTGTAATACGTGCCATTTCCGGACTGCCATTTTTACAGGTGCAGGCTGTCCTTCCATCTGTTATTATGTCCACAGCTCCCGAAGCTATTACAATAGCTTTGCAGGATTCTGCAAATTGCTTCATTGCAGTTATATCTATTCCGTCATCTCCTGAATCCACACCGGCAGCTGTACTGCGTTGTTCCATAAGGGCACGTATCTCTGAATAATTACCCCGGATACATGTCGGGACAATCTCATGGATAAGGCTCAGACACCTGCCCCTGCGGAATCCCGAGCCTGACACCCCAACAGGATCAAGCACTACCGGATGTCCAAGCCTGTGTGCTGTGCGCCCTGCTATAAGCATCGCATCAATATCACTGACAGCCCCCATATTGCATACCAGTGCTGATGAACCCGAGGTTATCTCTTCGACCTCCATAGGATGATGTGCCATGGTAGGGGATGCCCCCACCGCAAGCAGTACATTGGCACAATCATTAACAGTAACAATATTAGTAATGCAATGGACAACAGGCCTTGATTCCTGTATCAGGCTGTGTATTTTATTAATGTATTCTCCTGTGATCATTATACCTCCCCCATGATCCATCCGTGCCGTCAAAGATCATGCATTAAGCATATCAGTGATCCTGTCAAGCATACCGGACTTCTTAAGTGACACGGTAATAATCACCGCAATTATTGTACCGCCACAGGTACTGATAAGAAATGGTATGACAAATGTAAATATTGCTGCCGTATCATTGCCCATTATAAAATAAGCAACCGGGTAAGAAAGCATTCCCCCGATAATACCGGTTCCGGCCACTTCCCCAATACAGGCAAAGGAAAGCATCTTACTATATCTGTAAAGCAATCCCCCAAGCAGTGCACCGCACATGCTTCCGGGAAATGCCAGAACACTTCCAAGACCGGCAATATTACGGATAAATGACGCCGTAAATGCCTGCACTAATGCCCACCATGGCCCAACTGTCACGGCACACAGAATGTTTATCATATGCTGAACCGGTGCGCATTTTGAACCAAGTACAGGGAATGAAAACATACTTCCCACAACCGCAACAGCCGTAAATATAGCAGTTAATGTCAGTTTTTTTGTGTTGCTTTTATTCACCATTATCCAGTCCTCTCTTATTACCGGTGAAGTATACTTTAGTATTCTCCCCTTATCGCAAATGCATGATTCACAGGTCCGCTTCCTTTTCCAAGGTCAAGCATATCAGCAAGTGCACCTGAAATATAATTTTTGGCGTGTTTTACTGATGTCTCAAGATCCATTCCCTTTGCAAGGTTAGATGCAATGGCGGATGACAATGTACATCCGGTGCCATGGGTGTTAGGGTTATCTATTCTCTTCCCCTTAAACCACACCGGCTCCTTTTCTTTCCTGAATAAAAGGTCGTCAGCATTATTTAACTGATGTCCACCTTTAAGTAAAACACTGCATCCAAAACTGTTACATATATGCTCTGCCGCTTTTTCCATATCCTCCCCGGTATTGATCTTCATTCCCGAAAGCACTTCTGCCTCCGGGATATTCGGAGTTATGACGTCTGCCAGAGGCAGTAACCTGTCCTTCAGTGTCCTGATTGCATCATCACTTATCAGTTTAGCTCCGCTCGTTGCCACCATGACAGGGTCTACCACTATATTTTTTGCCCGGTATTCCGTCAGCTTGCCGGCAATTACCCCAATGAGGCTGCCGGATGATACCATACCTGTTTTAACTGCATCCGGATATATGTCACTAAATATACAATCCAGCTGTTCCGCCAAAAATACAGGAGTTACTTCCATTATATCTGTTACTCCGGTTGTATTCTGCGCCGTAAGCGCCGTGACTGCGCTCATTGCATAAACATGGTTAGCCGTCATTGTCTTAATATCTGCCTGTATTCCGGCACCGCCGCCTGAATCACTTCCGGCAATTGTTAATGCTGTATACATAATTTCCCTTCCTTCCCGGGTATTCTGCATTAATTGTATAACGGTCATTTTCCCATAAAGATAAAAGTGCAGAAACCAGATATAAGGTTCCTGCACGAGCACCCCATTGTTAATTTAATTGAATGACGCTGTTATATACAACAACTCATATTATACATGTATCTGTGATATTTGCAAGTACGAAATGCCCCGGAAGGTAATTCTATCCCCAGACTTCTTCCGCTATTTCTTTTACAAGCTTAAGCTTAGCCCATTGTTCTTCTTCCGTAAGCTTATTGCCAATCTCACATGAAGCAAATCCGCACTGTGGGCTTAAGTACAATCTGTCAAGCGGAATATATTTTGCAGCCTCATGAATCCTTGCAATAACCTTTTCTTTATCCTCAAGCTCCGGGGTTTTTGTTGTAATAAGCCCAAGAACAACCTTCTTATCATCCGATACTTTTGCAAGTGGTGCGAAACCACCCGACCTTGCATCATCATACTCAAGAAACAGTGCATCAACATTTTCTTTTGCAAATACATAATCTGCCACTGTATCATACGGACCGCTTGTAAAGAATGTCGAATGATAATTACCTCTGCATATATGTGAAGTGATAACCATATCGTCCGGTTTTCCCTCAAGTGCAAGATTGTTAACTGCAAGAAGCTGTCCCTTAACATCTTCAAGGTCAATTCCAAGAGACCGGTACCTCTGTTTTGCAGCATCTCCTACAATCGCACCCCATGTACAGTCATCAAGCTGGAGGTTACGGCAGCCTGCATCATAGAACTGCCTGATCACATTCTGATAAGCCCTGCCAATATCCTGAATCAGCTCTTCATTTGTCCCATAGAACTTTTTTGTTATCTCATAATTGGCAGGAACTATCATCTGCTGGAATGTCTGTGCCGGGGCCGGTATTGTATATTTTGCAACTGTATTTTCATCCTCAAACTGTTTCAAAAACTTATAATACCCTACAAATGGATGTGGCTTTGCCTTAATCTTACCAACAAGATATGTGTCATCAAGTACAGCAAGCTCAGCATTGAACTTAACGCCATTTCCTGTATGCTCATGTGCTACCCCATCTAATCCCCACATAAAATCAAGGTGCCAGAATGTTCTTCTGAACTCTCCGTCAGTAATTACATGAAAACCAAGCTCCTTCTGCTTTGCAACTACTTTTGTAATCTCGTCATTAACGATTCTGTCATATTCTTCCTGACTGATGCTTCCTTCCTGCCACTTATTTTTAGCTTCCTTTAATGCCTGTGGCCTCAAAAAGCTTCCTACAAAATCATACCTGAAAGGTGTCTGTACTTTACTCATTTTCATATCCTCCGTTTTCTTTGTTTTTTATTCCCCTGAAAGCAGGGTATTTAACTTTATGACCTGAGGACAGTCTACCAGTTTCTCCGGTAATTGAAAAATACATAAAAACTACAGTTGTCCATAGTTTTACCCTATGGTAATAAAAGCCCTGCACTTGTCTGACCATGCCACTGCATTTTCTTTTTACTTCTTCAGTATCATCTTTTTAAGCTCGGCGGCCGCTATACTAAGTGATGTTCCCTTTCGTTTAAGAATGCATATATTTCTTACAGGAACAGGCGGCTGTATATTAAGTATGATAAGATTATCCATATTCCCATGTTCAAGAAAATCCTGTGGTACAAAGCCTATGCCAAGGCCGGACTTCACCATTGGCAGGATCTGGTCAGCTGTAGCTGCCTCCACATCAGCCTCATAGGATATCCCCATCTTTGCAAAGTAATCAGAGAAAAAAGTAAATGAGCTTGTTTTATCACCAAGACCGATCAAAGGATACTTTTTTATCTGCCGGTCTGTAAGCATTGTCCCTGTAGAAAGCGAAAACGCACTGCTGCATACCGGTACCTCCTGTATCGTGCGCAGCGCTGCCGATGATACTCCGGGTGGTAATTCAAATGGGTCAGTCACAACCGCAAAATCTGCAAGACCCTTTTTTAACACATCTATTGCCTGTGGTGTAGAATGGTTAGATATCCTGATACGCACACCGGGATACGCCTTACGGAATACTTTTAGCACCGGAAGCAGCACACAATGCAGCGCAATCTCACTTACCGCAACTGTAACAATACCGGACTGCAGGCTCTTGTCCCTTGCAATCTCCTGTTCTCCGCTTAATATGTGCTCAAATGCAACTGAAATATGTGCGTACAGCTTTTCCCCCTCCGGTGTAAGTAATACACCACGCCTCTGTCTGATGAACAGCGTACACCCAAGCTCCTCCTCAAGCCTTTTCATCATTCTTGTAACATTGGGCTGGTTATTAATAAGTACCCTCGCAGCCGCAGTAAAGCTTCTATACTTTGCAACATAATAAAAAACCCTGTAATAATCATAGCTGATATTCATATCCATCCTCCACTGACCGTTCAAATTATTAATCTATATAAGATATATCATTTTCATATATCTTGATATAATTATTCATATTTTACATATACCATCTGACATATTATAATCCTGCCTGTAAGAAAAAACAATACACAAAGAAAGAAGTTGGTTTTATGAAAAATATCATATGCATAGGTCGTGAATACGGAAGCGGGGGACGTGAAATCGGTGAAAAGCTTGCAGGAATGCTTAACATTCCATGTTACGACAAGCTGTTAATAAAAAAAGCGTCTTTGGAATCGGGCTTAAGTGAAGATTTCATTGCATATAAGGAAGAATCTCCTATTAACAGTCTTCAGTTTTTAAGTGGCAATCCATATGCTGATGTTGCCGGTATTGGCAATACATTTTATTCCGAAAGCCAGATGGCTTATAATGCCGAGGAAGCAGTCATAAAAGAAATATCCGGGCAGGGTCCATGTGTAATCATCGGACGATGCGCTTCTTCTATCATTCCAAAGGAAAAGAGGCTGTCTGTATTCATATATGCAGATAAAGAAGATAAGATCAGGCGTGTAATGAAGAGGAATCAGATAAACGAAAAAGAGGCTGCCAGCCGTATCAGGCATATCAACCGAATGCGGAAACTATTCTTCGACTTTTATTCTGATACAGAATGGGGGCAGCCTGAAAGCTATGACACAATGATATCCAGCAGCGGACTGGGCATTGATGGCTGTGCAAAATTAATTATTGACACGCTCAAAGAAATGGAGGCATCCGAAAATGAATAAGGATCTGACCGTAGGTAAACCGCAAACCGTTCTCTGGCAATTCTGTCTGCCATTGTTTGGCAGTATTATCTTCCAGCAGCTATACAATATCGCTGACAGTCTTGTTGCCGGAAAGTTTGTCAGTGAAAATGCACTGGCGGCTGTTGGCAACAGTTATGAGATTACGTTAATATTCATTGCGTTCGCATTTGGATGTAACATGGGATGCTCCGTTGTAGTCTCAAAGTTATTTGGTGCAAGGGATTATACAAAAATGAAAACTGCCGTTTATACCTCCTGTATATTCAGTGGATTGGTATGCCTTGTATTAATGCTGATTGGCATAACCGGCTCCGGAATGCTTCTAAGACTGATAAGGACACCTGATGAGATAATGGCTGATTCCAGGTTATATCTTGATATCTACGCATGGGGACTGCCGTTTGTGTTCTTCTACAATATTGCAACCGGAATTTTTTCGGCACTTGGTGATTCCAAAACCCCATTTTACTTCTTAGCTGTGTCCTCTACTGCTAATATTGCTGTAGATATCTGGTTCGTAAAAGCATTCCATATGGGGGTTGCCGGTGTGGCATGGGCCACCTTTATCTGTCAGGGAATAAGCTGTGTGCTTGCAATAACCATTGTATTCTTAAGGCTTGCCCGGATTAAATGTGACAAAAAGGCCTCTGTCTTTGATATACAGCTGTTAAAACAGATTGCCATTATCGCTATCCCAAGTACACTGCAGCAAAGCTTCATCTCACTCGGAAATATTATTATCCAGAGTATCATTAACGGATTCGGCGCACCGGTCATGGCAGGTTATTCAGCCGCCGTTAAGCTCAACAACCTCGTTATTACGTCATTTACAACGCTTGGAAATGGTATATCAAATTATACAGCCCAAAACCTTGGTGCAAAAAAGCTGCCACGTATTAAGGATGGTTTCAAGGTCGGCGTTAAAATGGTATGGATGTTGAGTCTACCATTATTTTTACTCTACTTCTTTGGAGGAAATATCGTCCTGAAGCTTTTCATGGATGAACCTACCAGTCTTGCAATGCACACGGGAATCATATACCTTAAGCTTCTCTCCCCATTCTACTTTGTAGTATCTGCCAAATTAGTAGCCGATGGAATTTTACGTGGCTCCGGAATGATGAAAAACTTTATGATAGCAACATTTACAGATCTGATCCTCCGTGTTCTTTTAGCTTTTTGTTTCTCAAAGACAGCTCTTGGGGCTACAGGAATCTGGTGTGCATGGCCAATAGGCTGGTGCGTTGCAACGGTATTGTCTATATACTTCTACAAAAAAGGACCATGGGCTGATTAAACCCATGGTTTCTAAACTAATCCTTATCCAGCATCCATTTATACAACAGGTCAATGGCAAAAGCCCCAAGCGGTGCTGTAAGAATTATCGCAAGCACTGCAACCGTAAGTACAGTCTCCCCACATGCAAGTCCCAGAGAAAGGGGAATTCCCCCTATTGCCGCCTGAACCGTAGCCTTTGGAGTATATGTAAGCATTGTAAACAGCCTTTCACGCCATTTCAGGTTACTGCCAGCCATACATACCAGTACGCCAAGCATCCTGAATATCAATGCCCCTGTTATAACAATAAGTGCTTTCACCCCAACCCTGCCAAGATAGCCGGTGTCCACGGTTGCCCCTACCAGCACGAACAGGAGTACCTCTGCAGCTACCCACATTTTCCCATATTTTACCGATAGTCTTTCAGCAACAATCCTACATTTTTTCTGCAGTCCGATTCCGATAAACATAACTGCTATTAACGCCGAAAACGTTATCGGTGTAGTTAACGCATCTTCTGCGGCTGCGAGCAGTAATGATATGCTGAGTATGATCAGTACCTTAGCCGTATCCCTGATATGTACATTTTTAAAGTAATATGCAAGCATCATTCCAATCACCAGCCCGATTGCCATCCCTAATATGATTGAGACCGGAATATTGATAAAGCTCATTACCGATGCACCTTCTCCCTGCATCATACCGACAAATGTCGAGAACAATACAATAACATATACATCATCCACAGATGCCCCGGCAAGAATAAGCTGTGGTATACCTTTTTTTACCCCATATCCTTCATCCATCAGCTTCACCATCCGTGGTACAACGACCGCCGGGGAAACTGCCGCAAGCACAGCACCCATAACCGCCGCTTCTATAACAGACAGTCCCATAAGCCACGGTGCAAGCAGCACAATTCCGATTACCTCAAAGCTTGCCGGCACAAAGCACATTAACACAGCCTGCCTTCCTGTTTTTTTAAGTTCTGACATATCCAGCCCAAAGCCTGCCCTCGTAAGTATGATTATCAATGCAATTCTCCTAAGCTCTGATGATATCCCAAGTATACTTTCATCCAGCAGATCAAGGACATATGGGCCAAGCAGTATTCCGGCTGCTAACATCCCAAGCAGAGAAGGAAGCTTCATTTTTTTACACAGCCACCCCATAGACATACCGGCAATAAGAATCAACGCAATACTTAATAACATAAGCATCCTCCTTTTAACGCAGAAAAGCTGACAGCTTCTGCGTACATATGACCGCGGAAGTCATCAGCTTTTAATAGCGGTTTAAGTATTCCTCCTACTTCTTAATCTTAATTTTCTTAACCTTGCTGGCTTTTCCGTATACATTCAATCCATTATAGCCTTTAACAAAAGCCTGAACCTTCAGGTAATACGTTTTACCTTTCTTAAGTGCTGCCAAGGTTCCCTTCTTACCATATATAGTTCTGGTCTTTGCATTTTTGAACTTCTTACTAGTGCTGTAGAATATCCTGTATCCCCTTGCTCCTGCTACCGGTTTAACAGTTATTACAACTTTTCTCTTAGATATATTCTTCAGCTTCTTGATAGATGCCTTTCCAACCTTGATCTCCGGAGCTTCTGTTGCAGGTGCAAACGTCTTTCTCGGCGCCAGAGTCCTTACAGGGGCACTCGTCTTCTGTGGACGTGGAGTCCTTGTAACAACAGGAGTTCTTGTTGGTCTCGGAGTCCTTGTCGGCTTCACCGTGTTAGTCGGTACAGGTGTCGGCTCCGCTGTATTATCCGGTGTCGGTGTAGGCTCCGCCTTATCAGACGGTGTAGGCGATGGCTGTGCCGTGTCAGCTGGTGTAGCTGTCGGTCCTGCTGTATTAGTCGGTGCAGGCGATGGCTCTGCTGTGTCAGACGGTGCAGCTGTCGGTCCTGCCGTATTAGTCGGTGCAGGCGATGGCTCTGCTGTGTCAGACGGTGCAGGCGATGGCTTCTCTGATGGTAAAATTACCTCAGATTCATCCTCTCCGTATTCAGCAACCGTATAACCTAATGAATCTGACACCGGCAAACTAACAGCATATGTCTTGCTTTCCTCAGCCGCAAGATTAACGTTAATAGTCTTACTATCACTGCCGTTTGATACCTTAATACCTGTCTTTATAGCGGTTTCATACTGGTTGGTTACCTTAACAGCTGTTATATTGCCATTCTCAATAATGGCATCATACACAAGCTGGGTATCATATACTGCAGATGGCTTCACGATACTGAAGGAAGCACTGTTATCTGCCACATTCAGTTCATCTAACGATACCATGCTGTTATTATATGCTGTTGCTTCAAGTGCAAATGCAACCGTATCACTGTCATCATCAAACTCAGGCTTATATCCAAACTGAAGAATATATTCTCCTGAATTAACCGCATCAATTGCATCACTGCCACTTATAATTATCTGCTCCGATACTTCATCCCATGCTGCTCCACCGGATAACGGATTAACTTTTATGTTCTTATTATCCCCGGAGGAGAAATTAACATATATCTTGTCTGTATCCTTAAGCGCTGCTGTTCCGGCATTACTTATTACCGCCTGCATAATCCTTTCTCCACCAGAAACTGTTCCGGTCAATTCAGGATTAGCTGCAACAATATCCGTTCCCAGAAGCACCAGTTTTGCAGTAGCTGTTGCTCCATTGTCAGCTTCAATTACAAAGTCTTCATTTTTCAGTTCCTCTCCAAGGGCATAAACGAACTTAACCTGGCCATTTTCACCACTCCCAACTGAAACAGGATAATTATCTACAACAGTAGTACCATTATTCTTTACAGTGATACTGTTCATTGCATTTCTTCCTGCATTAGTAAATGAAATAGTTACATTTATATTACTTGAAGGAATTATATTCTGGTCAAACGCATCAGCCGCCGCGTCAGTAACAGCATTATCTATAGTCTTATGCGAGAATATGAGCCTTGCCGGCTGTTCTGTATCATCCTCCTGACTGTTCTCTTTCTGTACCTGTGCTGCTGATACGGCAGTAAATGAATCTTCGTCCTTTATAACTGTACTTCCAACTATTGACTCATTCTCAGATGAAGTACCATTCAGCGTATACTTCATTGACAGTGAAGCCGGTGTTTTATTGATGTATTTGACATATGTATGGCTAAGTGTGTCTGCCCCTGTATCATACCAGCATACTGCACTGCTGTTAATAGTATCTCCACCCTTTACAAAGTCAAAATTCTCTGTGATGTCACCATTGTCTGTAACCATGAAGTCATTAGCACTGCCATCCTTATTGAATCCCTTAAGTATGACACATGAATTCTTAACACTGTCATTCTCATACTCGGACTGCTGCCAGCCTGCCAGGAACATTCCGTCATTGTCAGTTACATATTTTACTCTTGGCTGTGTCTCACCATACTCATTACATGTAATTCTGTTAACGCTCTTTATTGTTCCGTTATCAATTATATACGAGAACAACTCACGCTCTTTAAGGAGGTCACTGGTGCCCATACTTGCAATTACCATAGCCTCTCCATCATCGGAAATAGCTGTATCATATGCCTGTACACCCTCAATCTCCCCATTCTCAAGACAGACAGGCGCACTCCATTTTTCACCGTCATAAAAACTGAAATACAGCTTTTTCTCACCCTGCATATCCTGTTTAACAGCATTCTCATTAATACTGTCAAGATTATATTTATCTGACTGCCATACAACTATTGCCTTACCATTCCTTACAGATACAACAGGTGCTATATCAGAAACTGCGTTATCAGTAAGCTGCGTATGTACTCCATTTACGTATACATGAATCTCTCCTGTATTGGCAGAATTGTTAAATTCATCGCTTGATATATTATCACTTTCCGCATCAATATTGTCATACGATAATGCGTCAAATGCCAGAACCTTAAGGCTTCCATCTGTATCATAGTCAATGGCATTAACAGTCTGTTTTTTACCGGTTGTCCTCCAGTCTGTAAGAACCTCCGGCTCTGACCAGCTGCTTCCGTCCTTATTGCTTATTGCAGGATTAACAGTATCCAGCTCATCAAGGCTGTCGGTATATGTCATTGCCATGCTGCTGCCGTCACCTGATATGACCGGTGAAATGTATGGATTGATATAATTATACCATTCCTGGTCTTCCTTTGGTGCAAGTGCCAGCAGCTTTGCATTCTCATTCTGCATTCCTGCGAATTCCAGAAGATTAGGCCTTCCTGCCGGGAACTTACTCCAGTCCCTGAAATCCTTGCCTGTATTGAAACCGGTTCCGACAATCTCCTTCTTATATTTTATAAATAGGAGCTTAAATTCAAAATTCAGTCCGATTCTTCCGCTAAAGTCAAGATGACCGCCATCATAGGTTTTGGTGTTATCCAGGTCTTTGAAAATAACTACCCTGTGGTCATATTCAAGTGAAAGCTGTCCTTCCACCCCGAACTTCAGTTTGACCACCTTACCATCAAAACCAACACCACCGCTGGCTCCTACATAACCCTGTACTCCAACAAGTATATCTGTTACGAAATTATACTGGCTTGTAAGCTTCAGGTTATTAGTACTGAAATCCATGCCAACAAACTTGTTATGGTATGAATTACTTCCCGAGAGCAGGGCATCAACCTTGGCCGTACATCCAACCTTCATTCCATAATATAATGGAACAAATCCGACTACAACGTTATTATTGAATCCAAACTCGTACTGGATACTACCGGCAATTCCACCACCGGTATAAGTCATAACCCATTTGCCGTTAACAAAATCAGCATTACCAAATGCATATCCTGATAACGTCTTGGTGAGGTTATTGTCCTTAAGATCATTAATAGTCTCAGTAACGGCAGCTACCACATTGTCCTCATCAAGTCCAGCATTACCGATAGCTATCATAAATGTCTTTTTCAAAGGATCATCTGTATCCTGGTAGCTTATCTTCATCGGAAGATATTTTGGGAAATTGAACTTAAGGCTTCTGTTGATAATACTTCCGGCAGAAAGCGTAGGTGTGTCAAAATCTCCAAGGAACTGAATATTTTCAGGCTTTTCCGGTGAAGGGATATTAGCTATGTTAGTTATATTAAACTGTGTTGTCTGCGTTGATATGATATCATTACTGCTATTCCTGATAATTAATTTTACATTGCTTCTTCCGGTAGGAACATTGTCACCTGTAATATTAAAGGTCGACTTTTTCCATTCATTAACCATTCCATCATAATGAATGCTTTCTTCCTTGTCCGCAGTAACCTCTGTATCGGCAACCTTAAACACTATACTGTGTCCGGCCTCAGAACAGGAGGTAACAACAATTGTCTTTTTATCATTTTTGTCAAGAACCATGTTACATACGTTCTTACCGTTTTCATCTGCTATATTAACAATATTCTTAGTGTCAGTTACGGCAGATGTTGCATCCTCTAACTGAATCTTAGTACCTGCATTCACCTGCTGTCCTTTGCTGTATACCGGATACTGCACCAGCTTAGGCTTATATGTATTGTTCTCAGCTGTTACCTCAAGAAGTACATCTGCATTCTCAAGGCTGTCTACCCCATCAAAGGAGACATCTGTAGAATATGCCGTTTTAGCAATATCAGCTGTAAATGTCTTAGTATCCTCTGCTAATATATTTCCTCCATTATCAATAAGGAATGCCTTAACCGTAAAATTACTGCTTATACCGCTTCCGGTAGAATCTGCAAGAGTTATATTCTGCCTGTATGCTGACGATATGTAATAATTATTAATCGGATATGCGCCATTAACCTCACCGCTCTGCATATCGGCTATTGGAACAAGCGTAGTATTAAGTCCGCACGCAGCACTGATCTTAAGGCTTGATAATGCAGGCTTCCATACAACACAGTCATCATTTGACAGCTGCTTTACACTTGCAGCATTTACTCCGGCTGTCTCCCATGTAACCTTTTTGCCCTGTTTCTTACCTGCACTGTAGCTTACCTTATTATTATCAGTCAGATAATCCTTGTAATCATCATTAGTTACAGGTCTGATTATGAACAGGTTATCTTTAAGTGTCTTAACATTAACGCTTAATCTGCATATCTGCCCACTTGCCTCATCAGTCACTGTCACATATGTAAATCCGTCATTTTTTCCACTCAGCGTAAGTATATTGCCTTCAACCTGGCATGCGGCAATATTCTCATCCGCAGATACTGCATTATAATTACTGTCACCACTGTATCCGCCTTTTATCTCTAATATACGTGTCATGCTGATATTATTAAGTGCTGAATAAAATTCTTCTGCTGTCTCACTCTTTTCTATCATCTTTTCAACAGCAGCATCATTGGAAATGACATAATTCCTGCTTATCTGTTTTCCATCTTCATATAAAGCAAGGGATTCCTTTTCCTCTTCTTCCCAGATTGCATATACAGTAAGAACTCCTTTACCTGTATATCTTGCCCCTGCCGGATAGCTGTCACCGGTACCGTCACTCTTGGTATTCCATCCGACGAATTCGTAACCATTCCTTACCGGCTGTTCCATCGTAATGATAGATGAATATAAGTCCTTCTTCTTCTGGGTTTCAGGGAAGTTCTCTATAATATCATCAGCATTCTCATTATAGATGATAGCGTACTCACCATCAAACAATAATGCATCGGCAAATGTATCAATGGCATCAAGCTCTTCTACTTCAACATTATCTGATTCTACAATATCATACCATTCAATATAGTCACCCTTCTTATAACCACGGTTAATTGAAGCATAATAACCAAATCCGTTCATGCTGACAAATGTTACACCATTTTCATCATACTGTTCAACCCTTCCCTGGCATAAGAGACCCTTGATACCATCCGAATATGTATCTTCCATGTAAGCTTTTCCTTTAGTGGTAAGACACAGGTTATCCTCTTCTCCAACTGCTGATTCCCTGGGCAGCCTGTCAGTCGTTGACTTGGTTACAGGTGTTCCGTCTTCGTCATACATAAAGAGTGCAACAGGCCAGTCAGGATCCCCGCTGTATCTGAATACAAAGAACCTGTCTTCAAGCTGTGCGTCCTTGAACTGATGGCCTGATGAAAAGCTCGCATCCCCATAAGAAGCATCATAGCAGTTACCATTAATCATGTTACGGCTTGTTACATTATCAAATATCTGATTTTTACCAAGCTTAGCCCCAAACAATCCCGATTCATAATACCTGGTCCACATCGCATACAGGGTAACTACTGCATTCTTCGTATACTCTGCACCCGGCTGGTAAGAAGTACCTGTCCCATCTTCTTTGGTATTCCATTCCTTAAATCTGTATCCCTTTCTCGCCGGAACCTTCTTTGAGAGTGTCAGTGTAACATTCTTTTCCTTTGTCTGTTCACCAGGCATATTAAGAAGCTTCGCTCCACCCTCAGAGCTATACATTACAGCATACTGGCCTGACTGCAAGCTGTTGGATGCATATCCATCCATTGCAGCAAGCTCCTCAACAGTAACATCTGTGTCTGCATCAGATTCCCATCTGATGTATTCACCAACATCACGTCCCTGGTTACCGCTGAGATAATAACCAAATCCATTATCAGTGTGAAAATAGAGTCCGTTATTGTCTGCTTTTCCAACAGTACCCAGTGTCACAACTCCCTCAAAACCATCAGTATAGTACTCCTGCATATAACTGATTGCTGTACTTGTAAGACATACATTGGTTCTAAGACCAATCCTTGAGGATGTTGAAAACCGGCTGCTCCTGCTGCTGACAACAGGAGTTCCATCATCCTCATACAGGCACAGTGCCAGCGGCCAGTCCGGATCACCTGAATACTTTAATACAAAGTGCTTTCCTTCCATCATGGCTTTGGTAAACTGATGTCCTGTAGACGCATTTGCATGTCCCCATGATGCATCATACGGCAGATTATTAAGTCTGCCGTAGCTCATAATATAGTCAAATAACTGGTCAATGCCATAGCTTCCTGCAAATATACCTGTAGTATATTCACCATCAATTATCGCATTACCTGTCTGTGCGGCCTTTGACCTCGCTGTATCCATTGAAACCGAGGACACAAGCATTGCCGCTGTGAGCATATAACATATTACACGTTTAACAATTCTTTTGTTCATAAGCTCCCTCCTTATTAATTATATATTACTACATAATATATATTATATTATCTTTTTATATTATCGTAAATATAGGTTAACTTTTTAACACCAATATTATATTATTTTATATCGCTTATAACCTTTCTGCAATCTGTCTTGCAACATATACCCCGCTTGCAGAAGCATGCGAAAGTGAATGTGTAATACCGCTTCCGTCACCAATAACATATAAGTTTTCATGGCGTGTCATCAGATTATTATCAACTTCAACTTCCATATTATAGAACTTCACCTCTACACCATAAAGCAGGGTATCATCATTAGCCGTACCAGGTGCGACCTTATCAAGTGCATATATCATCTCAATGATACCATCCAGGATCCTCTTGGGAAGAACAAGGCTTAAATCCCCGGCCGTGGCATTAAGTGTTGGCACGGTAAATGATTCCCTTATCCTCTTTTCCGTACTTCTGTGTCCGCGGACAAGATCCCCGAAACGCTGTACTATCACTCCACCCCCAAGCATATTACTAAGCCTTGCAATACTTTCACCATATCCGTTTGAATCCTTAAACGGCTCTGAGAAATGCTTGGCAACCAGAAGTGCAAAGTTAGTATTCTTAGTCTGCTTTGAAGGGTCCTCATAGCTGTGTCCGTTAACTGTAACTATCCCGTTAGTATTCTCGTTAACAACAGCCCCCTTGGGGTTCATGCAAAATGTACGTACAAGATCCTCGTATTTTTCTGTACGGTACACAATCTTACTCTCATATAATTCATCAGTAAGGTGTGAAAAAATCTCAGCAGGCAGCTCAACACGTACTCCAATATCTACACGGTTTGAATTGGTCTCAATACCAAGGTCACGGCAGACCTTTTCCATCCACTTGCTTCCACTGCGCCCTGCCGAAATAACACACTTGCTGCCCTCATATATGTTATCGCCACAATGTATTCTGTATCCGCCATCAATCTTCTCTACAGAATCAACCATGCAGTCAAAATGGAACTCGACAAAATCCTTAAGGTGGTCATATATATTCTCAAGGACAATATAGTTGACATCTGTTCCAAGGTGGCGCACTGATGCATCAAGGAGATGCAGGCCGTTCTGCATACAAGTCTTCTTGATATCACTGCCCGTTGTTGAATAAAGCTTTGTTCCCGCACCGCCAAAACGCAGATTAATCTTATCAACATATTCCATAAGCTCAATCGCTGACTGCTTACCTATGTATTCATACAATGTTCCACCAAAATCGTTCGTTATATTGTACTTTCCATCAGAGAACGCCCCCGCTCCCCCAAAACCGCTCATAATAGAACAGCTCTTACAATGAATGCACGACTTAATCTTATTGCCATCAATAGGGCACACACGCTTTTTAAGCTCATGTCCCATCTCAAATACCGCAGCTTTCAGGCCTGGGTTCTTCTCCATCAATTCATACGCAGTAAATATACCTCCCGGTCCCGCTCCAATAATCAATACATCATACATAACCATATACCTCCTTTTATTGCCATATGCCGTCTTCTGAAAACACATACAAAAAGGTCATCCGCTTCTACACGATAACACCACTCATCCTGCGCAATAAAAAAATATCATTTACGGCAATTATTTTAATTCATCCATGTCACATCATTAATAAATACATAGTAAACATCACCATACATCTCTGTATGCACAAACCTCCCATAATCAATAACCATCTTCTCCGACCCATCCCTGCAGATAATCCTGTACTTAAGACGGTCAATATCACTATCCTTATTAATCTGCTTAGATATATCGCTTTCGACAATCTTAAGATCATCCGGATGGACCATCCCCTTAAATGAGTTTCCCGTAAGCTCAAGAAATTCCCTTTCATTTTCACACTTAAAAAGCTTCAAAAGCTCCTGATTATATGTTATCAGCTTTTCATCGCTGTCAGCACAGTATATAAAGAATCCACCCGGTATTAATTCTGCAACTTCTTCAACCTTTTTTAACGCCTCTTCCGTATCGACATAAGAACGCCTTCTGCACTTATGCATTTTATTCTCATAATGAAGGCTCTTATCCAGATACATCCTTTTATCTGCAATCGCCACATTTTTTTCAAGATTCTTTGAATGCTCCAGCCATACACTTCCAACTGCCGCCGAATAATCATTTTCCCATCGCTCCACAAGTCTCTTAAGCTTATCCTCAAATATATCTTTTTTATCATCAAATGACAGTATTACAAATTCATCTCCACCAAAACGATATCTCTCCGCATCCAGAAATATCTCCGAAACATTCTTCGCCATTGATGCAATCAGCTCATCCCCGGCCTTATGCCCCCTATTATCATTAATCTCCTTAAGCCCATTGATATCCATAAATACCACGCCCACAGGCCTCATGCTTTTTTCTTTATCATGTTCAATAGAATCAATATCTTTATAATATGTCGTACGTGTCTTAAATCCCGTCAGGGCATCAATTTCCAGTTTTGAGATAATACCATCACTCTCTACTAACCGTATGATATTATCCACACGCAATTGCACGATCAGCCGGTTATACGGCTTAACAATAAAGTCAGCTGCCCCAAGCTCAAGGCATCGTTTTTCATCACTGACACTGTCTAAAACTGTAGTAACGATAACCGGTATCTTACTGTAAACCGGATCCTGCCCCACATATTCCAGGAATTCAAATCCATTCATAACCGGCATTCGGATATCCAGCAGAATTGCCGATATATCCTGCCCTTTCTCCATGAGGATACCAAGTCCTTCCTTACCATTAACGGCCGAAAGGACATTATACTTTTCGCCCAGAATGCCTGCAAGAAGCAGCCTGTTCATTTCATTGTCTTCTATCATAAGAAGCGTTCTCCTGTTCATGCATCATCCTCCTTAACCTTATCCCCATATCGAAACAAGACTAAAATTATAATACATTCTCTGTATCTTATAGTCAATCAATTTTAACTCCTGCAGACAGGTTTCAGTCAATGCAATACCATTTTTTACCGATTTTCATTTTATCCGCAGCCACGGATAATGCTGAGATTTTTGCTTTTTTTCAAATGCATTCCTTTTTTTGCAGTCTTCTTGTAATTCTGCATCTGAAAAGTATTCTTTTACGTCCTTATACAGGTTGCTCTGGTTTTTCTTCAATGCCAGAACATAATCTGCCCGCTTCTGTCTGATCTTTTCTGCTATGTCGGTCTGTGTCCCCATTGCATCTATCGTAATGATCTGACCTTTGATCCGGATCTTTTCCAGCAGTTCCGGGATTGCTGTTATTTCATTACTTTTTTCCCCGACTGATTTCTGCCCCAGACAAAAGCCATCCTCTTTGCTCCATGCAGAAACAACATGGCTTGCTTTTTCCTCTCCACGCTTATTTGAACGCATGGTCTTTCCATCTATACAGATGATCCAACGCATCCAAAGGTATGGTTGCATGTACAAAAGAAAATGTAGCTTCTTCCGGATTATCTGACAAGCCAATCAGCTTCCTGTTATAATACCCATCAATACGCATATACTATCTATATTTCTATCCGCATCGAACAAGACAACTTATTCATAATAGTGTCTTGTGTGCAAGACATTATTGGTATATAATTATCTCATATAGAAAGAGGTAACATATATTATGAATCGAGATACTTTAAAACAAATCATGATTGATCAAAAAGATATTTATCTCAACAATCCATTAAT
>CAKSBI010000022.1 GCA_934437985.1 uncultured Lachnospiraceae bacterium
TGCACCTTCTTTGTTTCAATCATGATTGTTACGCCTATATAGTCGGAACAATCTGAGGTTGGTTAGATGGTTTTTATTAAAAAACTCCCCACCACATCCGCATTCCCGCATCTGCCCGAATACTTATGTGGTAGGGAGTTCCTGCTTCACATTTCACCCATCAACGTATACTGATAATTTCATATAAGTATGAAATATAGTATATGGTGATGGGGCTGCCTGTGAATAATAGTAACTCTTTATGCAAACTGATTGCCGTTAAGCTTGATACCAGGTCCCATAGTTGTTGTTATTGTTACGCTTCTGAGATACTGTCCCTTAGCTGATGATGGCTTAGCCTTAACAATAGCTCCCATAAGAGTATTGATGTTCTCGCCAAGCTGCTCCTCTGTAAATGAAGCCTTTCCAACAGGTACATGGATAATATTGCTCTTGTCAAGACGATATTCAATCTTACCGGCCTTGATATCTGCAATAGCCTTAGTAACATCCATTGTTACTGTTCCAGCCTTAGGGTTTGGCATAAGTCCCTTTGGTCCAAGTACACGCCCGAGACGACCAACGACACCCATCATATCCGGTGTAGCTACAACTACGTCAAAATCAAGCCATCCATCATTCTGGATCTTAGGAATAAGTTCCTCTCCACCAACATGATCTGCTCCTGCTGCCTCTGCCTCTGCAACCTTGTCACCTTTAGCAAATACTAATACACGAACCTTCTTACCTGTTCCGTGTGGAAGTACTACGGCACCACGAACCTGCTGATCAGCATGACGTCCGTCTACGCCCAAACGAATATGAGCCTCAACTGTTTCATCGAATTTTGCAGTTGCTGTCTTCTTGATGATACTTATAGCCTCAGCAGCTTCATACTGCTTCTCGCGTTCGATCAACTTAGCAGCTTCTACATACTTCTTTCCTCTTTTCATTCTCACAAACCTCCTTGTGGTGTTAACGGGAGCTTTCTATACGCCCTCCCACGACGTTCAACATATGAAATAGTCTTCTATCTTAAACTTCATTGTCCAAAGCGATGATTAATCCTCTACAACAATACCCATGCTCCTTGCTGTACCGCTGATCATACTTATAGCAGCATCAATACTGGCAGCATTGAGATCTGGCATCTTAAGTTCAGCAATCTTCTGAACCTCTGCCTTAGATATAGTTGCAACCTTCTGCTTGTTAGGAACGCCTGAACCGCTCTCTATCTTACAAGCCTTTTTAAGCAATACAGCAGCAGGCGGAGTCTTAGTGATAAAACTAAAACTCTTATCCTGGTATACAGTAATAACTACAGGAATGATCATTCCTTCCTGTCCAGCTGTTCTTGCATTGAAATCCTTAGTAAACTGCACAATATTAACACCGTGCTGACCAAGTGCAGGTCCAACTGGAGGAGCTGGTGTAGCTTTACCAGCAGGAATCTGCAGTTTAATATATCCTTCTACTTTTTTAGCCATTTTACAAATGCCTCCTTAAATACTCATCGAAATAACCGTCCGTGCAAATCAAACTTTCTCAACTTCCACAAAATCAAGTTCTACAGGTGTCTCTCTACCGAACATATCAATATTGATAGTAACAATCTGACGGTTTTCGCTAATAGACTGTACAACACCTGTGCTGTTCTCCCAGACACCTGAAACAACAACAACATTATCCCCAACTTCAAATGAAAGCTTGTCTCCACCTGTCATTGTAAGCATCCTCTTGTACTCCTCGTCTGTCAGCGGAACCGGCTTGGATCCAGGTCCTACAAAGCCTGTTACTCCCCTTGTATTACGTACAACATACCATGTGTCTTCATTCATTACCATGTTAATAAGCACGTATGCCGGGAACAGCTTTTTGCTGACCTGCTTCTTAGCTCCATTTTTCTCCTCAACAACATTTTCAAGGGGAATTACCACCTCAAGAATCTGATCCTGAAGATTACGGTTTTCAATTGTTTTCTCAATATCCATCTTTACTTTGTTCTCATACCCTGAATATGTGTGTACAACATACCACTTTGCCTCAGACATGTTAACCTCCTTGTGTGCTCTATGCACTCAAACAAAAGAAAAATTACAGAATTGTATCCAATCCAATCTGAATAAGATAATCAATACCAGCAATTATAAGTCCAAGAACAACAGTAACAATAACCACTACACCTGTTTCTTTGATTACAGCGTCCTTATCAGGCCAGATAATCCTGGAGAATTCTGCTTTGATACCTTTAAAAAAACTCTTCTTAGGAGTTGCTTCAGTTTTCTTATCTTCCATGACAGCTCCTCCTTACTTAGTCTCTTTGTGTAAAGTATGTCTCTTACAGAATCTGCAATACTTTTTGGTTTCCATTCTGTCCGGATGGTTCTTCTTCTCCTTAGTTGTGTCATAATTACGCTGCTGACACTCTGTGCAAGCTAATGTAATCTTAACTCTCATTACGTTCACCTCCGTGATAATTACTTGGAAAATAAAGCGCAAAAAAAAAGACCTATTTCATCGCTAGATTAGAATAACATAACATCGTCCTGGCTGTCAACATCTTTTCCCCCAAAAGTTATAGCCGGTTACTTGTTGACAAATCAACTTCTTTTTGTTATATTGATACATGTTGATTTGTCAACATGCAGCCGGCATATATGTTTTTATATTTTACCTATAACACCCAGGCCACCATGCTGCTTATTTAACATATTCAGGAGGTTTAACATGATAGAACGTTTTGGGAACTTTCTGCGGGACATTTCCGAAATATACAGGTACTGGCACCGGATTGCGGCAGAGGTAATGTCCGAATATGATTTAAAAGGATCTTACGTCGTATATTTTACCACTCTGTACAATTATCCGGATGGAATTACTGCGGCAAAACTTGGTGAGCTTTGTACGCGCAACAAAGCTGATGTGTCACGCGCTATCAATACATTTGAACGTAGAGGTATAATTACCAGAATCCGCGTTGGCGGCAATGGTTACCGCGCACTTGTCACCCTAACTGACAAGGGAAATTCCATTGCTGAAAATATATGCCGCAAGGCGTGTGAAGCAGTTGCGATAACAGGCAGAGATCTTACCGCCGACGAACGCAGCACATTTTACCATGCACTTGGCCTTATCGCAGCAAACCTTAGGGAACTTGATAATAACGGAGGAATATAATGAACATTTTAAATAAAATCTACTGCAGAATATACCAGCTCGCATTCAGGGCAGCACTCCCGCTGCTTCCATACCGTGACCCGGAAATATACAACAGTGTCGGGGATGTCAGTCTGATTTTTAAAAAGCTTCATATTAATAATGCATTGCTTGTAACTGACAGTTTCCTTAAAGAATCAGGTGCAACCGCACACCTTGAAGACACCTTAAGAAACGCAGGCATCAGATACAGCTTATATGACAAAACCTGCCCCAATCCTACTACAATTAATGTAGAGGAAGCATTCTCTATGTATTGTTATGATGGATGTGAGGCAATTATTGCTTTTGGCGGAGGTTCATCCATAGATTGTGCCAAAGCCGTGGGTGCAAGGGCAGCTTACCCCAAAAGATCCCTGGATAAGCTTAAAGGTCTTCTTAAAGTTCTAAAAAGGATACCTGTACTGATTGCGATTCCTACAACAGCAGGAACCGGAAGCGAGACAACTCTTGCAGCAGTTGTAACAGACCCTGTTAAGAAGCACAAATATGCCCTGTATGATTTTACTCTTATTCCCCGCTATGCAATCCTTGATGCGACTGTTACATACTCACTTCCGCCACATCTGACATCAACTACCGGAATGGATGCACTGACACACGCTATTGAAGCATATATCGGGAAATCTACAACACAAAAAACACGCCGGCTTTCACTTGAAGCAGTTAAGCTTATATTTGAAAATATAGAGACCGCTTATAACGAACCGGCTAATTCCACAGCAAGGTCTAATATGCTTCTTGCAGCCTACAAGGCAGGTGTTGCATTCTCAATGTCATATGTCGGGTATATCCACTGCATCGCACACTCACTTGGCGGCGAATACAATATTCCCCACGGACTTGCCAATTCAGTTTTACTGCCTGTCGTTCTTGAGGAATATGGGGATTCTATATATAAAAAGCTTCATCAGCTTGCCATTGCAGCAGGAGTTGCTTCCGAAAATACCCCGGACAAAGATGCCGCACTTACATTTATACAGGCAATTCGTGAAAAAAATGACAATATGAACATTCCACGTACACTTAGCGGCATTAAAGCGGCCGATATCCCTGTAATGGCTTCACATGCTGCCCATGAAGGCAACCCATTATATCCTGTTCCAAAGCTTATGGACGCTAAAGAATTGGAAATACTATACAAAAAGGTATCAGAGGAGACAGATTATAATGAATACAGAGCAATTACTTGCAGCACAGCGCAGATTTTACAATAGCGGAGCTACAATACCTGTTGATTTCCGCATCAGCATGTTAAAAAAATTATACAGCTGTATTAAGGAAAATGAGGGCAGAATCGCCGCCGCACTTAAGGCAGACCTGGGTAAATGTCCCTATGAAGCATTCATGTGCGAAACAGGGCTTGTACTCAGTGAGATACGCTATATGATAAAGCATATACGTAAATACGCCAGACCACACAGAGTCCATACCCCGCTTGCACAATTCATTTCAAAAAGCCGCACAACTGCAGTTCCTTATGGAAATGTCCTTATTATGAGTCCATGGAACTATCCGCTCTTACTTACGCTTGATCCACTTGTTAATGCAATTGCCGCAGGTAACACAGCTATTGTAAAGCCAAGTGCCTATTCGCCGGCATCAGGTGCTCTTATCAGGGAACTTATCAGCTGCTGCTTTGATGAAGAATATATTGCTGTTGTCATGGGCGGACGTGAAGAAAATGCAAATCTGCTTTCCATGAAGTTTGATTTCATCTTCTTTACCGGAAGCCAGAATGTCGGGCGTGAGGTTCTGCGTAAAGCAGCCGGAAATCTTACACCGGTTGTCCTTGAGCTTGGCGGTAAAAGCCCCTGTATTGTTGATGACACAGCCAACATTTCCCTTGCCGCCAAAAGAATCGTATTCGGCAAATTTCTTAATTGCGGCCAGACATGTGTTGCACCGGATTATATATTGTGTGACAGTAAAATTAAAAACCATCTGATCGAAGAGATTAAAAAACAGATCAGGCTTCAATATGGTGATAATCCTCTTGACAATCCTGATTATGGCAAAATCATTAATAAAAAACACTTTGAAAGAATTACGGGTCTGATCGATAGCGAAAAAACCATTTTGGGTGGTATCTTTAATCCCAAAACACTGCAGATTGCCCCAACCTTAATGGATAATGTCACATTTGATGATGCTGTTATGAAGGAAGAGATATTCGGTCCTGTTATGCCGTTCGTAACCTTTGATTCTTTTAATGAAGTGCCTGAGCTTCTAAAAGGCCTGCAGAAGCCACTTGCACTATATCTGTTTTCATCAGACAAAGCACATATAAAATATGCCGAAAGATATATTTCATATGGAGGCGGCTGTATTAACGACACTATCATCCACCTTGCAACAAGTGAAATGGGCTTCGGGGGTGTTGGCGAAAGTGGTATGGGGTCATATCACGGCCGGACAGGCTTTGAAGCATTTTCACACATAAAAAGTATTGTTGACAAAAAGACCCTGATCGACCTTCCCATGCGTTACCCAAACTGCAAAAGCAGACTTAATAATAAGCTTTTGCACATGTTCTTAAGATAAAAGCCGGATAAAGCTGCCGGCTTTATCTCTCTATGATTGTATACTTTTCATCACTGGTATAGCAGTCCGCAAGTCCTGCTGTTATATAAACGCTGTCATCATCCTTAATAAGAATCATTTCAAAAGGCTGTTTATGGTATTTCCATAATCTTACAGCCTTTTTGTATCCCATTACATATACAGCTGTTGATAATGCATCTGCAAGCATGCCATCATTATTAACAATAGTAACAGACTTAAGCCCACTCTCTGCCGGACAGCCTGTTGCGGGGTCAATTATATGATGATATGTATTGCCGTCCTGTTCAAAATACCTCTCATATCCCCCGGATGTAACAACTGCAGCATCATTCACCGCAAGAATCCCCATATATTCACCACTGCCATCAGGTTTTCTTACAGCTACATTCCATGGTGTTCCGTCAGCCCTGCTCCCAATTGTCTGCACATTTCCTCCAAGGTTCACAATGCCGCTTGTTACTCCGAGGTCTTTATATATCTGCTTTATACGGTCAGCCGTGTAACCCTTTGCAATTCCCCCAAGGTCAATCTGCATTAACGTATCAGTAAAGCTTATATGCCTGTGCAGGCCGTCAACATTCCTTTCAGCCTTACCATGGGCTTTACTAACTGCCATATCATCAATTACTATCTTATCTATGTCCATATGCCGCCTGCATTCTTCAAGCTCAGCTTTCGACGGTATCCTGTAATTGCCTGTATCAAATCCCCAGCATTTCATTATGGGATATATAAGCGGATTAAATGCTCCATCCGTATCTGCATTAAGCTTAATTGCAGTTCCGATTATATCAGCTGTCTCTTCGTGGATGCCGGCACTGCCATTTTTATTAAGCTGCGATATATCACTTGCAGCAATACCTGTAGACAGCATGGAATCCAGCTTTTTTATCTCATCCACTGACTTATCAACAGCTTCTTTCGCATTGTCACCATAAGCCGTAAGTGTCATATATGTATCCATTGCGAATATATCTTCTGTGACCTTGTCATCATTCACATTATATCCGCTGCATGAAGCAGACAGAATTACCATTATTATCAGTATGACTACAGACTTCTTCATTACATTTCCTCACCATATATTATATCCTGTGCTTGAACTTCATATTATATTATGGTATGAATATTATAAATATTCAAGCATAACACCCGCCGGCACCGTTTAGCTTATAAAAAGGATTCCAGCATGAAAAAAAATGATTATATACTTATTACAGTAATACTGCTCTTATGTACGATACTCTTTGCAGGTTTTAAATTAACCCGGCATAAGGGTAGTGTTGTCAATATTTCAAGTGATGGCGAAACCATTGGCAATTATCCGCTTAATGAGGATAATGAGATATATGTTACATATAAAAGCTCAGGGTATAACACGGTTATTATCAGGAACGGGGCAGTAGAGATATCCACCGCCGACTGTCCTGACCTTATATGTACAAAACACAGACCGATAACCGCTTCCGGTGAGACAATCGTATGCCTGCCCCATAAAATGGTTGTTAAAATTCTTGATTAAGGAGCTTTACAATGACGCACCGAATAAGTATGTATGCAATGTATACCGCGCTTGCATTTGTATTCAGTTATATTGAATCCCTGATACCCCTCAGCATTGGCATTCCCGGTGTTAAACCCGGTTTTGCCAATATCGTGATACTGCTTGTAGTATGCAGCTCCGGGCATATTACCGATGCTTACTCAATTGCAGTTATCAGAGTTGTTCTTACCGGATTAACATACGGAAATCTCTCCACAATGATATATGCCCTCGCCGGAACGCTGCTTGCCACAACATCAATGCTGATATCAAAAAATTCCGGTCTGTTGTCAACAACCGGAATCAGTATCATTGGAGGCATAGCCCACAATATGGGGCAGCTTATCGCCGCAATTATTATGTTATCGACAGCCGGACTTATATATTACCTTCCGGTTCTGGTCATCTCAGGCCTGGTTACCGGCATGGTTACCGGAATTATTACAGACAAATGTATTAAACACCTTGGCAGGCACGCCCACAATCCCGGTCTGCACTAAGCACCCATACACATGTCAGCAATAATAATTGAATAACATCCCACTATAAATTGATGTCATATACGGATGTGCGTAACCCTCTCTTGAATAATCAGGATATGCAACCATAAGCTTATTCACATAATTCATCGGATCAAGCTCTATTCTCCCAAGCTGTGTTGAAAGCCTGTTAAGGAACTCACTGTCTTTTCCGAATACTTCTTCAAATATCCCGCTTTGGAACGCACTCTCTGCCGAGGCTTTATCTATAGCAAGATGTCCGCCCTCATCCCGTATTATTCCTGCAGCCTTAAGAGAAAATTCATTAGCTTCATATATCCCATTCAGTTCCATCTTAAGTCTTACACTTCTGATTCCCGTGTGGTCTGAATATGTATCTGCCATATCAATAATATTATTGTACTGCCTTAAAATAGCGTTAATGTCATCAAAAACCTGTGACGAATCCTTTTTATATCCTATATGTACCGAACCATCCGTAACACGGTTAATGTCAATCTGCATTGAATCATTAATGACCAGTCGGTTACCCGGGTGGCGGTAGTTCACTCCATTAATATCTATGTCAGCCTCAGACAGCTCCTGAAACACTCTGTCAAACCCATAATAAGACACAATACCGTTCTCATTATCACCGGATGTAATATCCTCGAACGTAAACGACTTCATTCCATCACCGGTATCCGCATCTGATTCAAGCCTGATATTGATCTTACCATTGTCTGTCTTCCCAACAGACGCAAGGACACCTATTCCCGCCTGAGTAATACTGCGTGCAACACTTCTTAATACCATATTGTTGCGCGTACCATCTTTCATTGAATATCTGAACCTGAACTCTCTGCCATTAACCTCAGCTTTAAATTCATAATTACCACCCGGCAGCCCACGCCCATCAGGATAATAATCATATCCTACATTGAGCTGTGGCGTTGCCATTGCATTGACATTGATATCCATGTCCTCCGGAAGATTACCCTCATCAGAGATTATGTCTGCGCCAACACTGTCATCTGATATATCAACCACAATGCGGTTGTATGACTTATCCATATTACTGTAATATCTTCCAATCGTATCTTCTAAGCCAATTGACATATCCTTAAGTCCGAGGACATACTCCTGTGTATCATCAGACAGCTTTACTATGTATATAGGTGCACTTTTACTTGACTTGATAATATCACTGTAATGATCAACCAGCTCCTTGCCATCATGCACCCTTGTATTCTTCCTGGCAGAATTAGTTTTGGGCATCAGATATGAAGATATTAAATTATTATATACGCTTTCCATATTAGATGCCCCCCTTCTTCATCTGTTATCATTACATTTAACTGACAATAGTATCCCACTTTGTTACTTTATATAATATAACACTCTTATATATTATGCAATATAAATGTTATTCTTTATCTTAAAAATATTAATGGGTCTACCGGCTGGCTTTCACACATCATTTTAAGATACAGATTGCTTCCCTCTTCTATATAGTATTTAGTAGGGGCAGCAATTGTTCCAATAATTTCGCCTTCTTTAAGCTTTGCACTCTGCTTAACCTGAATGTTATCAAGCTGTCCATAGATAATTTTATAACCATCACCGATGGATGTGATCACGTACTTTCCTATCTCTTCATTTTCACCTATATCAGTTACGACTGCATCAGTACCGCTGCAGACATTAGAACCCTCAGCTGCTGCAATTACCACAGCAGGATTCGTCTTATAAGCTCCAAGTGACTTATAGTACACAACTGAGTCCGGGGAATAATTCATAATAATCTTACCATTTACAGGCCACATTATTCCCTTTTCCTGATTGAAGCTTAGGTTACTTACGCCCTTACCGGATTCCATTACGGCAACCCTTGCTTCATCTGTCTTATCACTGCCGGTCTTGTTATTATCATCCGTCTTATTACCCGTCTTCTTATCATCACCCGTTTTCTTATCGTCACCTGTCTTGTCTCCGGCTGTCTTCTTACCTGCTGCAGTATTAATGCCGCCTGTCTTGTCATCATCTGTTTTTCCTGCTTCATTCTTACCTGCTTCATTTTGCGGCGAAGCTGTTGCGGTCTGGTCGTCAATCCCAATCTCTGTAACTCTTGTGTGTCCTTCACCATTATCTGCCACTTCAGAAGATTCATCAATTTTTAATCCCCTGCTGTCCGGTTCCCCATTCGAATTCATATATAGTGCAGTAAATGCAACTACACATATCGCACCTGCCATTAGTGATATATAGAATCCCCTTTTCTTAAGTAAATCCTTGAACTTATTGTTATTTTTTTTCATAAAAATCACCTCTGTAGTTAGCATTACCAATTACAGAGGTGAATATTCATTATGTATTAATATTATTGAATAAATATTTCATGGTTATTATTCATAATATTATTTTTTTATCAGGTCATACACCGACTTCTTTGATGCAAGTCTTGCAGCTGTATCAACATTCTTACCTACATAGAAGCTCTCTACCGGTGAATTATATACCTTTTCAAGAGAATCCCTGTAAAGCGTCATTCTGATAAGCGCCATATTAGGATCACACTGGTAATATCTTATAGTATGAACTCCTGCTGATAATGAGATTCCTGATACAACCGATGAACGTCCGTTATTCTCAATATCACCTGCCCATGTTCCCTGCTTCCATGTACCTGCAAGATACTCGTTACCGATTGAGTTAGTAATCTTAACACTGCCGCCATCTACTGATATACCATAGCGAAGCTGCGTATTATCATACTCTACATTGCTTGTAGGGTTAAACTGGCACTGGAGATTATAATTGTCTGTTGTCGGTACATATACCTTATACTCTACATATGGGGCATCTGCAAGTGCCGCAACATCGTTATATGTAATTGTACTGCTTGATGTTCTTACCGAGCCCATGTACTTACCATTATCAGGAACAACGATCATATTATTGGCAGTCTCTTTACCTGCATTAGTTATTCCCTTACCATCCTTTTTAGCTGCAAAATTGGTAACATCAATTGTCGCATATTCATTAGCCATTACATAGGTCTTTGCATCAAGTCCGTCAAGCTTGGTATATTCTACTTCTACATTGACTGTAACTGTCTTTGTACCATCACTTATGGTAATTGTTCCATCGGTACTTCCCGTAATCTTCGACCAGTCAACGCTTACCTGGATAGCATCAAATGATGAAACCTTTCCTGACGTTGATGACAGTACGATCCAGTCAGCACTTGGAGCTGCGGTATAACTATACTCACCTGAACCCTTGTTAGCAAGCTCTATTGTATATACTTCTTTGTTAGTGTTAGTAAATGCCGGAAGGGAAACGGTTCCCTCTGTCGCAGCAGATGTCTTTGAACCTGTTATACCCTCAACAAGAACACTCATCTGTGCACCTGAATCACCGCTAACTGATTTGAGAGAAGGAAGCTGTCCACTGTCAGTATTCCATTTTGTCATACCAATATGATATTTCTGGTCTGCCGACTGCATTCCTTTCCATTTTTTACCATCTTCTGTTCCGCCTGGCATGCTGTTATTATATGTATCATACAGCTCACTATCAAGCGCAATTGCTTCTTCACAAAGCTCTTTGTAATTGTTGGCTGCCGTAAGACCCATGCCGGCATACTTATTATTAAGTGCTGCATATATCTGTATCTTAAGTACATTCGGAACCGCCATTGCAGGATAATATACAAGCTGATAGAATGCTGCCTGAAGATCCTGTGGAACCTGTTCCTTAAGAGCCTTTGCCCTTTCCATTATATCATTACATTTCATAAGGACTTCTTCTGCCTCATTGTAGTTATCTACACTGAACATATCTGAACATGATGATGCAGTATTATAAAGCACATGCTCAACCTTTCTTGATGTCTCAAGATCAAGGTAATCAGCTATAAGCTGTGATGCCTCTGCAAGCTGTGCCTCATTAAGTCCATCTTTTCCTGACTTAGCAAACTGCTCAGCAATCCACTGTGCTTTATACTCGTTAATCTTATCCTGTCCATTAACTCCCCACTTATCATAATCATAACCAAGGTCAAGGAAGTATGATATATCCATCTCCATTGGCTTGAGGTCACCTACATTGACAATCCATACGTCATCAATACCATAATCATATGCAACCGACATCTGATCCCATACACGTGAAATCTGTGTTGTCTGAATCCATGTATATGATTTAGGGGCACCTACATAATCAAAATGGTAATACATTCCAAGTCCGCCAACCTTCTGCTGCTGTTCATGTGTAGGAAGTGTTCTTATGTATGCCCAGTTATCATCACAGAGCATTGCAATTGTATCTTTCATACACTCCTGGTCATACAGTTCACCCTTATTCCATGCATCTTCAACTTCCTTATATACAACAAGCTGTGTTGGGTTGGTATCGCCCTCTTCATTAAGGATCCGCTTCTGTGTACTGATAATATGATTAAGTAATTCTGCATATTTTGGCGGATCATTTGCTGCCGGAAGCTCGGAATCGTTCTCACCTCTCATACCTACTGTACAGATATTATCAAATGAACCATTCCTCTTAACTCCATCCCTCCAGAAATTCTCGATGGCACTGTTAATCTTCTCATCATATCCATCTTCACCCGGAAGATTATACTTATTCCATGCATCTGCTGACGAAAGCTTAAGGCTTCCCTTGTACTTGGCATACTCGCTTCCCCATTCAGCACCTGCACGGTAACATGGCTCATGGTGTGATGTTCCCATTACAATTCCGTACTTGTCAGCAAGCTCTGCATTGGCAAGCTTGTTATCACCTGAACCACCTTTACTGAACTGGTCATTCCACATTGCAGGCCAGAGGTAATCACCCTTAAGTCTGAGGATAAGCTCATATACCTGCTTATAGAACTTCTCATTACGTCCTCCGTATCTTGATCCTGTCCATGATGTAAGTGATGGTGCCTCATCATTAAGGAATATTCCACGATACTTTACAGATGGCTCTTTTGATGTCATATTAACATCAACACCATTAAGGTCAACCTTTGAGCGGACTGCAGGAGTGGCATCTGCCCACCATACCCATGGCGAAACTCCCATAAGCTCTGATATACGGAAAATACCATATATTGTTCCACGCTTATCACTGCCGGCAATTACAAGAGCCTCACTTACTCCTTCTACAGGATTCTTGACAACCTGAAGCTTATAGCTCTCCCACTTACCCTGAATAGAAGATACATCAATCTTACCTTCACCGGCAAGCTTATTAATAAGGTCATTACCCTTGTCACCCACGGTTCCTGCAATTATTGCCCTTCCATTAAGTGCATTCTTATCTGTTACAACTTTAAGTCCGTCAGGGCTTTCATTAGCAGTACCTTCGTCATCTGTACCAATTCCGATCACTCTTGCGAAGTCAGCCTTAAATGCCTCTGCTATAATACTGATTCCGTCATACTCAGAATCATTTTCATCTACGTACATCATAACTGACGCTTTTGAGTTATCAATTACGTTAAACGGCACCGGTGTTGGTGTAGGTACTGCAGTAGGTTCAGCAGTACTGTTACCATTACCTGTATTAACAGCTGTTGCAGTTGCCGCTGCCGTTACAACAGCGGTTGCAGTTGCTTTAACTGCTATATTTTTTTTCTTCTTAACAGTTACTGTACATGTAAACTTCTTGTTTTTTTTACCAAGCTTATATGCTGCAGTAATTTTTGCTTTTCCAACCTTCATTCCTTTTACCTTTGCGTATGCTTTGTTTCCTTTTGCAACTTTTTTTGTAATCTTAGCTACCTTGGTTCTGCTTGACTTCCAGGTAACCTTCCCCTTCCTGCTGCCATTCTTCAAAGTAATCTTAGCTGTACTTCCTGTACGGACAGTAACCTTTTTATTGCTAAGTTTAACTTTTTTAGCTGCATCTGAATTAACGGGAGTCATTGCTGCCGAACCAATCAGCATTGCCGCTGCACATATATATGCAACCGCTTTTTTAAGCTTTCTCATTACAATACCTCCTTATATATTATATTATTTTGATGCCGGAATAACAGCATCCTTTACTGTATTTTCTACAGTTTCTCCCGGATCACCATCCGGAACAGCTGTTGCCACAATGTCAGGGGGGGGTACTGTAGGTAAAGCTGTTGCCACGCTGTCAGCTGTCCTGTCATCAATTCCGTCATCTATTATGGTAAGCTTACACTTTAATACAGACTGTATAATGTCTTTTACTTAAACATATTAAGGTCAATAGCTTCTGCCATTGCTTCATATCCATCATATGGATGAAGGCCGTCCTCATGTGTATATGCTTCTAATATCCTGGTAGGGTTATTAGGATCCATAACTGCCTTGTCAAAATCAATTATACCATCTACACCTGATTCATCCGAACGGAACCAGTTATTGATAAGATTTCTGACTTCCTCAGAGCCCTCGCTGTAATAACTGCTCGATCCAAATGGCAGAATAGGTGCTGCATATACCTTTACATTGTAATCATGACATGTCTCGATCATCTTCTCATATTCAGGCTTCATCTTATCCCACATGCTTGTATCCTTAAGACTGTTCATATCATTAACACCGAAAAGGATGATGCAGTATGCTACGTTGTCATGTTCACTGAGATCTCTCTCAAATCTTGTCCTTCCTGCCGGTCCAAGTCCTCCAAATATTGAATTACCACCAATACCCTCATTGATTACAGATACATTCTTAGTAGCTTCATTATTCTGAAGTCTCTTAGCAAAATAATCTCCCCATCTTGTGTAGCTGTCCGGCTTTTTACCAAGATAGCTGGCATCTGTTCCGTAACCATCCGTTATTGAATCACCAAAGCACACTACAGCTTTACCACCTCTCATCCATACAGATGCATCAGCGATAAAGAACCATCCTGTACATGTCTTATATCCGCTAAGCGTATCAAGCTTTTCTGCTGATACTTCATTACCCTGTACCTGGTATGTTGTAGCCCTTGCCCCTCTGTGGCCTGTCACTCCTGTTGTTGGCACCTGGTCACCGAAAAATGATGTTACTGCAACATTCTCAAGTGCATTTACCTTAAAGTCAATCTCATCCGTCTGGATAACTTCACCGGCAGGAATCTCAAATGACTCTGCCCCCTTGTATGTAACTACTGTATCTGTTGAAACATCAATATCAGACTTATCTGCCTTTGTACCCTGCTTTGCAACGTGGATTGAATCAATCTTCACTGCGCTCTTACCATACTGGTTCGATAGTCTGAGCCTGAACTTGTCACCTGTTGTTGTTACTTTGATAATCTGACGAACAGTCGTTCCGGCAAGAGGAATAAATTCCTTAACACCATCCTGGTTCTCTACAGGTTCCTCTGCTGTTCCCCATGTTGATGTCCAGCCAAAAGGAGCCTCTGTCGGATCAGGTGTTGCTGTCGGGGACGCAGTTGCTTCTGTCGAAGGTGTTGCCGTTGCTGCTGCAGTTGCAGCAGGAGTTGCTGTTGGTGCTGTAGTTGCTGTAGCTGCCGGTACATCATTTGCCTGTGCCTGCGTTGCTTTATTATTAGCAGCCTTAACCTTTACCTTGCATGTAAGAGTCTTCTTAACCTTACCCAAAGAATACTTAGCTGTAACTTTAGTAGTTCCCTTTTTCATGCCCTTAACCTTAGCAGATGTCTTTGATGCCTTAGTAATCTTAGCAATCTTCTTTGACTTAGATGACCATGCAACCTTTGCCTTTTTGTTAACATTCTTAAGCTTGATTGTTGTCACAGACCTGACATTGACCGACACACTTTTCTTAGCCATAGCCGGTGCCTTTGCTGCAGTTGCAGCAGCTCCACCAGGCACTACAGTTGTTACTGCTAATGCCATACTGAGCAATGCTGCCCCCAGATGCTTTACGTTTACCTTCATAATAATTCTTCTCCCTTCACGTATTATTGAATTAATAATTATCAGTACTTTTGCATAGTAAACTGATGATAGCTACATTTTATCACTTACCCCCTTAATTAACAATCACGATATGAAAATGCAATATTTTCTTGACCATTTGCAATATTACAATATATAATTAATATAATTTGTATTTTAATATATTGTATCAACGTATTTGGGCAAAATAATGACATCTATTATTAAATTTTGGAGTGTATACCATGAGATATATATATTCAGAAGCAGATATGCCTATGGCTAATGACTATTATTATGAAGCCAGACATATAACCAATAACGAGTTCCCTGTAGTTCCTTCACACACACACAATTATTATGAGATATACATGTTCCTTGGGGGGTCAATACGTCTGTTTGTTGAGGACACTATGTATGACGTTAAAAAAGGTGATATCGTAATTATCCCGCCATATACTATCCATCAGCTTTTCCAGGGAAAGAATATGTCGCTGCCATATATAAGAATGTATATGTATATCTCAGTACCATGCCTGAAGTCGTTCCAGTTCAATGAGCATAATCCGCTTCATGCATTCAAGCTCGCAACATCGAATAAAAGATATCATTTTCATATTGACAATCAGCATGAATACAATGCTGTCGAGTATTGCATGGAACAGATATACAATAATAGCAAGACAGACTTTTATGGCAAAGAGATGCTGAACAGGTCTTATATACTTCATCTTATCACTCTTCTCAGCAAAAATGTCATTGAAGCCCTTGAACCACAGGGAATACTTCATATTAATACACTTGTAGAGAATGTTTTGTCTTATCTTAACTGTAATTATACTAATGAGATCACACTTGATTCACTCGCCGACCTGTTTTACATTAACAAGTCCACTTTATCAAAGGAATTCAAGGATTACACCGGACAGACAATACACAATTATCTTGTTATGAAAAGGCTTAACATTGCCAAGCAGGAGATGGCAGACGGCGTATCACCATCACAGGTTTATCTGTCAACCGGTTTCAGGGATTACTCCACATTTTACCGCACATTCCAGAAGAATGAAGGAATCTCCCCAAAGGAATTTTATACAAGGGTTAAGGCTAAGTAGAATCCGTATACATCAGGGTGCTGTCTGACCAACAATTACATTGCCGGCCAGACAGCACCCTGAAGCTTTTTTACTATATGTCTGTATTACTTATCGGAGTATAACACTGTTACTTTTTATGAACCACAATTACTTTTGCAACCGAAACCTGCGTTAATGGATTACAGGTATGTCCGTCATCTGTATATAAGTATACCGTATCCCCAATATTCATATCATCGTAAGTAATTTCCTCTCCATCACAGTAAAATCTGCATTTATCAAATCCAAGAACCATTTCATGATTTTCCGTAAATACTTCTCCGTACTCATCGGTAACCTTATACACCGGACCATTCTTTTCAGTAACGGTATATGCATACTTCTTACCAATCACCTCCGGATGACGCTCATTAATCACAATTTTCTCAACATGTGAAATCGTACCGGCAGAATACCCAACAGGTCCATTAACATTAACGCTTATATAATCACCAATCTGAAGCTCTTCCTTAGAAACAGTTCTTCCCTTATAAAATATAGTGCCATCATTTATCACTTTTTTATTAATCATCGCATTATACTTATATGATCTGCTTTCTGACAGATATAATACATCATCCATTATATCACACACATAGTATTTCAAAGTCCATGATTCTGTTGCCTCCGGTGTAGCTGTAGGTGAACAAGCTCACAAAACTTATAACAGACCCACTGCCTTATGACACATCAGGTGTTGCTGTTGGTAATAATGTTGCTTCCGGTGACGGTTTTGATGTTGGCTTTACATCAGTTTTCTTAACAGGTGTATATTTATAAATATACGATAACCCGGTTATTGTTGTAGTGTCACCTTCTGCTATTACACGATTTACCTTCTGGAAGCCGAATTCCACGGCAATATAATCACCAACCTTAAACTGTTCAGCCAATTCCGTAACAACAGTACATACCAGCTTACTTGTTTTTATGGTGTAAAGAAAAACATGTTTACGAACGTATTCATCACCAAGTTCATTACAATATACGACAGTTTCATTCTCCTTAGTTCCAGGCTCCATCTTAGTAATAACAAGATTCGGTATGACATTATGCTCACATAAACCCCATGGTGTAGATTTAGGCTTTTCACTTGGCGTACTGCTTTGTGTCACTACCGGTGTTGCTACCGGAGACGGCATTATCTCAGGAACAGAAGTCTGCTGCACAGCTGCATTGCTGCTTACACGTTTAGTTACAACAAGCCTATAGCTGAACTTCTTACCCTTTCTAACATAGCTGACTTTGCACTTTCCTTTTTTTACTGCCTTAAGCTTTCTTCCCTTTAACAGCTTAATTACCTTTTTGTTCTTAATGGTTATGTTGCATGACTTTTTTGGAAGTGTATAACATTCCCCTTCCTTTAACTGCACTACCCTGGTTTTTACCACAGCTCCTGCTGATATACTGCCTGCTATGGCTGATACCATAAGAACTGATACTGCTACAAGTTTTCCCAATTTTTTGTTAAGCATCAAAACACCTCCCAAATTTATTTTACGTAGTTACGCATTACTTTTTTCTTTAACATCTTTCTTCTACTTAAGATACCTTTTTAATGTATTTGTACTCCTAAATTTCGTTCCCTTTATATTATACGCACTAATGGTAATAGCATATTTCCCTGTAAACTTAGCAAAATCTGACCAGTTTATTTTTTTTGAAATATATGATACCCCTGATCCTCCATCTGCATAAAAAGTATAAGTATTTCCAATTCCATTATATGGATCATCTTCAATAAAAAATCCGATTGAATAACCATATACTTTACCATCAGAATTATACACATCATATATATCACCAATGGTAACTTCCAATTCGTCTTCATTCACGGCTCGAACAGTTTCTAATGCTTCTGTACACGCCGCTTTGCATTCTTTATTATTATCATATGCATATGTTTTCGCAGAATTTATAAATAATGGTGCTATAAAAGCTACTGATGTAAAAATTATAATCTTATTTTTTATAGTATTCCTAAAACTACTCTACTGTACCTCATATTACCTCCCCCCTGTTAAGTAACACCTCCAGCATAACACATAAAACATTATTTCTATGAATCATGTTGTGAACTGTCAGCCAGTTGTTGTGAATTGCACTCAAACACCATACCATCCACCTTTTGTATGCAACATTTGTTTAATTGTACCACGCATTAACTTTATTTTCAATTGTTAATATTGATACTTTTTTACAAAAAACAGCCGCACTCACATAGGTATGTCCCACATGAATGCAGCCGTAATACTTTAATTATTAATCTGGTAATCGACAATTATTTCAATTACATTTCAACCTTAACCTTCTCAAGCTTCCATATCTCTTTTGCATATTCCTCGATTGTTCTGTCTGATGAGAATTTACCACATTTCGCTGTGTTAAGCATTGCCATCTTAGCCCAGCGCGCCTCATCCCTGTAAGCCTCTTCAACTCTCTGCTGTGCCTCAGCGTATGATCTGAAATCCTTAAGGATGAAGTACTGGTCAGCCCTCTCATATCCATTAGAATCAAGCAGCGAATCATAAAGCTCCCTGAACAGTTCAAGATTGTCATGTGAATATGTGCCGTCAACAAGCTGTGTAAGAACCGCCCTTATCTCCTGATCTACATTGTAGATGTCGCGTGGGTTGTACTCGTTGTTGTGCTCATAGGCAATTACCTCATCTGAACTGAGTCCGAATATAAATGCATTCTCAATTCCAACCTCTTCAACTATCTCCACATTAGCGCCATCCATAGTACCAAGTGTAACAGCACCATTAAGCATGAACTTCATATTACCTGTTCCTGATGCCTCTTTACTTGCTGTTGAAATCTGCTCTGATACATCTGCAGCAGCAAATATAATCTCAGCGTTTGAAACACGATAGTTCTCAATAAATACTACCTTAATCTTGCCGTTAATGCCCGCATCATTATTGATTACATCAGCAACACTGTTAATAAGCTTGATTACAGCCTTGGCCCTCCTGTATCCGGCAGATGCCTTTGCACCAAAGATAAATGTTCTTGGATACATATCAAGGTTTGGATTAGCCTTAAGCCTGTTGTAAAGGTACATAATATGAAGTATGTTAAGGAACTGGCGCTTATACTCATGCAGCCTCTTAACCTGTACATCAAAGATTGACCTTGGGTCTACTTCGATTCCGTTATGCTCCTTAATGTAAGCGGCAAGTCTTACCTTATTCTGGTACTTAATATTCATGAATTCCTTCTGGCACTTCTCATCATCAACATATACCGACAGCTCATTCATATGATCAAGCTTTGTAATCCAGTCACTTCCTATCTTTGAAGTAACCCATTTTGCAAGAAGTGGATTACCATGAAGAAGGAATCTTCTCTGCGTAATACCATTCGTCTTATTATTGAAACGCTCAGGGAACATCTCATAGAAGTCCTTAAGCTCCTGATTCTTAAGTATCTCAGTATGAAGTCTTGCAACACCATTTACAGAAAATCCTGCAACGATAGCAAGATGCGCCATTTTAACCTGACCGTCATATACGATAGCCATGCTCTTAATCTTGTCATTGTTACCAGGGTACTTATTCTGTATCTCAATAATAAATCTCCTGTTAATCTCTTCTGTAATCTGATATATCCTCGGAAGAAGTCTTGAGAAAAGCTCAAGCGGCCATTTTTCAAGAGCCTCTGCCATAATCGTATGGTTGGTGTATGCACAGGTCTTAGTTGTAACATCCCATGCCTCATCCCACTCAAGTCCGTACTCATCCATAAGTATACGCATAAGCTCCGGAACCGTCACGGTCGGATGTGTATCATTAAGCTGGAAGCATACCTTCTCATGAAGCTTTCTGATATCATCATGCTTCTCCATATACTTCTTAATTGCTGTCTGTACACTTGCAGATACAAAGAAATACTGCTGCTTAAGTCTGAGCTCTTTACCCGCATAATGATTATCGTTAGGATAAAGTACCTCACAGATTGTCCTTGCCAGGTTCTGCTGCTCAACAGCCTTCTGGTAATCACCCTTGTCAAATTCATCAAGGTTAAATGTGTCAATTGCCTCAGCATCCCAGATACGGAGTGTATTAACAATATTATTGTTGTATCCAACAATTGGAAGGTCGTATGGTACAGCCCTCACTGACTGATAACCCTCCTGGACAAAACAGTCTCTTCCCTGTTCATTTTTACGGACAGCCACATAGCCGCCAAACCTAACTTCAGTAGCATATTCTGCCCTCTTCATCTCGAAAGGATTGCCCTGGGCAAGCCAGTCATCCGGTGCCTCTACCTGGAATCCATTCTCAATCTTCTGCTTGAACATACCATATTTATATCTGATGCCGCATCCATATGCAGGATATCCAAGACACGAAAGTGAATCAAGGAAACATGCGGCAAGTCTTCCAAGGCCACCATTGCCAAGAGCTGCATCCGGCTCTTCGTCCTCTATTGCATCAAGATCAAACCCAATCTCTTCAAGTGTCTCCCTTACAACCTTATCAGCTTTAAGGTTGATGATAATATTACCAAGTGCCCTGCCTGTCAGGAACTCCATCGACAGATAGTATACAGTTTTGGAATCAAGCTTCTCATACTGCTTGTGTGTAGCCATCCATTTATCAACGATATCATCTTTAAGTGCGTATGACAACGCCTGGAAAACTTGCTGGTTATCAGCTTCATCAATTGTCTTTCTGTACAAAATCTTAAGGTAATTCTCAATTTCCTGCCTAAGCTCTTCCTTAGTTATCTCCTTTTTCTTCATGAAAAACCTCCTTAAAAAATATACTTAACAGTGACCATCAACCCCAATATACCGGTTCTCCTATACGCTGTTACTGCTTACACACACCAAGCACGCAGGCCTCTCCATTGATAGTCCATTCCTTTGATATACCATCCACAGAATCTGTAATTATATCAGTTGCGAGAACTTCCCTCTTAATTGTATCTTCATTTCTAAGAAGAATATCCTTTATCCTGTCATTACCTGACTGGTATACCTTAATATGATCCATAACCTCAAAGCCTGAATCCTTACGCATATTCTGGATTTTGCTTATTATCTCCCTGACAAATCCTTCCTCAACAAGCTCATCTGTAAGGTTAGTATCAAGCACTACTGTAACGCCGTTATTAGATTCAGACACATATCCCTCTGTCTGGAGCGCCTCTATAAGAAGATCATCCTTCTCAATTACCTCTTCTGTTCCATCAAGTGTAATTGTTATTGAACCCTTCTCATTAAGCTCTGCCATCGCAGCACTTCCATCAAGGTTTGCAAGTGTCTCCTTGAGTACATTAATCTGCTTTCCAAATCTCTTACCGAGTGTCCTGAGCTGTGGCTTAAACAGGTAATCTGTATATGCACTTACATCATCTGTAAACTCAACAGACTTTACATTAAGCTCATCAGCAATTATTCCAATATAGAAATCCGACAGCTTCTTATCAGCTTTTATATACATCTTATTAAGCGGCTGACGGTTCTTAACATTAGCAGAATTACGGCATGAACGTCCCAGCACAACCGCATTAAGAACCTCTTCCATCTCTGCCTCGAGCGCCGTATCGATCATGCTCTCGTCAGCCTCAGGGAAGTCACACAGGTGAACACTCTCAGGTGCCGAAGGATCAATTCCACATACAAGGTTACGGTAGATATCCTCTGTCATAAATGGTATCATCGGTGCCGCTGCCTTACTTATTGTTACAAGCGATGTGTAAAGTGTAAGATATGCATTAATCTTATCCTGCTCCATTCCCTTAGCCCAGAAACGTTCTCTTGCACGCCTTACATACCAGTTACTAAGCTCATCAACAAACTCCTGAAGTGCACGTGCTGTCTCAGGGATTCTGTAATTGGCAAGATTATCATCAACTTCCTTAACAGTTGTGTTAAGTCTTGAGAGGATCCATCTGTCCATTACAGGAAGCTTGTCATATTCAAGTGTATATTTCGTTGCATCAAATTCATCAATATTAGCATACAGTGTGAAGAACGCATAGGTGTTCCACAATGTACCCATGAACTTACGCTGTCCCTCAACAACCGCCCTGTCATGGAACTTGTTAGGAAGCCATGGAGCACTATTAATATAGAAGTACCACCTGATCGCATCAGCACCATATTTTTCCAGTGCATCAAATGGGTCAACAGCGTTGCCCTTCGACTTACTCATCTTCTGCCCTTCTCCATCAAGAACAAGACCAAGTACAATAACATTCTTGTATGGGGCTTTATCAAATATCAATGTTGATATTGCAAGGAGTGAATAGAACCATCCTCTTGTCTGGTCAACTGCCTCACTAATAAAGTTAGCAGGGAAATTCTCCTCGAATATCTCTTTATTTTCAAATGGATAGTGCCACTGTGCAAATGGCATTGAACCTGAATCGAACCAGCAGTCAATAACTTCAGGCACCCTGTGCATCTGCTTACCACAGCATGGACACTTAATTGTAACCGCATCAATAAACGGGCGGTGAAGCTCGATGTCATCCGGACAGTTATCTGACATTGACTTAAGCTCTTCAATGCTTCCGATCGCATGCATATGTCCACATTCACATTCCCATACATTAAGCGGTGTTCCCCAATATCGGTTACGGCTTACAGCCCAGTCCTGAAGATTCTCAAGCCAGTCACCAAATCTTCCCTTTCCGATACTCTCAGGAATCCAGTTAATTGTCTTATTATTAGCTATCATCCTATCCTTAACAGCGGTCATCTTAATAAACCATGACTCCCTCGCATAATAGATAAGAGGTGTATCACATCTCCAGCAGAATGGATAGCTGTGTTCAAACTTAAGTACCTTGAAAAGAAGTCCTTTAGCTCCAAGCATCTTAAGTATTGCTTCGTCACCCTTCTTGCAGAATACTCCGGCAAGATCTGTAACTTCTTCCTTAAATTCACCCTTTTCATCAACAAGCTGGACGAACGGAAGGTCATAGTTACGTCCGACCTTGGCATCATCCTCACCAAATGCAGGTGCAATATGGACAACACCTGTACCATCCGTAAGTGTTACATAACCATCACATGTAACATAGTAGCATTTTTTACCAGGTTTAGCATAATCAAATAATGGCTCATACTCCTTGTACTCAAGGTCTTTACCAACGTATGACTCAACAACTTCATATGCACCGTCAATTACCGAAAGAAGTGCCTGCGCAAGGTAGTAGTACTCTGTCTTAACCGCTGTATCTTCTTCGCCTTCCTTAACAACATCATTCTGTGCATTGACCTGTACCTTAACTTTTACATAAGTCTCTACAGGATTCACACAAAGGGCAACGTTTGACGGAAGTGTCCATGGCGTGGTTGTCCATGCAAGTATATATTCATCCTCTGTTCCTTTAACCCGGAACTTGGCAATAACTGACTTTTCTTTAACATCCTTATAGCCCTGCGCAACCTCATGGCTTGAAAGAGGTGTTCCACAACGTGGGCAGTAAGGTACAATCTTATGGCCCTTGTACAGAAGCTTCTTATCCCATATCTGCTTCAGTGCCCACCATTCAGATTCTATAAATGAATTATGGTATGTTACATATGGATCATCCATATCAGCCCAGAAACCAACGGTACCTGAAAACTGCTCCCACATACCCTTATATTTCCATACGCTTTCCTTACATTCCTGGATGAATGGCTCAAGACCATATTCCTCAATCTGCTCCTTGCCATCAAGTCCAAGCTTCTTCTCTACTTCAAGCTCAACAGGAAGTCCGTGTGTATCCCATCCGGCCTTTCTGAGAACCTTATATCCCTTCATCGTCCTATATCTCGGAATCATATCCTTGATAACACGTGTAAGAACATGTCCGATATGTGGCTTACCGTTAGCTGTTGGCGGTCCGTCATAAAATGTGTATGGTTCCCCATCAGCCCTGATATCTATACTCTTCCCGAATATGTTATTCTCGTTCCAGAACTTAAGTACTTCCTTTTCTCTGTCAACAAACTTCAAATCTGTCGAGACTTTTTTATACATGTATATCTCCTCCTGCATAACTACATATTTAACGCGTTAAATCTTAATATTCCAATGATATTATATATTTGAAAAGTTGTCAACGATTCATTAAACACGAAACAGTGAGGTATTTTATCCAAAACACACAAAAATCCCCGCATTCCGCAATGGGACCGGGGATTGGGTAATATCAGCTTATATCATATTAATAAACATCTTTTATGAAAATCCAATAATCTTTCTCGAAAGCGTGTAACCTAATATAATAATCTTACGTCCTGCGAGCGTATTCATCTGCATCAGTCTTCCCAATAAGTTATGCTTAACTAACTTATCAAGCTCAGGATTAGTATCCTTAAGGTACTTCCAAAGGTCATCACGCTTCTTAAGGCTCTCCGCCGTATTCTCCTTTATTAGGAACACAGAGCTTATTGTCATCATCATGGCAATATCCTTAACCATATATGTCCTGAGCTTCTCATTTTCAATCGCGGGAACATCATGGTAACCGATCATAAGCTTCGTTACCTTAAGCTGCTGGTCTATTCTTCCCATCATGACCTTCTCGTTAACTGACTGGTCTTCTCTTCCAATATAATATCTATACAGATCCATATCCATGTAATACATTGTCCTGACTGCCGGGAGGGGTTTGTATACAAATATATTGTCAACATAAAATGTATGTTCCGGAAGCTCTACATCACAGCTCCTTAAGATCTCCGTCTTATATATGACCGAATGCATAAGGATATTCTGGCTCGGCCTGAAGTTCTTAATATCTGACCATCCAAAGAACTTACCCACCGGAAGCACTGAGCGGTAATTAATCGACTTTTGCTTACCAAGGTGAACTCTCTCATATACGTAATTGGCAAGGAACATATCAAGCTCCTTACCTGTATCTATTGTATCCCTGAGAAATGATACTGCATTTACAAGGCTTTCCTTATCAAGCCAGTCATCACTGTCAAGAACCTTAAAGTATACTCCACGCGCATTCTGAATACCTGTATTAACTGCGCTTCCATGACCACCATTTTCTTTTGAAATAATCCTGACAGTGTCAGGATACCTGCCGGCATATTCTTCACCTATCCGCCTGGTATTATCCTTTGACCCATCATCAACCACAATTATCTCTATTCCATCACCGCCTGCAAGCACGGATTCTATTGCTTTTGCCATGTACGCCTCAGAATTATAACATGGTATCGTAACCGATAAAACGAACTGTTTCTCCATCCCTCTTAATCATATCCTTTCATGCAGAAATACTTCTGCCCTGCTGAACGTTCTAACCATTAATCTGTATATAATATCATAAAATATACTGCATAGCAACTGTCTCATACAGCCGTACATCCGGACGCTGTAAAATATACTAATTGCAGGAATCTACATATAATCTGACAATTCGACACTCCCCAGCACAAATGTAAATGTAGTTCCCTCTCCTTCCTTACTCTCCACTTCAATTGTTCCCCCATGCTTTGTTACAATACTCTTTGCGATAGCAAGTCCCAGCCCTGAACCCTTTTCGTTCATCTGCAGCTTGGAGCGGTAAAACTTATCAAATATATTAGGAAGTGCATCTGCCGGGATTCCTGTGCCATAATCAGTAATACTTATATATAACTTATCCCGCTTGTCTATATTAATATCAATATGTGAGTCATTATAAGAAAACTTGACAGCATTATCTATTATAACCATAAACATCTGTCGCAGCCTGTCATAGTCACCCATGACGAACCCATATTCATCATTTGACCCAAACCGTATATCAATATTCTTATCCTCGCTCAGCTTCTTCGCACTCTTTATTACGTCTTCAAACACCTGGACAACACTTACCGGCTCACGTTCAATCTGAAATTCCGGATTCTGCATCTTCGATAATATCAAAAGATCCCCAACAAGCCTTTCGATTCCCCTGCACTCATTCAACATTCTGTCATAAGTGTGCTGAACCTTTCCGGGATCGGTTACATAACCATCCGCAAGCGACTCCGTATATCCACGTATAACCGTTATCGGTGTCCTTAATTCATGCGATACATTGGCAAAAAAATCTCTTCTGCCCTGCTCTATCTCTTCTCTTATATGTTCATTTTCCACAAGCCTGTCCGAAAGCATATCAACCGTATTGGCAAGCTCACCTATCTCACCTGCATACTTAAGCCCTGTCTTCGCAGAATAATCTCCTTCAGCAAGCCTGACTGTTGTCCTGCGTATCCTGCTGATAGGCTTTGAGAGCTGGCTTGACAGAAATACGGCAAGCACCAAAGCAACGATCCACGCAATCAGCATACTGAATATTACAATGCTTTTTGCCCTGGAAATAGTACCCATTTTTTCATCTGCAACAGCATTAAGAAGAACACATCCTATAACATTACCCCCGGCATCATGTACCGGTGACGAAGCCCTGATAAGCTCTGTCTCATATATCTCATCATAGCCGCGGTTTGAGGCAGCCACGTTATTTTTCATAACCTTCTTAACAAGCATTTTCATACTCTTAGACATATCCTTATATGATATATTAACATTAACATATCTGGCTTCCAGTCTGTTCCCGGTCTTTTTGTACGGCATTACCCACACATCAACCATCTGGCTTTCCAATACAGATTCAATCGCAACCATATAATCGATATATTCCCCGGACATGTCATCAATAACATAGTCTTCTATCTTCTCTGCAATGTTATGCGCATCTGATTCAAGCTGGTTAACATATTCATCAATAACATCCCTTTCATACATGCGCATAAAAACAATTCCGATTATTACAACCATAACCGAACATACTATTCCGAATACGCTAAGGAAACGGAAATATAACCTGTCATAAATTCTTATACGCTTACCCAAAATACTTCCGCCCCTCTTTATTCTTCTAATTCAAACTTATAGCCAAGTCCCCATATGGTCTTGATCTTCCATTCAGGATGCTCTACCGAATCAATCTTGGCCCTTAATCTCTTAATATGTGAATCTACAGTCCTTGTATCTCCATAGTAATCAATTCCCCACAGACTGTCGAGAAGATTGTCCCTTGTAAATACTTTATTCGGGTTACCTGCAAGAATCCACATTGTCTCTATCTCTTTTTTTGTAAGCGGAATCTTATTTCCGGCAATCGTAAGACTATATTCTTCTATATTAATTGTAAGGGTACTGATAGTAAGTACTCCCCTGGAATTAATATCAGTCTCCTTTTTGTTGATTCTTCTTAATACCGCCCTTACCCTTGCCATAACCTCACTCGGGCTGAACGGCTTTACTATATAATCATCTGCCCCGATATCAAGTCCCATAATGCGCTCAAAATCTTCCCCCCTGGCAGTAATAAGTATAATAGGTACGTCAGACTTCTCCCTTATCTCACGGCAAACCTGGTAACCATCCTTCTTAGGCATCATAACATCCAGCAGCACAAGTACCGGGGAATACTTTGCAAACTGTACAAGCGTCTCCATACCATCCTTTGCCACGACCGGTTCATAGCCTTCATTTTCTACATATGTAGATAAAATATCTGTTATATCCTGATTATCATCTGCAATTAATATATACGACATAATAAACCTCCGTTACAAATCATTTTTTCTATTATACACTATTATTTGTAACAAATAAATGTCACAGCTAAGATTAATTCACATAGCAATGACATGTTTGTGACAAACACTCCCTGTATAGTACTGACATAGAATTGGGACAGGTGAACATTATTATAAAGGAGCACTTCATATGAAGAATAACAGAAAGCTGTTAATTATACTTATACTTGTATGCTTTTTCACTACAATATTCAATGCGGCTGTAAGCAATGCGGCTGTATCAAGAATGCCCCGGCTCAACGTGCGTATCCTGAATATTACCCGTGCTTCAGCATACAAGCTCCGCGTATATAATACCCGCGACAGCTATAGGGTATCATTTGAATCGGCAGACAGCTCTATTGCAGATATAGCAAAACCAAAGGGCAGATCATGCCGTGTTAAGCCTAAGTCTTCAGGCAGCACAACTATAACTGCTTATGTATATGACCAGGATGATAAACTGGTTTCAACATTAACCTGTAAGGTAATTGTATCACCTAATGCGGCAAGCGTTAAGTTTAATAAAAAAAGATATACCCTGACCGAAGGCGCAGCTAAAAGGATCAAGGCTGTGATCAAGCCTAATATATCCAATGAGATGCCACTGTATTCATCTGACAATATGGCTGTTGCAACAGTAAGCAGTAATGGTACAGTAACTGCGGTATCAGCCGGTCAGACTGTCATACACGCTTCAATATCCAATGGCCGCTCAAGTTCATATACACTTACGGTAACAAAAGCAGCTGACAATAAGCCTGTGGCTTCAGCTTCACCGGTATCACCATCACCGCAGCCATCTGCAGCTTCTTCCACAGATAAGCCCCAGGATGGTCTGTCACATTCTGACAATTCAAAGGGTAAACGTGATTTTACACGTTTCAATTACGATCAGGTGTCAACACTGGTCGTAACTTGCGACGAGTAATAATTGCAATATACACCCCATGATATTACACTATTCTCAAGGGAGTTGATATCATATGCTTAAGGTGTATATTTGCCCGGATTGCGGCAGCTACAGATTCGTTACTAACAATAATTTCACCTGTTACAAATGTGAACGCCATATGACATTAATGGATATTGAGTATGCCAATTATATTGAACTTGATAACGATGAACGTGACAGCATCAGAAAAAAATACACCGGAACCGCATAACGGAGCCGGTGTATTCTATAATTGATAATTAATTTTTATGCTTCTTCAATATCTCCTCATAACGTCTCTGTGAAGCAAGCATCTCTTCGTCCTCAGCATCCTCCTGCGAACCATTTTCTTCCATCTCTGCTAACAGATCCTTAAGATCATCATCACTGTAAAAATCCTTCATCATATTACATTCTCCCCCTTACCATATTCACATATCATCTTTCAGGAATAGTACAGTCTTTCCCTGCAAACCCTGTATATATAATAATATTCCACTTATCGCTTGTCAATCAGTTCTGTTGTTACAGCAGATACTGCCGGTATATTTTTACGGAACACTCACCGGGTGTGCCGGATGATACAATTTGAGATATATTAACCTATATTGTTTTAAATATGTTATTATAAAAATATGATGTTTGGGGGAAGCCCCGGTCTGCAATGCCAGATACATCAGCAAATGGAGGAAATATTTATGAGCACCGACAAACAACCGGTATACGAAATAGAACGGAAATTTCTTGTAAAAAAACCACCCGAAAATCTTAATGAATATCCATGCTCATGCATTGAACAGGGATACCTTTGTACAGCCCCTGTAGTCAGGGTAAGAAAAAAGGATGATAATTATATCCTGACATACAAATCCGGCGGTATGATGTTACGCGAAGAATACGAGCATCCACTGACAGCAGAAAGCTATTCACATCTTATTAAAAAAGCAGACGGACTTGTCATATCAAAAACGAGATACCGTATTCCTGACAAAAACAGACTTCTTATTGAGCTTGATATCTTCCATGGCTCACTCGAAGGCTTTATTATGGCTGAGGTTGAATTTGAATCTGAAGAACAGGCTCTGTCATACAGCATACCCGGCTGGTTCGGTAAAGATGTAACAAATGACCCTGCCTTTCACAACAGCCGTATAAGCCGTATGAATGAGGCAGAGCTCAAAAAATTCATGCTGTATCAATCTGCATTGCAGTAAAACAATAAAACAGCAAATCATTAACTGCACGTATATTTATAATAACACTGCAAATGGAATGGCAGGTAATCCCTCACCATTATATACAGGCGGATTGTCCGGACAGTTGTCAAAACAATATCTCACTGCAGCCGGCTTTCTGTCTGTATTGTATTTATTTTCTAGTATTATCCCGTCATTTCCATCGATTGTGTATGAAGGAACATTTACCCAGTCTATGGAAGGATCATATACGTTATCAACATCCACGTCAGAATAACCAAGTTCAAAGTAACTGTTATCATTAACTGCTTTTATTCCGCTGCTACAATGTGAAAACTTAAGACTTAATGTATTATCATCTTCATTATAGCTGATTCCGACAATCTCGGGACCGCTGTATTCTATATCTCTGCCATATACAAGTGCCTCTGCCGCAAGTGCAAGCCTTTTTCCAACAGCAGCCTTGGTCTGTGGATGAAGGTCATTGGCTTCACCCACATCAATTGTTACCGCCATTGCAGTGTTATCAACCTCAGTCAGTACTCTTCTCTGTTCTTCCCTGATTATTGCCCATGAATCCCTGGCAACAACCCTTGCCGGATCATCGAACTGCGGAAGTCCGACATAGATAAATGGTATATCACCAAACCATTCTCTCCAACAGCTTATAAGCTCTTTCATAAACCCTGCATAACCTATTGGCGACGAATCATTTGACTCACCCTGATACCACAAGCCTCCAACACAGGCAATACGCCTTAATGCATACATCATTCCGTTATATAATGCAGACGGCTTGTAAATAAAAAACGTCTGCATAGGAAGCTCTTCCATAGAATATCCGAGTGTATACTTCCATGCGCCCGAAAGGTCAATCTCCCATCTTCCGTACGCAGGTGCGGCATCAGCGGGCATACAAGCCTGTCCATTGTAACCGCCCTCATATATATATCCACTGCCTTGCAGGCAGTATCTCTTACCCGGTGTAAAACCGCCTGTATTACGGTTAACAGTCAGCCTGACGGCAACAACATTAGTTCCGGTCTTTAATACTCCGTCCGGAACCTGATATCTTCTTGGCGGGTACATATACCCGGTCTCACCGACTTTAACACCATTAATATACGTCGTGTCTGCGTCAATTAATGTTCCAAGCCTTAAAAGGGCACCATCGGTATTACAGCCTTCCGGAATGTCAAACCTCTTTCTGAACCAGACGGAACCATGATAATCACCAATCTCCATGTCTCCGAAGAATACAGGAACATTGATCTCCTGCCACTCCGTGTCATCATATTCAGGTGCTGCAAATACTGCAATATCATTAACATATCCCGGATCTGACATATACAGCCTTGTGTTCCAGTCATTTATCCTGTTATTATCAGCTTCAATAACTGCAAGTACCCACTCTTTATCTTTGCATTTATCAAGAACCTTTTCATATCCCCCGATTCTTCTCAAGACTTCTTCCGGAAGATGTGCTTCAATTGGCGTTCCACCTATTGAATTATTGATAAGGCCTACAGGTATACCTTCATTATTATATATATTCTCAGCAAAATTAAAGCCGGTTGCACTCATCAGGGGCAGATCCGGCAAAACAGCCTTATACCAGCGGCACTCATCAAATTGCCTGTTCACTTCCCCAAACATGAACTTCTCGGGAACCCTGAACTCCCTTATCTCAGGCAGATTGATATCCGGCAGACGGCTTCCTATAAGATCAATCGTCCTCTCAACAGGAAGCTGCATATTAGACTGCCCGCTTATCATATACACATCTCCGTAAAGTATATCATCTATATCAACCCTGCCGGATTCATTATATACAACCATGTTATGTGGTCCGCCCGCATTACCTGTGCGAACCTTTACCTCAAACTCACCTTCAGCATCCGTAACTGCCTCATATCCGGTATCATCAAGCTTTACACACACCTTCACCCCCGGTCTTGCAAATCCCCATACAGACACCTCGCAGTCACGCTGTAATATCATACCACTCTGAAAAAGTCTGAATAACTCAAAGTCTGGCATAATCACAATCCTCCATATGTAAAATAATATATATAAATTCCATTACTCTAAAATTATTATGCATAAATAATATCAGATACTACATGCATTCAACCAGACTGTTATATATCTCCTGAACCTTATATATCTTATCCTTAACACCTTCTATACTTCCGGCGCGCGTTGATTCACATATATCGGTTACAAGCAGGCGTAATTCCTCCAGTCCCAGATTGCCAAGAGTACCCTTGAGCGAATGTGATATATCAAATATCACCTCAGCATCCTCAGACTCGGCAGCATTAAAAAGCATCTCAAAGGAAGTATCAGACAAAACCAGTCTGAGAATCCTCTCATACATAGCCTCATTACCCATATGCGCTTCTATACCCATGGCTGTATCAACACCATGTTTTTCAAGTCTGTCTCGTAATGCAGCTTCCATAATGATCTCTCCTTCGTAGTATATACAGATACATTATATATTTGTATTATTCAAAAAACAACAACCCTGCATTAGATTTTCTGCTTATTTTTCAAAGCTTTTATAATTTGGCAATAATCAATTGATGCCTCACCCAAAACAATTGCTTTTGCAAGTTCTCCGCATCCCGGATATCCACATGCACCACAGTTATACCCCGGCAATTCTTTTTCAATAAGCCGTACTTTTTCATCAAATGCCACATCATCAGAGGAACATAGTCTTCCCATGATGCCAAGGACAATTCCTATCACAAGACCACATACACCAAGAAGTACCGCCGACTGCACTATAACGCCCATTTTATGCCTCCAATCCCCTAAAACCCACTAAACGCAATTGCCATAAGTCCGGCCGTTATAAGTACTAACGGCATCCCCCTGAATGCTTCGGGAACCATCTCCTCATTATCAATTCTTTCCCTGATCCCGGCCATTATCAATATTGCCATGCAAAATCCAAGTGACACCCCTATTCCATAGACAATGCACTCAATGAAACCATAACCAAGCCACGAGCTCTTTACAACAGTTCCAAGCACTGCACAATTTGTCGTAATAAGTGGCAGATATACACCCAGTGAATCATACAGGCTTCTGTTATATTTTTCGATTACCATGGCTGTTATCTGGACAAGTGCCGCAATTATCATTATATACATTATTGTTTCAAGATAAATGAGATCCAGTGCCAAAAGCAGCATTCTCACAGGATATGTTATAATAACCGCCATAACGATAACGAGCAGCACTGCCACGCCCATTCCTTTTGCAGACGACATCCTCTTTGACACCCCGATAAACGGACATATCCCCATAAACTGACTGAGTATAACATTATTTACAATAGCAGCAGTAATACATATACTTAACAGATTCGTTATTTACACCCCCTCACCTTTGACTAATAGCTTATTTTTGGCATATAACTGATTTTTGGCACATACCACATTTCCGGCATGCACTGCATTTCATATTATCTGTACATTTGTCTCTATATCTGTTTTCATTTTTACCCCTCTGCAATCTGTTCTTTAACGCACATATGAAAGCAAGTACAAAAAAAGCCCCCGGTGCCAGCACCAGTATGGAAACCGGTGTATATCTGCCGCCAAGGACTATTTCATTAATATTAATTCCAAGAAGCCTGCCGCTGCCAAGCAGTTCTCTTAAAGCCCCTATCACTGAAAGACCCATTGTAAATCCAGTTCCCATACCAATGCCATCAGCAAAGGACAAAAGTATGGGATTATCCGACGCAAATGCTTCTGCACGTCCAAGTATTATACAGTTAACCACAATAAGTGGTATATAAACTCCAAGTATATTATATAATTCAAGAAAATATGCCTGCAGTATGAATCCTGTTACCGTTACAAGTGATGATGTAATAACAATATATGCAGGTATTCTGACATTATCAGGAATAATATTTCTCATAAGTGAAACAAGCGTATTTGACAGAATCAGTACTACAGCTGTAGAAATCCCCATTACGACTGCATTAATAAGGCTGGTAGTAACCGCAAGTGTCGGACACATTCCAAGCATAAGAACAAATGTAGGATTCTGGTCTATCACGCCCGTCTTTACCTGTTTCAGATATTTATTCAATTGTAACCTCCATGCATTATTATTGTTTCAAAATTCTTACACGCTTTACTGCTCCATGCTTCCCCATAACATATTACCTACATTTCGGAGACAAGCCTTAAACATGCATTTACGGCAGACACAACCGCATCAGTAGTTATTGTTGCCCCCGATATGGCATCTATATCCTCACCAGTCACTATACTGCCCGACTTTCCGGTGAACTGCCCCTTAAATGAGGCTTCAGTACAATTAGCACCAAGACCCGCTGTCTCATTCATGGATACAATATCAATTCCGGTTATAACACCGCCGCAGTCAACACCAACTGATACCGTAACATTTCCATTATAGCCTTTTGCAGCTGCAATAAATGAATATCCGATTTTTGTTCCCGACTTATCGTCAATAACTGCTCCGTCTGAAATTATTACAGTATCATCACCTTCTCCGGTCGTTCCTTTGTTTTTAATCAGCCCATTCAGCGTCTCATCTTCCACAGGCTTCACTTCCTGACCGGGAAATGTCCTTACATACGCCTCATTTTTTGCTGCAATGGCACCATTATCTATAGGTGATCTGGTCATCATGTAAGTAACACCAAGCGCTGATCCAAGTACAAGTGTAATCGCACACAGTATCAGTGCGTCCCTTAACATATTGTCACCTTTCCTCTTTATTTTTCTTACAGCCATGTTATATCTCCCTCCTGACCGGAATTGTACTTTCCAGGTAATTACTTATCTTATCAATTAACGGAACAAGCATATTAGCACATAATATAGCAAATGAAACTCCTTCCGCACTGCTGCCCTGACACCGCAGTACCCCGGTAAGGATACCGGCGGCCACGCTGTATATAATCCTGCCAGCAGGCGACACCGGACTTGTAACATAATCTGGCAGCATAAAAAATGCTGCCAGAATCAGCCCACCGCCAAACAGCTGCACACCAATCTGCCCCATATTGATACATATTCCGTTTAACAATGAATATAACACAATATACATCAGAAAGGAAGTAATATATGTTACAGGGATAAGCAGCGTGATAACCTTTTTATATATCAGATACACTGCCCCGATCAACAGCGCAGGCACCGATACTTCACCTATACAGCCCGGCACCAGACCTGCAAATAACCTTACAATATCAATATTTTCTCCCATTCCGGCTGCTGCAAGCGGTGTGGCAGCTGATACCGCATCAACAAATGGAAGCCTGTATTCTGTCATTTGCCTTGCAAATGATATTAAAAGAAAACACCTTGCAGCAAGTGCAGGATTCATTATATTCTTTCCAAGTCCGCCATACAGCTGCTTAACTATTATTATTGCAAATGTGCCTCCGGACACAGGTATCCACCATTCTGTTTTCGGAGGCAGCGTAAGTGCGAGTAACAGTCCCGTGACAGCTGCACTTCCATCAGACACAGTAACCTCCCTGTGCATCAAAAGCTGCCATAGCATTTCACTTGCCACACAGGAACATACACTTAATATTATAACAAGCAGCGCACATATTCCATATACGTATACTCCAAATACTGCGGCTGGTATAAGTGCAATGCACACATCCATCATTATCCCCGAGGTACTGTCTGACGTTCTTATGTATGGTGCATATTGTTTCTGCATCTACATTTAACCCTTTCTATGCATTGATAAAGTCAGCTCACGCCCTGCCGGGCACACATACGCACAGCACCCACAGCCCATACACTCCGTCTCTCCAGTCTCCCTGTACGGTTTAAGTCCGCATGGACAGACCTGTATACAACGGCCACACCTGATACATTCTGTCATGCGTTTTTCAGAACCACTATTATCTATGCATACAATACCGGATGTAGTTTTCATTACTGGTACATGCAGTGTATTAAGAGCCGTTCCCATCATCGGTCCACCGGCAATTACATTTACATGGTCATTTTTAAGTCCTCCACAGGATTGTATTACATTCTGTATGTCTGCGCCTAACCTGACAAGATAATTGACCGGCCTGCCGATTCCCCCACCTGTAACTGTCACTATTCTTTTTATTGATGGCAGCCCTCTGAATACTGCATTATATACAGCACTCAGTGTATGCACGTTATTAACAATACAGCCTGCCCTGAAAGGAAGCTCTCCGGCTTTAAGCCTATAGCCGGTAACCGCATATACCAGCTGTCTCTCTGCACCATGTGGGTAATCGCATCTGTCTGATCTACTGCTGCCTGATCTACTGCTGCCTGATCTATCCCTGTATGTCCTGTTCCTGTCTGTTTTTTTTCTGTCTGCCCTGTTGCCTTGCATTTTGTTTTTGCCATTAATCTCAGTTATTGTATTGCCATCAGCCAGTATCAATCTGGCATTCCGGAATATTCTGCCAAGTATTTTAAGGCCTCCCTCTATCTCTTCCATACGTTCCTTAAGCATCCTGTGATCCGACGTAACATACGGCTCACATTCAGCCGCATTTGCAATAATATACCTGATTTTTTCCGGTTCTTTAACCATATACTTAATATGTGCCGGAAATCCTGCCCCGCCCATACCGATCACTCCGGCTTCCTTGACAATGTTAATTATGTGCCGACGCTCGTATTCTGTGTATTCATTATATTCAGTATATTTCTTATCATTTTTTATTACTACGCACAATACATTTTCTTCCCCTATTATGCTCCTTGGTTCTACAACCACTACCTTTCCAGATACTGACGCATGTACACACGCAGATATTCCCCTGCCTGCTTCTATTATCTTCTGCCCTGCTCTTACATATTGTCCCTCTGATACTATTACTTCACCCGGTCTGCATACCCCGCATCGTACAGGATACACGTATTCATCCGTAAGATCCGGATCATATTCCTCCACCTCCAGACCGCTGGTTATTTCTTTATGCGAATCAATCCACATACACATCACTCCATAACAATGTTATCGTCCATATTGTTTATGGAGATATTTTTCACGAGTTGCCATCCCCCCCCTGATATGTCTTTCCGATTTGTTAAGGTCAAGCACCTGTCTGGCATCACTTGCAAGGGATGGGTTAATCTGCATCAGGCGGTCAGTAACGTCCTTATGTACAGTACTCTTACTTATCCCAAATTTTTTAGCAGTCTGTCTTACTGTAGCATTGGATTCGATTATGTAATTTGCAACCTTTATGGCCCTCTCTTCAATATAATCTTTCACGTAAAAAACCCCTTAAACATACATTCTTTACAATGTATGTTTAAGAGGGGTGGAATATGCTTAAAGTCGAACTGAATTAGTATTCTTACTCAATATTATCCATAACCCTGCTTATAGCAGCCCATACGCAGCATTCCTTATCCTTGGATGGCAATATTGCTCATCATCCGGCATGATGTTATGCATATACACTATCGAAAGTCCTTCCTCCGGATCAGCCTCGCACCAGCTTCCAAATCCACCTGTCCATCCAAATGCGCCAAGTGAACCATTATTGTTACCCTTTTCCTTATCAATTAATGTCCTGAAACCATATCCATAACCATAACCGCCCTCATATACACCTCCGAGCCCATCAGGTCTTAGTGTATTCGTTCTAAGCAGGTCTATAGTCTTTCTCCCCATTATTTTTCTTCCGTTATACTCACCACCACAGGCAAGCATCTGCATCAGCTTTGACATATCTTTACCATTAGAAAATAAACGTCCCCATCCTCCTTCATTTTCCTTTCCCGGCAGATGCTTTTTGTCAAAGAACCCAGGTCCAGGTACCAATTCTCCCTTATCATTCTTCGCATAGAGGCTCACCATTCTGTCCTTTGTATCCCCAAAAAATACTGCACCCGTACTATTCATCTCCAATGGATCATATATCATCTCTTTCAATGCATCATTAATCGATTTGTCACAAAGCACCTCAATAAGCCCCGCTGCAATCTCACTTGAGAATCCATATATCCACTGCTCACCCGGATCACACGCAAGCGGCGCCCTGCTTACTGCTGCAAGCTGTTCCTGCAATGTAAAATATCCCTTTTTCCAAAGCGGACGCATACACTCCATCATTCCTGCAAGCGTTATATCCTCTGTCTCACCATCAAAATTACAATACGGCAGGCCACAACGCATAGTCATTACATCCTTAATAAGCATAGGGCGGCTTGTAGGAACTACTTTCACACTGCCATTTGCCTGTTTCTCATATTTGGTACTTGTTTTCCAATCTGACAGGTAATCACCTACCGGATCTGTCATAAGGAACTTACCCTTTTCAAATAACATCATCATCGCTGTGTACATTGGAATCTTTGACATTGATGCCAGACGGAAAAGCGAATTCTTATCCACAGGCTTCCTAGTATGTATATCAGTTACTCCGTGATAACCTTCATATAATACTTTTCCTTTTTGCACAACGTGCAGTGAACAACCGGGAATATCCCTTTTAAGAAAATTTTCCAGCAATTCATCCAGATCCTTTACAGTTGACATACAGCATTTCTCCTTTCATGAATATCAGCATCTCGTTATTCGCAGCATGACCTGTGTAACGTGGGTTGTACTGAATAGCATAGAGGACAGGAATGTTTTCTACATCTCCGCCATCATTAATTCAAGGACCTCCTGTGCTGAACTCTGCCTGTTACTGCTTACCACACCATATATTCTGCGCACCTCTTCTTCACTGGCATCGGTATCCTCAAGCATCTCATTAATTATCATATCTTCACGCTTGTCTCTCCCAAGCTTCCTCATTATCATATTAATATATGTCAATAATACGCCCTGATTTCTACCCTCTGTTATTCCCTTGGTTATCCCCTGGCTTATTCCTTCTTTTATTCCTTTTCGATATATTCCCTCGCTAAGATTACACATATTATCCACCTCCTCATCTAT
>CAKSBI010000023.1 GCA_934437985.1 uncultured Lachnospiraceae bacterium
AGTAATGTATGGAGCTGACTGTTACTAATAGGTCGAAGGCTTGACCAGGGACGGAGGTTCTTGGACATGGACGGATGAAAGTGGTTCTGGTTCAGTGTGTAGTTTTGAAGGTACGGAATATAATTAAGGCCCAGTGGCTCAGTTGGTTAGAGCGCCGCCCTGTCACGGCGGAGGTCAGGGGTTCGAGCCCCCTTTGGGTCGCTAAAGATTATTGTTAATCTTTGAAGTAGTACTTGGGATCTTAGCTCAGCTGGGAGAGCATCTGCCTTACAAGCAGAGGGTCACAGGTTCGAGCCCTGTAGGTCCCATTTATAATCTAATAAAGTACTATTTGCCGACATGGCTCAATTGGCAGAGCAGCTGATTTGTAATCAGCAGGTTAACGGTTCAAGTCCGTTTGTCGGCTTTATGGATGGATTCCCGAGTGGCCAAAGGGGGCAGACTGTAAATCTGTTGTCGACGACTTCGAAGGTTCGAATCCTTCTCCATCCATTGTGCAAAAGCACATATTAATTATCGCGGGGTAGAGCAGTTAGGCAGCTCGTCGGGCTCATAACCCGAAGGTCGTTGGTTCAAATCCAGCCCCCGCAATTATATACTTCAGCATGCCCAGATAGCTCAGTTGGTAGAGCAAGGGACTGAAAATCCCTGTGTCGCTGGTTCGATTCCGGCTCTGGGCACTTATTTTTTATAATATGGGTCACTAGCTCAGTCGGTAGAGCACTTGACTTTTAATCAAGTTGTCGGGGGTTCGATTCCCCCGTGACTCACTATTGAAGGATTTATGATAGATTTTGTCATAAGTCTTTTTTTGTTCATCAGACAATTTACTTATCTGTAACAGGTTAAACTTAAATTGGACAAGGAGCAATACTATGGAATTTTGGGATATTTATGATGCTGATAAAAAAAGAACAGGCAGGACAATGAAGCGTAATGACTGGTGCCTGAAGGATGGTGAATATCACCTTACTGTACTGGGTGTGGTTGCAAAACCCGATGGCAGGTATCTCATAAGTAAAAGGGTTATGACAAAATCATGGGCACCGGGATGGTGGGAAGTATCCGGTGGTGGAGTTATGGCCGGAGAAGATTCTGAGGACGCAGTTAAGAGAGAGATATTTGAGGAAACCGGTCTTGACGTTAATGGCTGGGAAGGTGGATATATATTTACCTATAAGAGAGAAAATCCAGGCGATGGTGATAACTATTTCGTGGACGTGTATAAGTTTATATCAGATTTTGATGAAAAAGATATACATATGCAGGAAGCTGAGACAGATGGATATAAGCTGGCAGCTATCGAAGAGATTGAAGAATATGCAAAGCAGGGGATATTTTTGCATTATGACAGTATTAAAAGGGTATTTGAGTAGTTTGCATAGAAGCTTGTATATTAGCAGAATTGTGGGGGATAATATATGTATGACCGATTGACAAAGCATGATATTGAAAAAATGCAGGAAGAGGTAGATCACAGAAAGCTTGTTATAAGAAAAGAGGCTCTTGAAGATGTAAAAGAAGCAAGGGCGCATGGTGATCTTAGTGAAAATTTTGAGTATAAGGCTGCAAAGAAATATAAAAATCAAAATGAAAGCCGAATCAGATATCTTGAGAAAATGATTAAGACAGCAATTATTGTTGAAGATGAATCAGGTGAAGATGAAGTAGGGCTTAATGATACGGTAACAATATATACTATCGAAGATGATTGTGAAGAAACATATAAGCTTGTAACAACAATAAGAAGTGATTCACTTAATCAGATTATCAGTATTGAATCACCCCTTGGGAAAGCACTTGTCGGAAAAAAGGTTGGAGACAAGGTAAATGTTAAGATAAATGATTCATACAATTATGATGTAATAATAAGGTCAATTTGTAAAAGCGATGATGAATCAGAAGCTATAAGATCATTTTAATATAGTGGTGTGTGGTTAGAATTATAGGTCTTGACAAGATACGTATATATTAATAATATAGAATATATATTTTATATTAGAGAATTAGTGATGAAGAGAAGAGTACATCAGATTGGTCTGTGTATAGAGAATCCGGATGGTGGGAAAGGGTGACAGATAACTGGTGGAAGATGGCCTCGGAGCTGCGTACTGAGATATTATATATTTGATATGGCAATGCATTTATAAAGGTGCCGCATATGATAATCCCACGATATGCGAATATCGGGGTGGATTGTGGGAGTGCGAAGCACGGAACAATCCGCAGGCATCAAAGTCGGGGGCTTTTGACCCCAACATCATAGTATAATAATATATAATATTTAGGATACGACGGGAGCACCCGTTATAGTGCAGAACTGTAATTGCTGCAGTTTGTGAGGTCTGTATCGTGAGGTATGGATGAATTAAAGTGGTAACACGAGTAATCGTCTTTAAGTGCATATGCATTTAAGGATTTTTTTTATTTATGCGAAGGTAATGACGTTAATTAAAAGCTGGAGATAATTATATAATACTGATAAGATGGTATTAGATAGTTAATATATATAATAACACGGACAAGGAGAGTGTATAAAATGAGTGAAAAGAATACCTATTATCTTACAACAGCGATTGCTTATACATCCGGTAAGCCGCATATTGGTAACACGTATGAGATTGTGTTAGCTGATTCTATAGTCAGGTTTAAGAGAATGCAGGGTTATGATGTAAGATTCCAGACCGGAACTGATGAACATGGCCAGAAGATTGAGCTTAAGGCTGGAGAGGTTGGAATTACTCCTAAGGAATTTGTGGATAATGTATCAGGACAGATTAAGGATATATGGGATCTGATGAATACTTCTTATGATAAGTTTATCAGGACAACTGATGATTATCATGAGAAGCAGGTTCAGAAGATATTCAAGAAGTTATATGACCAGGGAGATATATATAAGGGAGAATATGAGGGAATGTATTGTACCCCTTGTGAATCATTTTTTACATCCTCACAGCTTGTAGATGGTAAATGCCCTGATTGCGGAAGACAATGTGAGCCTGCAAAGGAGGAGGCATATTTTCTTAAGCTGAGTAATTATTCAGACAGGCTTATTAAGCATATTAATGAGCATCCTGAATTTATTCAGCCGGAGTCACGTAAGAATGAGATGATGAATAACTTTTTATTGCCGGGATTACAGGATCTGTGTGTATCAAGGTCATCATTTAAATGGGGTATTCCTGTTTCATTTGATGACAAGCATATTGTGTATGTATGGCTTGACGCGCTTAGCAACTATATTACAGGTCTTGGATATGATGTTGATGGGGATAATGATGAGCTTTATACAAAGTATTGGCCGGCTGATCTTCATCTGATCGGAAAGGATATATTAAGATTCCATACCATATACTGGCCGATTATGCTTATGGCTCTTGATATTCCTCTTCCTAAGCAGATATTTGGACATCCATGGTTATTGCAGGGTGACGGTAAGATGAGTAAGTCAAAAGGTAATGTATTGTACGCTGATGATCTTGTGGCGGAATTTGGTGTAGACGCTGTAAGATATTTTGTGTTACATGAGATGCCTTTTGAAAACGATGGTGTTATTTCGTGGGAACTTATGGTTGAGAGAATTAATTCTGAGCTTGCTAACACACTTGGCAATCTTGTTAACAGAACTATCTCCATGTCAAATAAGTATTTTGGTGGTATTGTTAACAATGCGGGTGTAAGTGACGATGTTGATAAGGATCTTATAGAAACCGTAACAACTACAGTTGACAGAGTAACTGCAAAGATGGATAAGTTAAGAGTTGCTGATGCAATTACAGAGATATTTAACTTATTCAAGCGTTGTAATAAGTATATAGATGAGACTATGCCATGGGCTCTTGCAAAGGATGAGGACAAAAAAGCAAGACTTGAGACTGTTTTATATAACCTTGTTGAAAGTATCAGTATTGGTGCAAGTCTTCTTGAGCCATATATGCCTGGGACTTCTGATAAGATTCTTGCACAGATTAATGCAGATAAGAGAGAGATTGATAAGGCTTCAACATTTGGACTGTATGAATCCGGCAGAAGGGTTGTTGAAAAGCCGGAGATTCTTTTTGCAAGACTTGATGTTAATGAGGTTTTAAAACATGTAGAGGAAAAATGTGGCAAACAGACAACCTCAGCAGATGCAGAAAATAATGCAAAAAAAGGTGAAGAAGACAAGGAAGCAGATGCTTCTACGGAAGATGTGATAGATATAGAGAGAAAACCGGAGATAACATTTGATGATTTTATGAAGCTCCAGTTTCAGGTCGGTGAGATTATCGCCTGTGAAGAGGTTCCTAAGTCAAAGAAGCTTTTATGCTCACAGGTTAAGATCGGAAGTGAAGTCAAACAGATCGTATCGGGTATAAAGGCACATTATTCTGCTGAGGAGATGGTTGGCAAAAAGGTTATGGTACTTGTTAATCTTAAGCCTGCAAAGCTTGCCGGTGTTCTTTCAGAGGGAATGCTTTTATGTGCGGAGGATGCTGATGGTAAGCTTGCCCTTCTTACACCTGAAAAGGATATGCCTGCAGGAGCGGAGATATGTTAGGAATATTTGACAGTCATGCGCACTATGATGAACCACGCTTTGATGAAGACAGGGATGAATTGCTTAAGGGAATGTCTGATACCGGCGTTGACCTGATTATGAATGTTGGTTCAGATATTGCCACAACAAAGAAGACTATTGAATTGACGAAAAAGTATTCATTTGTGTATGGAAGTGCAGGAATTCATCCGGAAGAGTGTGGAGAGACTACGGAAGAAGATATTGAATGGCTTGAACAGGCCTGTAGTAATGATAAGATAATGGCAGTCGGGGAGATAGGTCTCGACTACCATTGGGACGAGCCTTCAAAGGATATTCAGATTAAATGGTTCAAAAGACAGCTTGAGCTTGCGGCTAAGTTAGATCTGCCGGTAATAATCCACAGCCGTGATGCTGCAGAGGACACGATGGATATTCTTAAAGAGTATGGAGGACATCTGTGGAATGGTAATCAGGATAAACGGCCGGGTGTATTACACTGCTTTTCAAATTCTGCACAGATGGCTTCCCAATATGTTAAAATGGGATATTATATTGGTATTGGCGGTGTTGTTACATTTAAAAATGCAAAGAAGCTTAAAGAAGTGGCAGATAAAGTATCCATTCAGGATATTGTTATTGAAACTGATTGTCCATATATGTCTCCTGAACCTCACCGTGGCAGAAGAAATGATTCATCAATGCTTAAATATGTTGCAGATAAGATTGCAGAGATTAAAGGGATGACTGCAGAAGAGGTTATAGGGATAACAAGAAAAAATGCACTTAAGCTGTACAGGATTAATTGTTGAAAAACAATGGGATTGAGCTTAAGTACCGGGGGGAGCCTATGAATGAAGATATGATTGATTATGACTATCATCTGGTCAATCCTAAAAATACAATAAGTGTATTAAAAAAATATGACATACATTTTCAGAAAAAATATGGTCAGAACTTTCTTATTGACGCTCATGTGATGAATAAGATTATTAAGACTGCCGCTGTTACAAAAGATGACCTGGTAATTGAGATAGGACCCGGAATAGGAACAATGACGCAGTTTTTGTGTGAGGCAGCAAGGCAGGTAATCGCAATTGAGATAGATAAGGCACTTATTCCGGTTCTTTCGGATACGCTTTCAGGGTATGATAATGTTAAGGTTATCGAAGGTGATGTTCTTAAGCAGGACATTGGGGCAATTGCCGGAAAGTATAATGAGGGAAAGCCTGTTAAGATTGTGGCTAACCTTCCTTATTATATAACAACACCGATAATTATGGGAATATTTGAAAAAAATGTCCCGGTGGAAAGTATTACAGTTATGGTTCAGAAAGAAGTGGCAGAGCGTATGCAGGCCGGTCCCGGCACAAAAGCATATGGGGCGCTGTCGCTTGCAGTACAATATTATTCAAAGCCATATCTTGCAGCAAATGTACCGGAAAATTGTTTTATGCCAAGGCCTAATGTTGCAAGTGCGGTAATAACACTTGACTGCTATGGTGAGCCGGTGGTAAAGGCTGATAATGTTAAGTTGATGTTCAGCCTTATCAGGGCATCATTTCAGCAGAGAAGAAAAACGTTAATAAATGGAATCAGTAATTCATCCGAGGTTGATATCCCAAAGGAAAAGGTTATCCGGGCTTTGGAAACAATGGGACTTAATCCTTCTGTAAGAGGTGAAACCCTCACTTTAGAGCAATTTGCAACGTTAAGTAACATGTTAGCGTAGTTCATTCTTTGGTCATAAATGTGTACTATAATTTATTAAATATGGTATATAATTTAATGTTGCACAGAGAGGATTTACAGTAAGGAAGAAGGTGTAGTAGATGGGTAACTTACCATTGTATATTTATGAGCAGGAAGAATGGGAACAGATGGTATTGCTGTATGACTCAGCTATTAAGGAGATAAGTACAAAGCTGGAGATATTGAATAATGAGTTCAAGTTATCCCACCAGTATAACCCTATTGAGCATTTATCAAGCAGACTGAAGTCTCCGGAAAGTATAGCCAGGAAGCTTAGGAGAAGAGAAAGGGAGTTTACAGTTTCAAATATAATGCAGTATATTAATGATGTAGCAGGAATAAGGATAATATGTTCATTTACATCTGATATATATAGAATTGCTGATGCAATAGCACGCCAGAGTGATATTAAGATTATAACAATTAAGGACTATATCAAGAATCCTAAGGATAACGGATATATGAGTTACCATATGATAGTGACAGTTCCGATTTTCTTATCTGACAGGGTTGTTGATACTAAAGTTGAGATTCAGATCCGTACAATAGCCATGGACTTCTGGGCAAGTCTTGAGCATAAAATATATTACAAATTTGAGGGTAATGCCCCACAGGGAATAAGGGCTGAGCTTAAAGAATGTGCAGATATAGTCGCATTTCTTGATAAAAAGATGTTGTCATTGAATGATTATGTAAAGAAATTTGCAGAGCAGGGTGCAGTTGATGATATAATAGCAGAAAATGATGTTGAGGTAATATCTGTTGATCCAGCTCAAACAGAGGATGGGCAGCAGGCAGCAACGGAAGATAAAACAGAAAAATCCGGAAAAAAGGCTGACAATAACGAAAAGAAGTACAGAAAATGGCGCCTGGGAAGTAAATAAATACTATATTATAAATTAAACAAAAGGAGGATGTAAAATTGGGCGAGGAAATGACAATGGCAGACTTTGAAGACGAAATTAATGCCAGCATGAAGAAGTTTAATGAAGGAGACCTTGTAAAAGGTATTGTTGCGGGAATTGATGATTATCTTGTGCATGTTGATCTCGGTACATATATGCAGGGTATCATACTTCCTACAGAGCTTAGCAATGATCCGGATTACAGGGCAATGGACAACCTTACTATCGGACAGGAGATATCAACAATTGTTATCGGAACTGACGATGGTAATGGCAATCTTGTACTGTCACTTAAGCAGGCCACAGAGACTCTTGCATGGGAGAAGCTTAAGGAAGGAATGCTTGAAAGAAAGGTATATGAGGTTAAGATATCTAGTGCTGTTAATGGCGGCATGGTAGCTTACCTTGAAGGCATAAGAGGATTCATTCCGATATCAAGGCTGTCAATGAGAAGAGTTGAAGATGCTGACAAGGCTTCATATATTGGTAAGAAGCTTAATGTGATCATCATTGAGGCAAATGATGAGAAGGGTAATCTTATTCTTTCTGCGCGTGAGCTTGAGCAGGAGAAAGCAAGGGAAGAATATGAGAATAAGGTTAAGGCTATTAAGCCGGGTGTAGTTATCAGAGGTACTGTTGAGACAATCATGCCATATGGATGCTTTGTTAATATTGGTGACGGAATATCCGGGCTTGTTCATATCTCGCAGATATCACATAAGCATCTTAAGACACCTCACGAGGCTGTAAAAGAGGGACAGGAGGTTGATGTAAAGGTTATTGATGTTAAGGATGGAAAAGTAAGCCTTAGCATGAAAGCCCTTGTTGATGTAATGGAGAAGACAGAGGAAGAGGATGATGGCGCCCCTACGGAATATACTGACGAGGAAGCAACAACCGGTATGGCATCTCTTCTTGCGGGAATAAAGCTTGATTGATGTCGGATCAGTGTTATGGGAAGATTGTGAAATAATAGTTAATTACAGGTATATTCGCTGACCGGGAGGAGTACATATATGCCGTCATTTTTAGATGATATAAGTGGATTTACAGGCGATGGTTCTGTTAATGAGGATGGTCTTACCCTGGCGGAATATCTTGAGACCTATAACCCGTCAGATTACAGGTCGCCAAGCCTGACTGCTGATGTTATGATTCTGCGCCACAGGGGCGCGGTTACCTCAGTTAATATGGGATTATCACTGCTTATGGTGAAAAGACGTAATCATCCGTGTATTGGTTACTGGGCACTTCCGGGTGGATTTGCTGAGATTAATGAAGATATTGATGAGACAGCAAAGAGGGAATTATCAGAAGAGACCGGGCTTGAGGGTATACCAATAGAGCAGATACACGTATGGGGCGAGACATGGAGGGATCCGCGTGACAGAGTTGTAACAACACAGTACATTGCCCTGGTTGATGGGACAAAGGAAGCTGTTGCAGGAGATGATGCGGCCGAGGTCTGCTGGTATGATGTCAGTCTTTCATGTGAATCCGAAGAAGCTGATAACAATATAAATAATACAATATATAAGCTGGAGCTTACGGATCCTGATAGTGGTCTTGTATTAGATGGCAGGGTATTGAAGACCGAATATACGGACAGGCTGCTGAAGGAGACCGGTTTTAAAGTAATTGAAAATAATGGGATTGCATTTGATCATGCGAGGTTTATAGTAAAAGGCCTGCTGTATATAGCTTCACTGATCAGATAGCCAGATAAAATGATTGAAAATTGGAAAGGGGAAACGTCATGAGTCAGGATATTGCTATCCGAATGACAGGGGTGACTAAGACTTTTGGAGAAGTCGTAGCCAATGACGGAGTTGATCTTGATATACGAAAGGGTGAGGTGTTATCACTTCTGGGAGAAAATGGAAGCGGAAAGACGTCACTTATGAACATGCTGTCCGGAATATATTATCCGGATTCAGGTCATATTTACGTAAATGGAAAGGAAGTATCCATAAAGTCTCCAAAAGATTCCTATGCACTTGGAATAGGAATGATTCACCAGCATTTCAAATTGGTTGACATATTTACGGCAGCAGAAAATATTATGCTTGGACTTGAGGAAAAAGGACGTCCGGGAAGCAGGACAGTTATCACAAAGATAAAGGGAATATGCGATGCTTATGGATTTGACCTTGAACCATCTAAGAAAGTATATGATATGTCCGTATCAGAGAAACAGACATTAGAGATTGTAAAAGCATTATACAGAGGGGCAGATATACTTATTCTTGATGAACCGACTGCAGTTCTGACACCTCAGGAGACAGAGAAGCTCTTTGCGGTAATAGATAATATGAGGGCAGATGGCAAGTCAGTAGTAATTATTACCCACAAGCTGCATGAGGTAATGAGGATATCAGACAGAGTTGCAATACTCCGTAAAGGCAGATATATTGGTACGGTTAATACCAATGATGTAAATGAACAGATTCTTACTGAAATGATGGTCGGAGCTAAGGTATCACTTAATATCGACAGGACAGAACCTGTTAATCAGGAGAAGAGACTTAGTGTTAAGAACCTGTCATGCTATAACCGTGAGGGTGTCCAGGTATTGAAGAATATTTCATTTGATGCATACTCTGGTGAGATTCTTGGAATTGCAGGAATATCCGGATGTGGTCAGAAGGAGCTGCTTGAGGCAATTGCGGGATTGCAGGAGGTTACTGAGGACAGCCATGTAACTTATATAGACCCGGATAATGGCAATGAAGAAGAGCTGATTGGCATGTCCCCGCGGGCTATTAAGGAAAAAGGTGTCGCATTGTCATTCGTTCCTGAAGACCGTCTGGGAATGGGACTTGTCTCAAATATGGGGATGACTGATAACATGATGCTCAAGGACTATAATGAACAGAGCGGCATGTTTATTAACAGGCATGATTCAGAGGTACTTGCCGCCAGAATCATAAAGGAGCTTGAGGTTGTTACCCCGGGTGTTTCTACACCTGTAGGAAAGCTTAGCGGCGGTAATGTCCAGAAGGTTCTTGTTGGAAGGGAGATTGCGGCATCACCTACAGTTCTTATGACAGCGTATGCGGTCAGGGGACTTGATATTAATACATCTTACCGTATATATGATCTTTTAAATGAACAGAAAAAGAAAGGTGTTGCTGTTATATATGTAGGAGAAGATCTTGACGTACTTCTTGAACTGTGTGACCATATACTTGTGTTATGTTCGGGTCAGGTCAATGGATATCTTGATGCCAGGACAACCACAAAGGAAGAGGTCGGACTTAAGATGATGTATCTGTCAAAGGATGGAGGTAGTCAGGATGAGTAGTACTGAAATGACAGCAAAGGAACCATTGATAAGGTTTGTAAAGAGAACGGACATTTCCAGGCCTAAAATGTACCTGATCAGGGCAGTAGCAATTGTGTTGTCACTTATTGTGGCAGCAGTTGTAATAGTATGTGTAACGGGACTTAATCCTATTGAAGTGTATAAGTCAATGTTCGATGGTGCTTTTAGTTCTTCAAGGCGTATATGGATTACTATCAGGGATACGATGGTGTTACTGTGTATCTCAATTGCACTTGCGCCTGCATTTAAAATGAAGTTCTGGAATATTGGGGCAGAAGGACAGATGCTGGTTGGTGGAATTGTGACTGCCGGAATTATGATATATTTTGGTAATTCAGTCCCAACGTCTGTGCTTATTGTGATAATGCTTATATCAAGTATTCTGATAGGGGCAATGTGGGGACTTCTTCCTGCTATATTTAAGGCTTACTGGAATACTAATGAGACATTATTTACACTTATGATGAACTATGTTGCAATACAGCTTACATCATTTTTTGTTGCTAAGTGGGAGAACCCATTTGGTTCTAATACAGTAGGCATCATTAATGCCAATACGCAGGGCGGATGGTTCCCGGCGATAATCGGACAGCCATATCTTCTTAATGTGATAATTGTATTGGCAGTTATGATAGGAATGTATATATATCTTGGCAAAAGCAAGCAGGGATATGAGGTTGCAGTGGTCGGGGAATCGGAAAATACTGCAAGATATGCCGGAATTAATGTAAAATGGGTTATTATAAGAACCATGGTCATATCCGGTGCATTGTGCGGCCTTGCAGGCTTTATCGGTGTAGCAGGGGTTGACCATACGATATCGACAGGAACAGCCGGTGGACGTGGATTTACCGCGATAATTGTTGCGTGGATGTCGAAGTTTAATACATATATAATGTTTATTGTATCATTTTTCCTGGTTTTCCTTGATCAGGGAGCAAAAGAAATTGCCTCTAATTTTAACCTTAATGAATATGCGTCAGAAGTAATTACAGGTATTATACTGTTCTTTCTGCTTGGCTGCGAATTTTTCATTAATTACAGGATGGTATTACGAAATAAAAGTAAGGAGGCAGCATAATGGATCAGATTATTACACTTATTCAGTCGGCTGTAATATTTGGAACGGTTATAATGTTTGGCTGTGTCGGCGAGACTATTTCCGAGAAAGCAGGTAATCTTAATCTTGGTGTTCCGGGAATTATGTATCTTGGTGGTATTGCATCCCTGGCCGGAGCTTACGGATATGAGAACAGCGTAGAAGATCCCAATGGAATAGTTGCAATGCTCATTGCATTTATATGTGCATTTGCCGCATCCGTTGCAGGCGGACTTATATACAGCTTTCTTACGATCACACTTAAGGCAAACCAGAATGTAACGGGACTTACACTTACAATATTTGGTTCGGGCGTTGCAAATTTTTTTGGTGGTTCACTTAACAAACTTGCGGGCGGCGTAGGACAGATATCGGTACCTGTTACGAGTGGTACTTTTAGGACGAGTGTGCCTGTATTATCAAAGTGCGGTAATGTCGGCCAGATATTTTTCTCGTATGGATTTATGGTATATGTGTCAATTGCCGTGGCAGTTCTTGCGCACCTTTTTCTTTCAAGGACACGAAAGGGGCTTAATTTAAGGGCTGTAGGGGAGAATCCGGCAACTGCTGACGCTGCAGGTATCAACATAACAAAATACAAGTATTTTGCAACATGTATCGGTGCAGGAATATCAGGACTGGGTGGTCTGTATTATGTTATGGATTATATAAAAGGAACATGGGCGAATGATGGAAGTATTGAGAATCTTGGATGGCTTGCGGTTGCACTTGTAATATTTACAATGTGGAAGCCGGTTAATGCCATATGGGGTGCATATGTGTTTGGTATCTTATACTGGCTGTACTATTATGTACCGGGGCTTGGAAGAAGCTCACAGGAATTATTCAAGATGATTCCATATGTTGTTACCATTATTGTACTTATAGTTGTAAGTCTGCGTAAGAAGAGGGAGAATCAGGCGCCGGCAAGCCTTGGTCTTCCTTACGACAGAGAACAGAGATAACCGTATAACCGATATTATTTTGAAGAGAGGAAGAATAATATGAAGCTGCTCGAGGATAGAATTCTTAAAGACGGAGTTGTTAAGAAAGGTAATGTACTTAAGGTTGATTCATTTCTTAACCATCAGATGGATATTGAACTATTTAATGAGATGGGAAAAGAGTGGAAGAGACTGTTTGCAGATGAAAAGATAACAAAGATTCTTACAATAGAATCTTCCGGAATTGGTATGGCGGTTATTGCTGCACAGTATTTTGGGGTACCGGTTGTGTTCGCCAAAAAGTCCCAGACACTTAACCTTGATGGGGATTTGTATACTACGAAAGTAGAATCATTTACACACGGAAGAGTGTATGATGTTGTAGTATCGAAGAAGTTTATTAAAGAAGAAGATAATGTACTTATAATTGATGATTTCCTTGCCAATGGTAATGCGCTGCTTGGTTTAACGCATATTGTTGAGCAGGCGGGTGCGCATGTTGCCGGAATCGGTATCGGGATTGAGAAAAGATACCAGGGAGGCGGAGATATGATGCGTGCCAAAGGATATAAGGTTGAGTCTCTTGCGCTTATTGAGAGCATGTCAGAGAAAGATATTAATTTTGGAACATTACATTAACAGGCGGGTAGTAGTATATGGCACTTCATCTTGTAACAGGAGGGTCCGGCTCAGGCAAGTCCTTTTATGTATACAATAAAATAATGAAGCAGTCTTTTGCTGAATCGCAGACAGACTTTCTGGTAATCGTACCGGAACAGTTTACAATGCAGACTCAGAAGGATATGGTTATGTTAAGTAAGGCTAAGGGCATAATGAACATTGATGTCCTTAGCTTTATGCGTCTTGCATACAGGGTCCTTGAGCAGACACCGGCACTTAATAAGCCGGTTCTTGAGGATGAAGGCAAGGGAATGATAATAAGGCGGATACTTCGTGAACATGCGGGGGAATGGAAAACCTTTGGCAGTAATATTAACAGGCCGGGATTCGTTGAGGAGATTAAGTCAATCGTTACGGAATTTGTTCAGTACAGAATGACGGAGGATGCACTGGATGAGCTTGAGGACAGGATTGATGGCAGGAGGGTGCTTGTATCGAAGCTTGATGATCTCTCACTTGTATATAAGTATTATACAGAATACATGGATAAGCGTTATATATCTGCGGAAGAGATTCTTGAGCTGCTTACGGATTATGCATCAGAATCAAAGCTGTTACAGGACAGTGTAATATGTATTGACGGATTTACCGGGCTTACACCGGTCCAGTATGTATTACTTGGGGAGCTGCTTAAGGTATGCCGTGATGTATATATAACGGTTACAATTGATAATGATGAGGACTTTATGGCCCCTTCGGAGCAGTTTGAATTATTTTACATGAGTAAATGTTATATTAATAAGGTTCTTAAGATTGCCAGGGATAATAACATAGAGATAGCAGATGTGCACAGGTCAGGGCGTGGTGATAAGCTTGCGGCATGGAGATGGAATGAAGGATCAGGGCTTGCCGTGCTTGAAAGGAATCTGTACCGGAGGAAAAAGGTAATACCGGAGAAAAATGAAGATAATGATGATAACCCGGTGCATATATATGAAGCTGTGAATCCGTATGAGGAAGCTGAATATATTGTGTGGAAAATACGACAGCTCATAAAAGAAAAGAACTACAGATACAGAGATATGGCAATTGTTACAGGTGATATGAGCCTATATGGAAGATTATTACATGAAGAACTGAAAAGGGCTGATATTCCCTGTTTTATTGATAATAATAAGAGTGTCCTTACTAATGCCCTTGTGGATATGATAAGGGCATTAGTCGGTATTGCTGATGGCAGATATATGCCGGAGGCTGTCATAAGCTTTTTACGCAATGGGCTTGTCAGGGATTACCTTGGATTTGAGGCAGATAAAACAGATATACTTGAGAATTATCTTATTGCTACAGGCATAAAGGGTGCCAAAAGATGGAAGAAGGAATGGAGCAGTAAAAAGGCCGATGAACAGACGCTCCAGGTAATTAATGAGTACAGGGTTCGTGTTATAGAGCTGGCAGAACCAATAGTGGAAGAATTTGGCAGATGCAAGACTGTGCTTGATTATTCCAGGGCTTTATATACATTTCTTGCTGATAACAAAATAGATGAAGCGATAGATAAAAAGGTTTCGGAATATGAGCAAAAGGCAATGCCGGTTGAAAAAAAGGAATACGAACAGATATATGGTATAGTGGTTAAGCTCATTGACCAGATGGCAACACTTATGGGTGACGAGAAGGTGACACTTCCGGATTATACAGCACTGCTTGAAACAGGTTTTTCGGAGGCATCAGTCGGAATAATCCCGCCGGGGCTTGATTGTATAATGGTTGGAGATATAGAGCGGACAAGGCTTAAGGACATAAAGATATTATTCTTTGCCGGGGTAAATGATGGTACGGTTCCAAAGGCGGTTAAGCAGGGAGGATTTCTGTCGGATATTGAAAGGGAATTTCTGCTTCTTAATGGGGCTGAGCTTGCACCTACAACAAGGGAAAGGATATTTAACGAAAGATTCTATCTCTATCTTAATGTAACAAAGCCATCGGAGGAGCTGTATCTTTCATACAGCAGAAAGGGAAATGATGGGAATAGTGCCGAGCCATCATCACTTATCAGCCAGATTATGGAGGTAACAGGTGAGATACCGGCTGACAGTGAATACAGGAAGAAGAGCGCATATGCCCGTCTTGGGAATGATTCGGGTAAGTCGTGGTGGATTGAGGGGCTGAGGCGTGCAGCAGATACCAGGGATAAATATTATAATGAAAATAATGAAAATGTTGATAAAGAATGGCTTGAGATTCATAGAAAATGGATGTCAGATGAAGAAGGCAAAAGATTATATGATAAGTCATTTTATAATGGTGACAGCAGCAGTATCAGTGCAGAGATTGCACAGGCCCTGTATGGCAGGGAGCTTGTAGGAAGTGTCAGCAGGCTTGAGCTGTTTGCCGGATGCAGATTTGCACATTTTCTGAAATATGGTCTTGGGCTTAAGAAAAGACCGGAGTTCGTAATTGACTATCCGGATGTGGGAATATTGTTCCATAGTGTTGTTGAGAACTTTTCAAGGAAGCTGGATGAGACACATACAAGATGGCAGGATACGGATTCTGCCATGATTGAGGACTGGGTCAGGGAGATTACTGATAAGGTATGTGACGATTACGGAAACGGAATAATGAAGGATAATGCCAGGAACGAATATATAAAAGAGAGGGTATTCCGTATATCATCAAGTACGGTCGATATACTTGCCGGGCATATGAAAAAGGGTTCATTTGAGGCATATGGATACGAGCTGTCATTTAGCAGAATGCAGAACACGGATATTCTTAATATTAAGCTCAATGATGGTAATGTAATGCACCTGACCGGACGTATTGACAGACTTGATACATACAGTAAAGATGACTGTGTATATGTTAAGGTAATTGATTACAAGTCAGGTAATAAAAAGTTTGACCTGAGTGATGTGTATTATGGTCTCGACATGCAGCTCATAGTATATCTGACTGCTGCTGAAAGCACTGTGAAAGAAATGAATCCTGAAAAGCTTGTAATTCCGGCAGGAGCATTTTATTTTCACATTGACGACCCGGTAGTTACAGACCTTGGGGATGAGGAAGCGAACAAAAAAGCATTAGAGGACACGTACCGCATGGAGGGACCGGTCAATTCCATATCACCTGTTCCATATCTTATTGATAATACGATAGGTGATGAAAATGGAGTATTATACACAAAATGTTCATCCAATGTAATAAGGGTTGCAACGACATCTGCCGGCAGCTTTGATGCAGCCAGGTCAGTACTGGTTGACAATGAAAAGATCTCGTATATAAAAAAGCATGTCAGCGACATGATGGAAGAATGTGGCAACAAAATTCTTGCGGGGGATACATCACCTGATCCGTATAAGCAGGGAAAGACAGGCAGCTGTGATTATTGTGAGTATAAGTCAATATGTGGGTTTGATGCGAGACTTAGCGGTAATAGTTACAGACATCTTGAAAAGCTTAATGATAAACAGATATGGGAGGAGCTGAAGTCAAAATATGAGTCCACAGTACACACCACGCCAGAGGATGGCGATTGATCTCAGGGATTGTAATATTCTTGTATCAGCTTCTGCCGGGGCAGGCAAGACGGCAGTCCTCACGGAGAGGATCGTTAATCTCCTTCTTGATAAGGAGCATCCGACAGATATTGATAAGATTGTTATAGTCACATATACGAGGGCGGCAGCAGCGGAGATGCGGAGCAGGATTGCAGGCAAACTGGCTGAAAGGCTGAATGATGAGCCTGAAAATGTTCATATCCAGAAGCAGCTTGCCCTTATAGCACACGCACATATATCAACAATCGACAGCTTCTGCCGCAATGTTGTCAGTAATTATTTTTATACGATAGGATTAGACCCGGCATTCAGGATTGTTGATGAAAACGAGACTAAGCTTATTGAAGAGGAGCTTGTCGATGAGCTCCTTGAAGAAGAATACGGACGCCATGAAGAGCCATTTATTAATATGATGGAGACATTTGCCCCGGGAAAAAGTGACAGGCCGGTATGTGACCTTATTAAGAATCTGTATAAAATGTCGCAGAGCCATGCTTTCCCATATGAATGGCTGGATGGGTGCTGCAATAAGTTTGATATTGAAGACCCCGTACAGATGGAAGAATCTGACTGGTTTGAGGCGACCGGAATAATGGAGCATATTAAGAATGTTATATCTGACTGTGTAAGCAGGGAGCAGAAAGCAGCTGATATACTGAATGAAGATAAAGTAAAGTACAGGCTTGATATGTCAGGGGAAGCTGACCTGTATGATGCAAAGTCCGCAAAAGCTTTGGACGATATCAGAATATTTGTTAATAATGAAATGGCAATGCTGGAGACGCTGGTAAAGTCATCAGGATATACAGAGATAAGCAGCCGTATTAACCGGTTATCATTTGAAAGGTTTCCGGTCAGGAAGCTTCAGGGAGAGCTTAAGGCAATAAAGGATGAAGCAAAAGGGCTGCGTGACGAAGTAAAAAAGGCAATAGGAAAGTTAACCGGTGGATTCTTTTATCAAAGCCCGCAGATGATGGCAGATGATATCAGGGCATGTGCAGAACCGGTACGTGAGCTTGTAAGGGTCACAAAAGAATTCATGGGCAGATATGAACAGTATAAGCATGAAAAAAATATAGCAGATTTTAACGATATAGAGCATTATGCACTTAATATTCTGCTTAAGAATGTTGATGGCAGCATTGTAAGAACTGACGTTGCAGATGAGCTTATGGACAGGTATGAATATATCCTGATCGATGAATATCAGGACAGTAATGAGGTTCAGGAGACAATATTGGCCGGGATATCAAGAATTCCTATAGGAAAGCCTAATATGTTCATGGTTGGGGATGTAAAGCAGAGTATATATCAGTTCAGGCTTGCAAAGCCGGATATATTTGAGGGGAAGCTGAGGCGTTACCCGACTGCAGGTACACCGGAAGCTGAAGCAGATGATGTTCCGGGTAAGCGTGTGCTTCTCAGGAAGAATTTCAGAAGCACACGGACAATACTTAAGACAATTAATTATATATTTCCTGAAATTATGCACAGTGCGGTTGGCAGGGTTGAGTATGATGAAACGCATTATTTTGACGTAGATGTGAATCCTGAGGCAGAGGCGTGTGATGAACCGGTTGAGGCAATATATGTGACAGGCAGGGATGAGGATAATGAATATGGAAAAATGCAGATAGAGGCATTTGCCATTGCAGACAGGATAAGGGAGCTCGTTGACCCTGAAACAGGCATGCGTATTACAGAAGCAGGTGTAACAAGGAAGGTTAATTACTCAGATATTGTAATACTTCTGCGAAGCATGAAGGGCTGGGCGGAAGCATTTGTTGAAGTACTTACGACGAAGGGAATACCGGTAATTGCACAGGAACAGACCGGTTATTTTTCAGCAAAAGAGATACAGATGATGTTATCCATGCTTAAGGTTATAGATAATCCCCGTCAGGATATACCACTTACAAGTGCGCTCAGGTCAGTGTTCGGTGAATTCAATGATGAAGAGCTTGCGGTGATCAGGACGAAGTCCGATGGTGATATGTACAGTGCGCTTTGTGCGGCAGCAGGTTCAGGGGATGATTGTGATGGGCTTGCGGCGAGATGTCTGGCATTTCTTAATATGCTTAACGGATATAGAGAAAAGGCATCATACATGACGGTGTATGACCTTATGCAGGAATTATTTGAAGAAAAGGATTACCTTAACTGTATGAAAGCGATGCCTGCAGGAGAAAGGCGTGCCGGTAATCTTCTTATGCTTGCAGATAAGGCACTTGCATATGAGGATAATGATAAAAGGGGATTAGCTTCATTTATACGTTACATTGACAGGATGCAGAAAGCGAGTATTGACTTTGGAGAGGCAAAGCAGCCGGATGGCCATTTTGGGGCTGTAAAGATTATGAGTATCCATAAGAGTAAGGGACTTGAATTTCCTGTTGTATTTGTGTCGGGAATGGGAAAAAGGGTTAATCTTATGGATGCAAGAAATGATGTGATAGTCCACACAGAGCTTGGCCCAGTGCCTGATTATTTTGACCGGAAAAAACGGATTAAGCGAAGCAGCCTGCTTAAGAAGGCAGTAAGCAGGAAGATTACTAATGACGTAATAGGCGAAGAGATAAGGATTCTCTATGTTGCCCTTACGAGGGCGCGTACAAAGCTTATCATGACCGGATATATCCCGGGGGATTGTGAAAAAATTAACGAATACAGAAAAAAGAGTAATTCGTATCTTGAAATGACCGGAGGGGCTGATTGTTACTACGACTGGGTGTCACCATGCTTTGCAAGGCATCCGGCGTGGGCTGATACATTTGGTGGGGAAGTCCGTGTATCACAGGATACTGAATATCCGCGTATGATATTCAGGTGTGTGCAGGCTGATGATATAATCTGCAGGGAAGCAGAAGAGCTTGTGTCAAAAGAGGTGCGAAAGGCCTCCCTTATAAAAGAAGCTGCCAGGGACACTATTGATGAGGAGACATTTAAGGGGATACAAAGTGTTGAGCAATACGTATATCCTTACGAGGCTGAAACATCATTTGCAATGAAGGTATCTGTATCGGATATAAAACATGCGGCAGCAGTCCTTGAGGATGAAGAAGCCGTTAAGGCATCCTGGGCTGCCACGGAGCACCAGGTCTATATACCATCATTTATGAGGGAGGAGACCAAAAGGGTCATAACAGGTGCAGACAGGGGAACAATGTACCATGCACTTATGGAGCATCTTGATATAGAGAACATTACTACAACAGATGATATTGAAAACCGCATCAGGGTACTTATTGACAGAGGTATTCTTGATGAGGCTGCTGTCAGGGATAACGTAATATCGAAGAGAAAGATACTTGCATTCTGTAAAAGTGATGTTGCAGCAAGGATGATGGAAGCTGACAGGCACGGACTTGCAGCAAGGGAGCAGCCATTTGTTATGGGTGTGCCGGCTGACAGGGTCTATCCTGGAAGTAATTCAAAGGAGATAATCATTGTCCAGGGAATTATTGATGTGTATTTTGAGGAAGATGATGGAATAGTGCTTCTTGATTATAAGACGGACAGAATCGGGGAAAATGAAGAAGAAAAGCTTGCAGGCAGGTACCGTGCCCAGATGGCCTGTTACAGGGAGGCGATTGAAAAAGCCAGGGCAAAGCCTGTTAAGGAGATAATATTATATTCATTTTCACTGAATAAGGAAATAAGGGTTGATATTGATGAATGATGAAGAATTAATGGCGAACAGATTGTGTGAGCTTGCAACACGCAGTTATACTGATAATTATTATACTTATACGGATTTTCTTGGGCTTGCGGATATAAGTCTTTTGCAGAAGCTTGTAAAATATGATGACAGGATGCGTGGTATACCATACAGAATGTCCGGGGGAACGGATAATGCGGAACGTGTGGTTGCCGCATTTGGTGATGAGGAAGCATTTGGGTATGCACCGGAATTCCCGATAAAATGTATACTTGCCAGACCACGCAGCCCAAAGTTTGCAGACAGGCTTACCCACAGGGATTTTCTTGGGGCAGTGCTGAACCTTGGAATCGGCAGGGAGCAGATCGGGGATATCTATATTAATGATAACAGGGGATATATATTCTGCCTTGAGGGTATGGCAGATTATATAGTACAGAATCTTGAGCGCATAAAGCATACGGCTATAACCTGTGAATATGCTGATGAGCTTCCGGATACCATGAAGGAAGTAAAGGATTCCATAATCCAGGTTCCATCGGAGCGTGTTGATGCAGTGACTGCAAAGGTGTATAAGCTGTCAAGAAATGCAGCCCGGACGTTAATAACCCAGAGAAAAGTGTTCATAAATGGGAACCAGTGTGAAAATACAAGTACAGTTTTAAAATCAGGGGATATAGTATCGGCCAGGGGCTATGGCAGATATGTGTATAAAGAGGTAACAAAAACTACCGGAAAGGGTAATCTTATGATTCATGTTCAAATATGGTAGATTTGTTGATATATCACACTTAAATTGGTAATATCCATTGAAAATGTGGAGTAATCAGAGTAACTTCTAAGTTACATTAATTAATAAAATAAAGGTTATCATGGGAGGTTTAACTAAATGAGCAGATATTCAGTTGTATGTTATACAAGAGAACCAATGGAGGATGCTGTATATGCAGCGAAGCTTGCGGATAGTATGCACATTGCACTTATAGAAGATGGCAGGGCTGTAGAGCTTAACCATAATTCCGGTGTACTGTTTGCCAGGGCAGTATGGCAGGAGGATGGGACTATGTGCGCTAAGAGCCTTAAGAATCCATGGCTGTTTCCGCTTAAGGATGGCGGTTACGGAGTTATTGCAGAGAGAATAGATGCAGATGGCAGTGATGATGAGACAAGTAAGGGCTGTGTATTGTATTATAAGACAGAGGATATGTTAAGCTATACTTCAGATAAGCTGATCAGGCTGAGTGATGATTATATCAACGATGCTGTATGTGAATATAGTGATGAGGCAGCAGCATATATATTAACATGGAAGGACAATGCCGGAAAATGTTACAGTATTAAGGTTTCAGATATTGAGGATATAGCTGCAGATAGTTCCGGAAGTACCTGTAAAGATGCTGCAGGTATATTTGATGCACCGGAAGAAGTCATTGCATGCATGCAGGATATTGCCGGGGCAAAGCCGCGTAATGAGGTTGTGGTCAGTGATGAACTTGCCCACAGACTTAAGTGCAGGCTTATTGTTCCACAGAATATCAGAATTGAAGTTCCGGAGGATATTACGGTATCTTCAAGGGATGAGCTTGATAAGATTAAAGTTAAGCTTTTATATAGTGATGGGACAAGTGGTTACCGTTATGTAAAATGGTATACGGATGGAATTGATTTTGGCAGAACGGGTACATATGAGATTGAGGGACTTGTAAAGCAGAATCATTATGAATTCCCGATCGCATTCAACAGGGCGGATCCATGTATCGGCAAATGGAACGGCAGGTATTATTTTATAGCAACCAATGATGCAGACCACGAGCATACTCTATATATGAGGGAAGCTGATTCAATACCGGGGCTTGTGACTGCACAGGAGGTTCTTATTCTCGATGCTTACACATATCCGCATATCGGAAATCTCCTCTGGGCACCTGAGTTTCATATAATTAAGGATAAGCTATATATATTCCATGCTGCAACACCACAGCATTTTGAGGATGAGCAGTCACATATTATGGCACTTAAAGAGGGGGGCAACCCTATGAAGAAGTCTGACTGGGAGATGCCAAGAAGGGTTGTAAGAAAAGATGGTTCGCCATTATTCACCGGTGGTATTACACTTGATATGACCTGCTTTGAGGTTGACGGACATTACTATGTTGTGTGGTCACAGCGTCAGTTTGTCCCAAATGACCTCGGGGCATGGTTATACATATCAGAGATTGACCCGGATGAACCATGGAGACTTACAGCTGACCCGGTTATGCTTTCAGCTCCGGAATTTGGATGGGCCAATAACCACACATTTGTTGACGAAGGACCATATGCACTTATTCGCGATGGAAAAATATTCCTTACATTTTCAAGTGCGGCAGTGGACAGCACATACGTTGTAGGACTTCTCACAGCTGATATCGGTGCAGACCTGCTTAATCCTGAGTCATGGGTTAAGACTAACTATCCGCTTCTTACTTCAAGAAGCGTTGAAGGCCAGTTTGGTACAGGCCACAATGCATATGTATGTGATGATGATGGGGAGTACTGGAATACATACCATGGAAGACCGGGTGTTGATGCCCCAAGGTGCACCGGAATAAGAAGAGTACATTTTGATATTGACGGATATCCGGTGCTTGATATGACAGAGGATAAGGACCTGGCACCGGAGCTTAAGAATATTAAGGCGACGGTCAGGGTACAGTAATACAGAAAAGTAAACCGCATTAAAAATAATCAGTAAGTATTACAGGTGGAGACACTTGCATCATATTTAAGTCAGTTGGGAAATGGCTGATACAGGCAGATTTTAGACTATTGCATATAATATTTCAGATATGGTAAAATAGTTATCAACAAAGCATACAGAGAGGGTGATAACGTATGTTTAAGAATGAATATAAGACACTTGCCATGTTTATATGCGGAGTATCGGGAACATTCCAAAAGAAGTTCTGCAGGCAATTCACTGACAAAGCACTTGAGTTGGGATATAACCTTTTGATATTCAATGCATTCAGGGATTTTGCTTATTATGGGAATGAAGCATATATGACAGGCGAAGCCAACATAGTTAATCTTCCGCCGTATGAAGAACTGGATGGGATTATTATAGTGCCGGATACATTTCCTGATATTAATTTCAGAAACAATCTGATAGAGACGATCAGAAAAAGGGCAGCCTGTCCGGTAATAAGCTTCAGAACCAGGGTTGATGGCTTTGTAAATGTATTAATTGATAATGATTCTGCTATGGAAAGGCTTATAGCACATTTCATTGTAAAGCATAATATGACAAGGCTTGCGCTTGTTAATGGTCCGGAGTTCCATCAGGATGCGATCGTAAGGGGTGCGTGTTTCAGAAGAACGCTGGAAAAATATGGCCTGACTGTACATGAAGAATGGATTATTAACGGAACCTTCTGGTTTGACCGGGGAAAGGAGCATGTTGACAGGCTTCTTAGTGGATCAAGGGAGACGTGGCCGGAGGCAATTGTATGTGCCAATGATTATATGGCAGTTGCCATATGTGATGAGTGCTTTGAACGTGGGATCAGGATTCCTGAAGATGTTGCCGTATCAGGTTTTGATAACATGCCGGAGTCAATGTCCTGCTATCCGCCATTAACGACAGTCGATATATCTGTATCGGCAATCGTTAATAAATGCTTTGACATATTGTGCAGTGTACATGACGGGTCAGGTGAAGCAGGCACGGAATACATGATACCGGCCAGAGATATCTACAGGTGTTCCTGTGGCTGCGAGTCAATAGATATTAGGTCATTATTATTAAGTGTAAGATATGCCAGGAAAGAGTGTGATGAGATGTTCCGGGCTGCGAGAAGCAATACATATATGTCGGTAAGGCTTCAGGGGCTTGATAATTATTATGAAATGGGACGTATATTTAGTGGGGATTATAATAATTTCCGCAACCTGTATATATGTTTTTGTGAAGAATATACAGAAAAAGATAAGACATTTGAACCGCATGTTGAGGGGTATCCGGATAAGATGAATATGGTGTATGGATTCAGGGATAGAAATGAGATACCGGTACAGACATTTGATACTAAAGAGCTTATACCGGATGATGCAGCAACCGGTAAGCCGATGCAGTTTTATTTTACCCCGCTTCACTACCAGAATAATGTATTTGGATATGTAGTCCATTCGTATGATAATAATGAATGTTTTGATAAGACATTTCAGAACTGGATGACAGTTGTTGGCAATGCAGTTGAGAATATCAGGACCAGGCATATGTTCTCAAATCTTGTGGAAGAACTGAATAACCAGTACCTTCATGAATCAATGACCGGACTGTATAACAGAAGAGGGTTTGACAGCATATCCCGGGAAATGTATCAGAGGTCTGTCAGTGAATATAAGAAAATGATGATATTAGAGATAGACATGGACAATCTTAAGCAGGTTAATGACAGGTATGGACATTCAGAGGGTGACAGGGCAATTGATATGATTGCAGACGCACTTAAAAGGTCGGCAGGCAATAATGCCGTATGCTCACGTGTTGGCGGTGATGAGTTCTGGGTCATTGCGTATGATTTTGATAAGAAAATGATGGAACAATATATTGATAATTTCCTTAATATACTTGAACAGCTTGATGAAAAGGAAGATAGGCCATACGATGTTGCAGTAAGCTATGGTTCGGTAATTACTGACCCTGATGCGGGAATCACACTTGAAGAATATATTAATATAGCTGATACCAGAATGTATAGAAATAAGAGAAGCCGCAAAAAGGGCAGGATGTTCACTCATGATGAATAGGCCTGCAAAGGGTGGTATCCGTGAAGCTGTGTTTGAGTTATGAGTTCTACAGGGAGTTGAAGAGATGTTAAAGGAAGATATATTACTTGAGCTTGAGCAGCACCGTTCCGGCTACATATCGGGTCAGGCGCTTGCAGGAAAATATGGAGTGTCACGTAATGCGGTATGGAAAGCTGTGAATGCCCTTAAAAAAGAAGGGTATAAGATTGAATCTGTTACGAACAGAGGTTATATATTGCGTGATGATGCGGATATTCTTTCACAGGCAGGAATAATGTCAAGACTTAAGGATGCCAGGGTGCATATCATTGTGCATGATAAGTTAGATTCGTCTAACAATGAAGCTAAAAGACTGCTTGCAGCGGACTGTGAGCTTGACAATACCATTATCGCATGCAATGAGCAGCTGAACGGACGTGGCCGTAATGGCAGCAGCTTTGATTCACCTGCCGGAAGCGGTGTATATATGACAGTTGTGTTCCGGCTGGATCAACCTGCCGGGAGTCCTGAATATGTTAATAAAATAACCGCCGGGGCAGTTGCCGGGGCGGTAAGTAATCTGTGTGGTAGAGCAGTCTCTGTTAACCGGTCCGGTGGCATATACTATAATGATAACAAGATCGGCGGGATACTTATTGAAGCAGTTACCGGCGTTGAAAGCGGGTATATCGGACACATTATTACAGGCGTCGGTATTGCTGCGGATATCCTGGACGTATCAAGAAATGATCTTATTGCTGCCATTACTGATTGTATTATATCAGTATATGAAGGCGGCGAAGGTTCCGGGTCACAATCACAGCTAAAATGATTTTAATAATATCCGGTATTATAAATGGGAATACGCACGTTGATAATACTGTCAGAATATCTGTACTGTTGCTTCCTGTATATATAAGAATATACCATACTGTACCAAATGCGTAACATACTATTATTCCTATAGCCATGGATGCTGTAAGAATGAATAATCTGTTGCCCGGAATACGGCTGGCTGCCCACATAATAAGTGCGGTTAATATGAAGCCGATAAGATAACCGCCTGTAGGTCCAAGAAGTCTTGCGGGACCTCCGATAAAGCCTGAGAATACCGGCAGCCCTAAAGCCCCTAAAAGGATATATAAGCACACGGTAATTGTTCCGTCGCAGCCTCCGAGTACTCCGCAGGTAACGAATACCGCAAATGTCTGAAGGGTAATCGGTACGGTAAGCGGGATCGATATCCATGAACACATAGTTATAATGGCTGTAAACATTGCGATTAATGCGATTCTTTCTGAACTGGTCATTTTTTTCCCTCATTTCTATAGTCTGCTTTTGCTAAGCACATAACCCATACTTACTATATCATACCATCAATAAATTATCAACCAAAACAAACATATAGGTGACAATAGAAACCCAATACTAATTTACAGAATGATGTCACGGATAGATTTTGCTTGATTTTATGCCAAAAAAATAGTATTCTGAAATAAATATAATATTTTTCTGAACATAGAAGGAAGGAGTCAGATAATGTTTGGACAGTTAATTGCAAAGCTGCGTGATAATCCCAAGGCATTAGTATTTACAGAGGGTACGGATGCTAGGATATTGGAAGCTTCTTCAAGATTACTGGCAAGTAATTTTGTATTGCCTGTTCTGGTTGGTAATGAGGAAGATATATTTAAGGCTTCGGAAGAGACCCGCTTTAATATAAAAGGTGCTAAGATATGTGACCCGGAAAAGTATGAGCGTATGGATGAGATGGTTGACTTATTCTGTGAGCTTCGGAAAAGTAAGGGGGTTACCCCTGAACAGGCCCGTGAGATGTTATCAAAGCCTAATTATTTTGGAACCATGCTTGTTAAGATGAAGGAAGCAGATGCACTTCTTGGAGGGGCAACATACACAACGGCAGATACTGTAAGACCGGCACTGCAGCTTATTAAGACAAGACCAGGCAGCAGTATTGTTTCTTCATGTTTTATTCTTGTCAGGGAACGCGCGACCGGTGACAATGAAGTGCTTGCCATGGCAGACTGTGCCATTAACATTAACCCTACAGAGGATGAGCTTGTTGAGATTGCAGCAGAGGCATCACGCTGTGCCAGACGTTTTGGAATTGACCCTAAGATTGCATTCCTGAGCTATTCAACATTTGGCTCCGGCAAGGGTAAGGATGTTGATAAGATGAGGAATGCGTATGAGAAGACGAAGCTGAGGCTTCCTGATATCCCGGTTGAAGGTGAGATTCAGTTTGATGCGGCAGTATCGCCGAGAGTAGCGAGGAATAAGTGTCCGCAGTCAATTCTTGCGGGACATGCCAATACATTTATATTCCCTGATATCAATGCAGGTAATATAGGATATAAGATTGCACAGCGTCTGGGCGGATTTGACGCCTATGGCCCTATACTTCTCGGGCTGAATGCACCGGTTAATGATCTGTCACGCGGCTGTAACGCAAGTGAGGTATATTCAATGGCTATAATTACTGCTGCACTCGCATAATATGATACAGGCAGGTGTCAAAAGCAGACAGCAATGTAGCAGTATATTGAATATATTATATAATAATATCAGTGACTGATAAATTAAGGAGAACTTTAAGATGGTTTATGACAATATTCTTGACGCAATGGGCAATACTCCTGTGATCAAGCTTAACCGTATGGTTGATGATGATTCTGCAGACGTATATGTCAAATACGAGGGAATTAATGTAGGAGGGTCTATTAAGTCAAGAACCGCTTACAATATGATACTTGAGGCAGAAAAGCAGGGAATAATCGGATCTGACACGATTATTGTAGAACCAACAAGCGGTAATCAGGGAATCGGGCTTGCACTTATTGGTGCCGTACGTGGATACAGGGTTGTTATCATTATGCCTGATTCGGTAAGTGAAGAGAGGCGTAAGCTCGTTAAGCATTATGGGGCAGAGGTAATACTTGTCCATGATGATGGCGATATTGGAAAATGTATACAGGAATGCCTTAATACAGCTGTCAGGATGCAGGAAGAGAATCCGGATGTATATATTCCGCAGCAGTTTGAGAACCCGGCTAATCCGTTAGTCCATAAGTACCATACAGGCGTTGAGATACTCGAACAGATGGGAAGACCGATTCATGGCTTCTGTGCAGGAATTGGAACCGGTGGAACGATAAGTGGGATAGGTGAAGTGCTTAAGGCACTGAATCCGGACATTGAGATATGGGCTGTAGAACCTGAGAATGCCGCTATTCTTGCCGGGGGCAACATTGGAACACATCTTCAGATGGGCATTGGTGACGGACTTATACCGGGCAACCTCAATATGGATATATACAGCAATATATTCATTGTAACAGATGAAGAGGCACTGCAGTCAGCTAAGGATCTTGCACGTAAGGAGGGTATTATGTGTGGAATCTCTAGTGGAACCAATGTATTTGCAGCGATTAAGCTGGCTAAGAAGCTTGGTAAGGGTAAGACGGTTGTAACAGTGCTTCCTGATACTGCCGAAAGATATTTCAGCACACCATTATTTGATGATTGATAATATAATTAAGGAGAGTTTGATAATGAGCGAAAAGATAATACAGATATCACCAACAATGATTAAGGGAGTAGAGTACAATACTGAATTCCCAACAGAGAGTGTTAATCTTACGGGATCACCGGAGTTTAAGATAATTACATTCCCGGATAAACCATTAGAGGGCTGTGTTGATGTAATATTTACAGCTAAGGATACGGATGGTGACAGGGTAATGATCAGAATCCATACACGTACTGCAGTCAGGGTTAATTCTTTTATTGATAATTTTGATAACTTTATTGGGGAGAACTATCTTACACCTATTATGCTATCTGTAAATGAGAAGATAAGACAGGTGTCATCAGCAGTTGGAATGACTATAAGAATAGAAAATTTCCCATTCAAGTACAATGGAGAGGTATAGACCGGGGTATGTTGTCACCATACATTAAGGTAACAATTATGGTATAATTCCCTGCAGTACATATATATAATAAGGGATGATATATAATACAAAGGAACAAAATATATAAGGACGGAGGTAATATACTATGATTAAGAACATGAAACTGAGAACAAGTATTACAATTATGATTGCGGTTGTATCTATTGTATGTCTTGGATGTCTGTTCATCGTCTCAGATAATAACATGACTGATGTTACTAAGCAGACGGCAGAGAACAACATGGATACATCTATAGATGCTAAGATCCAGACTGTTAATGAGTACATTAACAATGCAGAAGTGACGCTGCAGCAGTTTGCCAAGAGTGATGTGCTTAAGGCGTATGTTAAGGATCCTGAGAATGCAGAGCTTGCAAAAGCTGCCCAGGCTTATACGGTTGATTTTTATTCAACTATACCTGACTGGGAGGGTATCTATCTTGACACATGGGATTCTAAGGTTATTACACATTCCAATCCTGACACACCTATATTTGGCAAGAATATGCGTGAGGGAGATTCCCTTAAGCTTCTCCAGGATCAGATGCTTGCCAACGCAGCAGAGGGCAAGGTATATAACCTTGGTATTAAGGCATCACCTGCATCGGGACTGCTTATCATGTCAATGTACACTCCTGTATATGAAGGTGACAAGACAATCGGTTTTGTTGGAGGGGCAACGCTTGCATCCGGTATGAAGGAGCTTCTTGATGAATCTGAAGTAACCGGATTTGATAATGTTACATATTCATTTATCAATACTAATGGTACGATAAAAGATGAAAATGACCAGGATAAAGAAGCACCGGTATATATTTTTGACAGTAATAAAGAGCTTATCAATACAGAGGTGCTTGAGCCGGGACTTCTGGATATTATTAATAACATTAAAGAATCAACGGCTGTAGACGATAACGGAGATGCTGTTCCGGCAAGTGGCAGTGTGGAGTATACTGCTGGGGATGGAGAAAAGTATTTCTCAGTATACAAGTCAATTCCTGAGAAGGGATGGGCGCTTGTAATTACAGATAAGTCATCGGAGGTTTATGCGGGTGCAACAAGGAACAGGGTTGTTCTTGGTATGCTTTGTGCAATTGCATTTATTCTAATCGTGGTTATTTCACATATCGCAATAAGATTTAACATTAAGCCGCTTGGAAGAGTTCTTAAGACTATTGAAAAGTTTAAGAATCTTGACCTTACTGAGGATGAGGGCATGAAGAAGTACATTGGTAATAAGAATGAGGTTGGACTTCTTGCTACTGCGGTGGATACGGTTTCAACAACATTCAGGGGAATAGTAAGTACACTTAGTGATTGTTCAGACTCCCTTTTGGGAAGCTCAGATACAATGACACTCACATCAAGGGAACTGTTAGACAGTATTGAGAATAATGCAGCAACAACTGAAGAGCTGTCAGCAAGTATTATCAGCACCAATACTTCAATAGATAACGTTACGACCGAGATAGCCAGGATGAATGAGATGGTTGATAACATAGAGCATAAGGTTAAAGACGGCAATGCTAAGAGCGGTAAGCTTATTGAGACTGCTGAAGCAATGAGTGAGATGGCAGATAAGACTCTTGAGAATAACGGAGTTAAGATTGCAACAACTAAGGCTAACATTGAAGATGCAATGAAGAATCTTCAGTCACTTGTTAAGATTAACGAGATGGCAACACAGATTCTTGATATTACAAGCCAGACTAATCTTCTTTCACTTAATGCTTCCATAGAGGCTGCAAGGGCAGGAGAGGCAGGACGTGGATTTGCGGTAGTTGCCGGGGAGATTGGAAGTCTTGCAGACAGCTCGTCTAAGACCGTTAACCAGATCCAGAGTATCTGTGAGGAGGCTAATAAGAGCATTGCAAGTGTGCGTGAGTGCTTTGAGGATATTATTACCTTCATGGAAGGTGATGTATCGGGTCAGTTTAAGGAATTTGCTGAGATGGCCAGGGAATACGGTGATGCAGTTAAGGATATTCAGGAAGCAATCGGTTCAATTGATGAATCATCATCAATGTTTGCAGAGTCTGTAACCAGCATTAAGGAGCAGGTTGAAGTTGTTAATTCTGCATCAAGTGATAATGCTGCCGGTGTTGAAGATATTATTATTAAGAATAATACAACAACAAGCACCGCAGATGCGATTATAACGATTGCCAATGAGAATCAGAATAATGCGGAAGCAATCAAGGATATTATTGCAAAGTTTAGCTAGAGACTGATCGATAATAATATTAAAGTTATACTATATTAACTGTAGGAATGCAGCTACAGGCATGGACATACCAATGACATGCCTGTAGCTGTTTTTATGCCTGAAAAAGACTGTATTATGTATAGAATCAGGTGGCAGCAAATACAAAACTATTGTTGTAATATGTAATAAATGTGGTATAATTAAAATAAAAATTAAACAATTAAAGGAGTCAGAGTTCTTTGATATTGAGGGAGGGAACGCTTATGTTAAAGAATGTAAAACTAAGCACGAGTATTGTCATTATTGTTGCGGTTATTACAGGAGTAAGTATGCTTATCCTGTTTCTTGCATCAGATACTAATATGACAACAGCAATGGAAACGACGGCAGAGGATAATATGATCACGTCGCTTAATTCCAAGACACAGATCATTGATGATTATGTTGACAGTGCGGAGCAGATACTTAGTTCATTTGGTGCCAGCGGTGAATTAAGGGCATTTGTCAAGGATCCGTCTAATGCACAGTTAAAAACGGCAGCACAGTCATATAATGAGAGATTCTACGAGGCAGCCGGTGATTGGGAAGGTATATATCTTGATACATGGGATTCAACGGTTATTACACATTCCAACCCAAAGGTTCCGGGAATGGTTATGCGTGAGGGAGATTCCCTCAAGTCTCTTCAGGATGGAATTCTTGGTGCCGATGGAGTGTATACTATTGGAATAGTTGTATCACCTGCCACAGGAGAGCTTGTATTATCAATGTATTCACCTATTATGGATGGTGGCAAACCTGTTGGATTTGTTGGAGGAGCCAAGATGGCCGGAGGACTTAAGGAGCTGCTGGATGCTTCGGTTATTGAGGGGATGGAGAATGCTACATATTCACTTGTTAATGTTAATACAGGAACATATATATTTGACAGTAACGAAGAGCTTATTAATGCAGAGGTAACAGATCCTTCTATTCTTGAGATGATCAATAATGTTAAGGATAATGAGGCAGAGTCCGGTAAGCAGGAATTCACAGGAGAAGATGGGGAGAATTATTTCTCAGTGTATAAGTCATTAGCAGACCGTGGATGGGTTCTTATTATAAAAGATACGACATCAGAGATATACGCGACGGCTGACCAGAACAAGCTTATACTTGGTATACTGTGTATAGCAGCGGTATTGCTTATAATAATTGTTTCATATATATTTATCAGAATAAGTGTTAAGCCGCTTGGCAAGGTTGTTAATACAATTGACAGACTTAAGAATCTTAATCTTTCTGATGATGAGCATATTAAGGGGTATGTCGGACGTAAGAGTGAGGTTGGACTTATTGCAACGGCAGTAGATTCACTTTCAATTACATTCAGGGGAATTGTCAAGACACTTGTAGAATGCTCAGATTCACTTGCAGGAAGCTCTGATACAATGACCCTTACATCTAAAGACCTGTTAGACAGTATTGAGAATAATGCGGCTACAACTGAAGAGTTATCAGCAAGCATCATAAGCACCAATACTTCAATTGATAATGTTACATCAGAGATTGAAAGAATGAATGAGATGGTTGGCAAGATTGAAGAAGAGGTTAAGGCCGGCAGTGATAAGAGTGTGAAGCTTATTGAAACCTCTGAGGCAATGAGCAGAATGGCAGATGCTACACTGGATAGTAACAGCCAGAAGATTGAGACAACCAAGGCGAACATTGATGAGGCAATGAAGAATCTTCAGTCGCTTGTTAAGATTAATGAGATGGCAACGCAGATTCTTGATATTACAAGCCAGACTAATCTTCTTTCACTCAATGCTTCTATCGAAGCTGCAAGAGCCGGAGAGGCCGGCCGTGGATTTGCGGTAGTTGCCGGAGAGATTGGAAGTCTTGCTGACAGTTCATCTAAGACCGTTACAGAGATTCAGAATATCTGTGAAGAGGCTAATAAGAGTATTGCAAGTGTGCGTGAGTGCTTTGAAGATATTATTACATTTATGGAAGGTGATGTATCAGGACAGTTTAAGGAATTTGCTGACATGGCTAAGGAGTATGGGGATGCAGTTAAGGATATCCAGGAGGCTATCAGTTCAATTAATGATTCATCATCAAAGTTTGCTGAGTCAGTAGTAAGTATTAAGGAGCAGGTTGAAGTTGTTAATTCCGCATCAAGTGATAATGCAGCAGGTGTTGAGGATATTATCATCAAGAATAATACAACTACCAGCACAGCAGATGCAATTATAACAATAGCTAATGAGAATCAGAGCAATGCAGAGGCAATTAAGAGCATCATAGACAAGTTTAACTGATATTGTTTTTCCATAATTATTATAACAATATTCCATTGTTAGTGAGCTTGGTATAATTTATGATAGGCTAAGAACGATAAATGTTCTTAGCCTATTATTATGTGGAGGAGATGTTTATATGGGAATTATTTACAATGAAAAAGACAGGGTATTTAAGCTGGATACAAAAAATACGAGTTATATTCTGGGAATTAATGATGAGTTTGGGCATATAGTTCATGTATATTATGGGAAGAAGCTCCGTGGCAATAATTGCCCCATAGGAATGTCCGGGATTGACCCTAAGAATAAGCACTGGTTTATGGATGGTGCATGGCTTGAGTATCCGTCAGCCGGGGTGGCTGATTATCGTGAACATGCCATAGAGATTAAGACAGAAGAAGGATATACAACGCTTGAGTTTGGATATGTTTCACATAATATATATAAGGGAAAGCCTGGGCTTGAAGGGCTTCCTGCAACATTTGCAGGTGAAGATGAGTGTACAACACTGGAGCTTGTAACAGCAGATAAGCTTGTAGGGCTTGAGATTACACTTGTATATTCAGTATTTGAGGATGTTGATATCATTACAAGAAGTGTACGTGTTAAGAATATCGGTGATAAGCTTATTAGGCTTAACAAGGTACTAAGTGCTTCACTGGATGTACATAATAATGATTTTGAAGTGATTACCCTTCATGGTTCATGGGGAAGGGAGCGTGGAATACAGAGAAGACCAATTGGTCATGGCAGACAGGGTGTTGCTTCTGAGAGAGGAGTGTCAGGACATCAGGATCATCCGTTTATTGCACTTGTTACCAATACTACAACCCAGACGCAGGGTGAAGTATATGCAATGCATCTTGTGTATTCCGGTAACTTTGAGGCGCAGTGCGAGCTTACACAGCATAATGATGTGAGAATGACAGCCGGAATAAGTCCATATAATTTTGAATGGCATCTGGGCAGCAATGATACATTTACGTCACCTGAGGCCGTGATGGTATTTTCTGATGCAGGACTTGGTGGAATGACACGTAATCTACATGATCTGTACCGTAACCATCTTATCAGGGGCAAGTATGCTAAGACTAAGAGACCTATACTTATTAATAACTGGGAAGCAACGTATTTTGACTTTGATACTGATAAGCTTCTTGCCATTGCAAGACAGGCGGCTGAGGTTGGTATTGAGATGCTTGTGGTTGATGACGGATGGTTTGGTAACAGATTTGATGATAACCGTGCCCTTGGTGACTGGGTTGTTAACGAAGAGAAGATTAAGGGCGGGCTTAAGTATCTTGTTGATGAGGTCAATAAGCTTGGCATGAAGTTTGGTATGTGGTTTGAGCCGGAAATGATATGCCCTGATTCAGATATCTACAGGGCGCATCCTGACTGGGCAATTGAAGTGCCGGGAAGGGATCCTGTACGCTGCCGTAATCAGTTAGTAGCTGATATCACAAGAAAAGAAGTTCGTGACTATATATATGAGAGTATTGCGAAGGTTCTCAGAAGTGCCAATGTTGAATATGTAAAATGGGATATGAACAGACCGCTTTCTGATATATATACAGCAGGGCTTCCGGCTGACAGACAGGGAGAACTGTATCATAGGTATGTGCTTGCAATGTATGAGATGCAGGACAGGCTGACAACAGATTTCCCTCATATACTTCTTGAGAATTGTTCAAGTGGTGGTGGAAGATTTGATCCGGGAATGCTGTATTACAGTCCGCAGATATGGACATCCGATAACGCTGATGCAATTGCAAGGCTTGCAATTCAGGAGGGAACGGCACTTATCTATCCAATGTCCACAATGGGTGCCCATGTAACAGATTGCCCTAACCATTCAAATGGACGTACAACGCCATTTGATACGAGAGGAATTGTTGCACTTGCGGGAACATTTGGTTATGAGCTTGATGTTACAAGGATTGCAGAGGAAGAGCGTAATGCGATACCGGG
>CAKSBI010000024.1 GCA_934437985.1 uncultured Lachnospiraceae bacterium
GAGCTGGCTCACCTTGAGATTGTTGCGGCAATTGTCCATCAGCTTACTAAGAACCTGACCCCGGATGAGATTGCGGCTTCAGGATTTGATAAATATTATGTTGACCATACACTTGGCATATGGCCACAGGCGGCGGGCGGTGTGCCATTCAATGCGTGTGAATTTCAGTGCAAGGGAGACCCGATAACGGATCTGTATGAGGATATGGCAGCAGAGCAGAAAGCAAGAAGCACATATGACAATATTCTTCGTCTTGTCAAAGACCCTGAAGTATGTGATCCTATAAGGTTTTTAAGGCAACGTGAGATTAACCACTTCCAGAGGTTCGGTGAAGCACTTAGAATAACACAGGATGAACTTAATTTTAAGAATGTATATGCATTTAATCCGTCTATTGATAAAAATAGCTGCAGATAATGGCAGCCAGCCTGTGCCATTTGCCAACAGTTTTTCGGAGTACCGGGGTTTACAAGCCGATTACAACCAGGTATCAGAGAAGTATAAAATGTAAAAAGTAAAGAAGGGGCTGTAAATAAGTCTGTTTTTCTGTTATTAAATTTTTGCAGCCCCTTTTATTTTCTTATATTATACAATATTCTTCGCAGTTCCTGAATGACCTGCTTAAGACAAATTACCGTATATTAAAATATGCTGTACCTTTCTTCGGCTCAATTCCCTTTGCTGCAAACAGTTCAGACACAGATACTATCTGATAACCTTGTTTTATAAGCTTTGGAATCATTTTCTCGACAGCATCGGCGGTGCTGTCATATATATCGTGCATCAGGATGATGTCGCCGTCATTTACTTTGCCGATAACGCGTTTTAGTATCTTCTTTTTGTTACGTGATTTCCAGTCCTCTGTATCAACGTTCCAGAGAATAACTGGATAGTTAACAGCTTTTAATATTTTTTCTGTATGCGCGCCGTATGGCGTTCTTACAAAGTGCGCGGTATCATTGATAATGCCCTTCAATATGTCGTTTGTTTTTGAAAACTCCTTCTTTATATTTTTCTTTTTCATACCAGACAGATTAGCGTGGTCAAAGGAATGGCTTCCGATGTCGCATCCCATGTCATAAGCACGTTTTACAATGTCCTTGTTGTAGCTAATGCGGTTGCCTACAAGGAAAAATGTTGCATGCACGCCGTTTTTTTCAAGCGTATCTAATATCCGTTCTGTTGAGCCTCTGTTAGGACCATCATCAAATGTGAGTGCAATCATAGGTTTTGATGGGTCGATGGCAGGCTTGTCCGGCTCAGCCGATGCATCAGGCAGTGGTGTGTCGGATGATGGGAGCACAACCTCCTTGAACGGATCATATATCATAAAAGGTAAAATCTCATCTTTCTTAATTGTGAATGATATATAACCAAATTTTTCTGGCGCAATCCGGCCGGGGTTAAAATATATTGAAAGACCTTCTGCGGTAACAGAAAAATTAGTAAAGTTATCTGAATCGGCAGAAAAATTATATTCGTACTTTTCCTTAGTGTCGGAATCATCGCCATAAAATTCTGGGTTGTCTTCAATATAAGCTGCAGTTTTATAGGAAAGAAGTTCGGCATAACTGTCAAAAAACAGCTGTTCAGGTGTAATCTCATTTCCTGTTGCAAGGAAAAAGTTGTGGGTATGGACTTCATGGACATTGGAAGCTGTCACCGGAGCAGTGTATTGTATGTCATATATAAAGGATGCAATAGAGTCGCCGACAACATATGACTGGTAATCTACAGTAAGGTATGCACGCATTTCGGGTGAAGCAGCAACGTAGCCTTCATTATCTGAATTAAATCTTGCAACAATTGCGTCAGCCTCCTGTTTCAGGATATTGTCTATAGATTCCATTCCAATAACAGGGTAATTGACTGTGCAATAAGTGTTTGCGGTATCTTCTGTTATTGTCTGTGCCTGACCGATCTGTCTGGTACCGGTTGTGTCAGGAGTGAAGATGAATGCATCAAGCGGGGCTGAATAATTATCAGAAGGCTGTTTTGTTGCTTCAGGTGCTGACGGCATTGCCTGCTGATTCGGCGTTGACATAAAGCTGCTGTGCTTGATCTTCTTAATTACTATAAATGATACTGCAATTGCAGCTGATATTAATAGTGCCCTTATAATGTATTTTAATATAACACGGTTGTTGTTCGTTCTCATTTTGATTTTCTCCTATGATTAATAGTACTAGAATACACTACATTATTAAAAAAAAAAATGTGTTATGAAATTTTTACATTTGATTTAATAATTGTTAAATATTTATATAAACATGTTATTCAAATGTATTGCATTGTTACTTCGGAATGTGCTATAATTGAGCAATGTATTGGATTTTGTATTAAAAAGGAGAATTGAGGAGTTATGAAAAATGTAAAAAAAGGGTTACTGCACTTTGCGATCATATTTGCCGTTGTGGCATTCTTTGCAGTAACAGTATTCATCGGTCTGGGAAGCCAGCATAAAGGAAGTGCTAAGAATATACTTCTTGGACTTGACCTTGCAGGTGGAGTTAGTATTACTTATGAAACTGTTGGTGATGTATCTGCTTCTGAGATGAGTGATACTGTATATAAGCTTCAGAAGCGTGCAGAGAGCTATAATACTGAGTCACAGGTATATCAGGAAGGTGAGAATAGAATTAATGTAGATATTCCTGGTGCCAAGGATTCGCGTGAGACGCTTGAAAAGATGGGAACAGCAGGTGCACTGTATTTTGTTTCAAATGATGTGTATCAGGAAGCATTATCTAATTATAAGTATACGACTAATGAAAAAGGACAGATCGTGTTTGATGAAGGAGTCCAGTTCAGTTCAGTTGTATGTGATGGTAAGGATATTGCTGATGCTAAGGCAGCAGCCCAGAAGGAGAGCCAGACAGGAGTAACCCAGAATGTGGTTAATGTTTCATTTACTGCAAGTGGAGCCAAGAAGTTTGCAGATGCTTCAACAAAAGCATATGAGAATCAGCAGGAGCCGATTCATATCATATATGATAATATTGTAATATCATCCCCTAGTGTAAAGAATCCTATTACTGAGGGTGAATGCCAGATCAGTGGTGGATTTCAGGAGTATGAAGAGGCTGATGACCTTGCCACAACGATCAGAATTGGTGCTCTTCCAATTGAACTTAAGGTTCTCAGATGGAATGTTGTTGGTGCCAAGCTTGGTTCAGAGGCAATTGAGACAAGTCTTATTGCAGCACTTATTGGGTTCTGTATCCTGATCCTGTTTATGATTACCTATTATAGAATACCGGGTCTTGCAGCATCCATTGCACTTGTATTCTATATAGGTGTGGTTATGTTAGCGATTAACGGACTTGATGTTACACTTACACTGCCGGGTATTGCCGGTGTAATTCTCTCCGTAGGTATGGCGGTAGATGCTAACGTTATTATATTTACACGTATCAGGGAAGAGCTTGCAACAGGTAAGACAGTTAAGTCAGCTACTAAGATTGGTTTTGAAAAAGCGACATCGGCAATTGTTGATGGTAACGTTACTACACTTATTGCGGCAGCAGTTCTCTGGTTCCTTGGTTCAGGTACTGTTAAGGGATTTGCGCAGACACTTGCAATCGGTATCGTTGCTTCAATGTTCACGGCATTGTTTATCACTAAGGTTATTCTTGATGCCCTTTATAATCTTGGCGCTGACAAGGAAGCACTTTATGGTGTACAGAAGGAAGTAAAGGTTATTAAGTTCGTTGAGAACAGATTTAAGTATTTTGCAATCTCAGGTGTGCTTTTTGCAATATGTATAGGTGGTCTCATATTTAACTATGCAACTACAGGTTCTATACTTAATTATGGTCTTGATTTTGTAGGAGGTACATCAACGCAGATTACATTTGACGACGGAGTTGCTATTAGTTCTGATGTTAAGTCTGATATTGAGAACATTTTTAAGGCAAGTACTGATACAACAGAGGTTGAGATATCTGATGTTGAAGGAGAGAGCGCTCTTCTTGTTAAGACAAAGGAACTGTCACTTGATGAGAATAATGCGCTTGTAGATGCACTTCTTAACAGTGAATATAAGATTACGGAGGATAAGATACAGACAGAGACGATCAGTGCGACAGTCAGCGGGGAGATGAAGAAGGACGCAGTTGTTGCCGTTCTTATATCTTCAATCTGTATGCTCATATATATATGGATAAGGTTCAAGGATCTGGCATTTGGTGCAGGCTCTGTACTTGCTCTTATACATGACGTAATTGTTGTTCTTATGGTATATGCTATATTTAAGAACTGGATTTCGGTTGGTAATACATTCATTGCCTGTATGCTTACAATTGTTGGTTACTCTATTAATGCTACGATTGTAGTATTTGACCGTGTACGTGAGAATGCACGTTCAAGGACAGGTAATGACAGACTTGCAGAGGTTGTTAATCTTAGTATAAGCCAGACTATCAGCCGAAACATCAACACATCACTTACAACATTTTTCATGGTATTTATGCTGGTGCTTCTTGGTGTTGATTCGGTAAGACAGTTTGCAATTCCTCTTATTGCCGGTATTGTATGTGGCTGCTATTCTTCAATATGTATTGCAGGAACCCTGTACTACACATTTAAGAAGCTGAGGATTGCTAAGAAGGATAAGTAATTTGTAAATGATATATTATAATTTTAAAACCGGACAGATAACAGGTAATATATTCTGTCCGGTTCTTTTCATTTTCTTGACACACTTTGCTAGATGATGATATAATTTATTATGTGTTTTATTAAATAAAATGTATGGTATACAAGATATGCGTACTGGGGGAAGCTGGTTTTAATTATGGATGGTAATCTGACACAGGAGGAGCTTAATGCGCTCCTTAATAATATGAATACAGGAAGTGACAGTAATCAGGATGTGGTTACTGATAATAATGATGGAGCCATAGATGGTGAGGGTCTTTCTCCTGAAGAGATGGATGCGATTGGGGAGATTGCTAATATATGTTCCGGCTCGTCAGCCACTAATCTCTCAACAATTCTTAATCAGAGGGTTAATATCACGACACCATTTGTAACATTGGAATCTATTGATGAATTGGTTGCCGGTACCAGTCAGCCGTGTGTATTAGTACAGATTCAGTATACTGATGGAATAAAAGGGTCTAATGTACAGATTTTGCAGAAAAAGGATGTCAAGATAATTGCAGATCTTATGATGGGTGGCGATGGAACTAACCTTTCGGCTCTTGGGGAAGAATTAACTGAGTTACATATGAGTGCATTGTGTGAGGCAATGAATCAGATGACTGGCGCAGCGGCTACATCATTATACACAATGCTTAACTGTAAGGTTGATATCAGTCCGCCAACAGCGATTGTTGTTGATTTGCGGGATGAAGCGGTCAGAAAAGAGATATTTGGCGACTTTGATGACAGGAAGTGTGTTAAGGTAAGTTTTAAGCTTGAAATTGGAGACCTCATTGACAGCTCGTATATGCAGATATATACATTGGATTTTGCTAAGAATTTATATAATCTTATATATCGAGGAGAACAGGATGGGGCTGCTGCAGGAGTCAGTGAGGATACTGCCAGACCGGTATCAGAACCAGCTGCGGCAAAGCAGGAGAATACATATATACATGAAAGTGGGAGAACTGTTTCGCAGGATGCGTCTATGGATATGAATACTGTGAGGATGAATAATATGGCTGGTGTATCCGGTCAGCCTGTGGCAGATGCTGCCCGGGGAATGTCAGACAATATGGATAATTCGGGAGTTATAGTACGGCCGGCTGAGTTTAATGAATTTGATACTTCGGTTGCTCCTTTGGATAAGAAGGAACAGATTGGGATAATTAATGATGTTTCGCTTGAGATAGCTGTGCAACTTGGCAAGACATGTAAGACGGTAAAGGAGATTCTTGATTTTGAAGAAGGAACACTTATTGAGCTTGACAGACTTGCCGGTGAAATGATGGATATTCTTGTTAATGGCAAGGTGCTTGCAAAAGGCGAGATAGTTGTTCTTGAGGATAAGTTTGCAGTGCAGCTTAAGGAGATCAATACTTAATACTTTATTTGGAGGGTTTTACAGATGGGCATGGATAAGAGAAGGGCAAGGCGTGTTCCTGTGTATATTGAGCTTGAGCTTTCGTCGGTGTTCAGACAGGATAATGAGAAGGTTGAACTGGATACAACTCCAATCGAATTAACTGATATATCCAAATCAGGCATTGGTTTTGTTACCAAAGGAAAACTCCCTGTTGGATATTATTTTAATGCAAAGCTTAATCTCGGAGATTCCGCATCACCATTGTATTGTGTAGTTAAGATTGTGCGTGAACAGATAATTGATTCGCAGACAATAAAGTATGGATGCGAATTTATTGGATTTCCGTCCATTCTTAGTTATATTATTGAAGATTATGAAGAAAAGAATTTTGGAGAAGAATAAGGACAGTAATAAGGACAATAAGCATACAGGGTATAGTATATGGTCTCAGGGCTATGCCCTGAGATCGAATGCATAACGGTTCAGACTGCCCTGTGTAGGTGTGTGGCCATCGGAAGCAATGGTACGGTTAATGAATTCCGTAACAATATCCTGTTTTGGTTTAGCTTCCTGTACATTGGCAGAGAAGATATAACCATTTTCTGACAATGCATCTGTTAGCATACCCATATTTGTTTTAAGAAGCTGGACGGTTTCAGAATCAGGGCAGCTGAAAGTTGAATCAATCCGGCTTTTATCTTTTGTTATGTTAATGTCCAAGTCGCCAAGATGTTCAAAGCTAAGATGAAGTAAGACGCTTACCTTGTCAGGGTGACGTTTTAATTCATCTTTTTTTGAGTATACATACAGGTCGCCATGTGCGGTCTGATCCTGGAACCTTACAGGCAGCTGGACATACTGAAAATAATTATTAAGCTCGTTCATAAAGTTAAGGTTGTCATTCATCCCGGATGCCTGCTTTGTAAGGCTTGCAGAGGTCGTGCCGGAAAGGTTATCCCGGATTAAATTAGTTATTTTCGTTAATTCGTCGGCAAGCTGGCTGTAGTGGCTGCCTATATTTTCGGTGTTGGCAAGTTCTCTTGAAGATAATGTCCATGAGCTGTGGATGACTTTTTTGAATAGTTGCATGAAGCTTTTGCTGGCAAATAAATCTGCAGAAGCGTAGGCATCAGAAGATAAAATACTGTTATTAATTGAAGTGAAAATGGCTTCAGCGGAAATATTGCCTGTTCTTACGTTATTTAATATACCGGCATCTGATATTACAGGCTTCAGCATATCGGCAAGCTCGTTCCTGGAATCCCGGTCGAGAAAATATGTGAGGTAATTATTGTTAAAATACAGATAATCTGCCTGTGCAGTAAGCTTTGAATATGCTTCGGGCAGCTGCAGGAAATCTGATGACAAGTTGTTGATGGTGTTCCATACCACATCTACTGAGGCTGTTCCGTTGGTAATGGCGGCAGTAATATCGGTAACAGCTTCCTTATTATATGCTGCATCAGTATTAAGGGCAGCTGTTTCATTAATATAGGTAGTAAGCTCATTACGTTCCGGTGCTGAAAATGTGGATAGATCAGCTGTAAGCTGCGGCTTTGGGTTGTCAGCTATATGCTTTGCAAGGATTGACATTAACCTGCTACCGAATTCTGCGACCGGTGCAGCATCTGCGTTAGCTGATAATTCTTCAAGAAGGACAGGCAGGCTTTCACTAAGGGCGTCAATATCCCTGATAAGTGAATTGTTGCCATTACGGTAATTCTCAAACTGCCTGGCCAGTGCCTGAGTTGCAGGTATACCATATTTATTCATGAGCACAATAGTCCCAGGTGATATATTGCCTAGTGCTGAGGTCTGCCTGATCATATCGGTAATTGTTTCTTTATTAATAGACATTCCGTTGCTTAGTAATTCCCTGACAATTAAAATATTGCGGTCACTGACAGGAAGCTCAGCTTCGTCCAGAGCCTTCCTGATTGCAAGGTTCTCCTGGTTGCTGATATCACCGAGAAGGCTTTCCAATGTAATTAATCTTGGTGAGATGCCTGTTACACGAAATGCTGTCGTCTGCCCTATATACAGATTGCTGATATCGCGCATTGTACCTGTTATTACAGAATTATCAGATAAAGATATAGTGACACTTTTTCCACGGATATCAGTAATCTCGCCCTTGAGAATCTGACCCTCGCTTATGCTGCCTCCGGAGACCGGACCGGAGGAAATGCCAGTGGCACGGGTTTGTCTTCCGGAGCTTACCCTGCCTGAAACGGCAGGATTTCCCGGTGAATTGTTTTTGATAATATTACTCTCTATTGGCATACTAATCCCTCCTTTTACACAGATTATAAGTTAGGTAGAAACTAAAGTCAATTTTGTTAAATAAAAAGTATTGACAAATATATTTGCAGGTGTTATCTTATCTATAAATCATTAGCACTCCAATCTAATGAGTGCTAACAACAAAGGAAGTGGTGGAAGTGGAACTGGATGATAGAAAGCTTAAGATATTGCAGTCTATAATCCGTAATTATCTTGAGACAGGCGAACCTGTAGGATCAAGAACAATTTCAAAGTATACAGACCTTAATCTTAGCTCTGCTACTATTAGAAATGAGATGTCTGACCTTGAGGATATGGGATATATTGTCCAGCCACATACTTCTGCAGGAAGAATACCTTCTGACAAAGGATACAGATTGTATGTGGATACAATGCTTGAATCCAAGGACAGGGAAGTAGAGGATATGAAGCTTATGCTGGTTGAGAAGACTGATAAGCTGGAGACAGTGCTTAAGCAGGTTGCAAAGCTTCTGGCAGATAACACCAATTACACAACAATGGTTTCCAAACCAAGGTATACACATAAGAAGATTAAGTTTACTCAGCTTACACTTGTGTCGGATATGCAGTTGCTGCTTGTTGTAGTTGTAGATGGCAACATAGTTAAGAATAGATTTATTAATTGTACAGAGCCTATAGATAAGGATTCGATATTACAGCTTAATTTGCTGCTTAATGCAGCGCTTAACGGATTGGATCTTACAGAGATCAATCTGGTTCTGATCCAGCAGATGAAGGAACAGGCCGGTCAGTATGCAGAGCTTGTCGGTAACATAGTTAATCTGATTGCTGAAGTAGTTGGAGATGAGGATGAATATGGCGTATATACGTCAGGGGCAACTAACCTTCTTAAGTACCCGGAGTTAAATGACAAGGAACGGGCAACGAAGCTTCTTTCTACACTGGAAGAAAAAGAGGCAATCAGTGACTGGATGAATAAGGGGGCTGATGAACAGGAACATGGAATTCAGGTATATATTGGTGAGGAATCACCGGTGGAAGCAATGAAGGATTGTGCAGTTGTTACTGCTACTTATCAGATAGAGGAAGGTGTTTACGGACGTATAGGAATCGTAGGACCAAAGAGGATGGACTATGAACGTGTAGTTGGTACATTGGAGAACACCATGAGACAGCTTGATGATATATTTAAGAAAAAAGAGTAATGACAGGAGGAATAAGAATTGGCAGATATAGAAAAGATGAATCCGGATGGTAATGAAGAGATTAAGATGGCTGATGAAGAGATTGAAGCCACAGAAAAAGTAAATCCTGATGACACCGAAGCAGTTGATGAAGATGAGACTGCGGAGGATTCAGAAGGGGCAGAACAGTCAGATACAGAATCAAAGAAGAAGGTATTCAACCGTAAGAATAAAAAAGACAAGAAGGATAAAAAGGACACTCAGATAGAGGAGCTTAATGACAGACTTGTAAGGCTTATGGCTGAATATGATAATTACAGAAAACGTACAGACAGGGAGAAGTCTTCGATGTATGAGATGGGTGTTAAGTCTATAGTTGAGAAGATGCTTCCTATAATAGATAACTTTGAAAGAGGCTTTGACTGTGTTAAGGAAGAACAGAAAGAGGATCCGTTTGTACAGGGTATGGATAAGGTGTACAACCAGATGATGGCAGCTTTTGCTGAAGCTGGTGTCGTTGCAATAGATGCGGTTGGAAAGGAATTTGACCCTAACATACACAATGCTGTCATGCATATTGATGATGATTCATATGGAGAGAGTGAGATTGTTGAAGAGTTCCAAAAGGGATATATGTACAAGGATTCACTTGTAAGATGCAGTATGGTTAAGGTTGCCAATTAATTTGGCATTCAATATATTAACAAGAAGTAGAAGAAAGGATGACTAATATGGGAAAGATAATTGGTATTGATTTAGGAACGACTAATTCATGTGTTGCCGTAATGGAAGGCGGAAAACCGGTAGTTATTACAAATACTGAAGGTGCAAGAACAACTCCGTCTGTTGTAGCATTTTCAAAGACAGGAGAGAGACTTGTAGGTGAGCCTGCAAAGCGTCAGGCAGTAACTAATGCAGATAAGACAATTGCTTCTATTAAAAGAAGAATGGGAACAGATTACAGGGTAGCTATTGATGATAAGAAGTATTCCCCGGAGGAGATATCAGCATTCGTACTTCAAAAGCTTAAGGCTGATGCGGAAGCATATCTTGGTGAGAAGGTATCAGAGGCTGTAATCACAGTTCCTGCATATTTCAATGACTCACAGAGACAGGCAACTAAGAATGCAGGTAAGATTGCAGGGCTTGATGTTAAGAGAATTATTAACGAGCCAACTGCTGCAGCCCTTGCTTACGGACTTGACAATGATGGTGAGCAGAAGATAATGGTATATGACCTTGGTGGTGGTACATTTGATGTATCTATCATTGAGATTGGTGAAGGAGTTATTGAGGTTCTTGCTACTAATGGTGATAATAACCTTGGTGGAGATGACTTCGATGATAAGATTACAAGATTCCTTATTTCAGAGTTTAAGAATGCAGAGGGAGTAGATCTGTCAACAGATAAGCTTGCAATGCAGAGACTTAAGGAGGCTGCTGAGAAGGCTAAGAAGGAGCTTTCGGCTGCAACTACAACCAATATCAGCCTTCCATTCATCACATCAACAGCAGATGGTCCTAAGCATCTGGATGTTACACTTACAAGAGCTAAGTTTGATGAGCTTACACATGATCTTGTAGAGCGCACGGCTGAGCCTGTTCGTAAGGCACTGCAGGATGCAGGAATTACTGCTTCGGAGCTTGGTAAAGTCCTCCTTGTAGGTGGTTCAACAAGAATTCCGGCAGTACAGGATAAGGTTAAACAGCTTACAGGACATGAGCCAAGTAAGAATCTTAACCCTGATGAGTGTGTTGCACTTGGTGCTTCTATCCAGGGAGGTAAGCTTGCAGGAGATGCAGGCGCAGGAGATATTCTTCTTCTTGATGTAACCCCTCTTTCACTTTCAATTGAGACAATGGGTGGAGTTGCTACAAGACTTATTGAAAGGAATACAACAATACCTACGAGAAAGAGCCAGGTATTCTCAACAGCTGCTGATAATCAGCCGGCAGTAGAGATTAATGTACTCCAGGGTGAGAGACAGTTTGCGAAGGACAACAAGTCACTCGGAAGATTCACACTTGATGGAATACCACCTGCAAGAAGAGGTGTGCCACAGATTGAGGTTACATTTGATATTGATGCTAATGGTATTGTTAATGTATCTGCTAAGGATCTTGGTACCGGTAAGGAGCAGCATATTACAATTACAGCAAGCTCTAACTTGTCAGATGGTGATATTGATAAGGCTATTAAGGAAGCTGCTGAATATGAGGCTCAGGATAAGAAGAGAAAAGAAGGAATTGATGCAAGAAATGAAGCTGATTCACTTGTATTCCAGATTGAGCAGGCACTTGGAGAAGTTGGGGATAAGCTTGATTCCGCAGATAAAGAGAAGGTTGAGGCTGACCTCAATGCACTTAAGGAAGTCCTTGGAAGAACAACGATTGATTCAATGTTAGACAGTGATGTTGAGGATATCAAGGCTGCTAAGGTTAAGCTTGAAGAGGATTCACAGGCATTATTCTCAAAGATGTATGAGCAGGCTCAGGCTGCCGGAGCTAATATGGGTGGAGCAGGTCCTGATATGAATGGTGGACAGGATACATCAGGAGCTTCAGATGATGTAGTTGATGGAGATTATCGAGAGATATAAGATTAAAGGTTGCTTATATAAGCAATACAAATATTGACTTGAATATTGTAAAATGGGGATATTGCGTACTGTATTTAAAGGCGATGCGGTGCGCGGGTATCCCTTTTGGAGGTAATTATGGCAGATAAGAGAGATTATTATGAAGTTCTTGGAGTAGACAGAGGGGCAAGTGAAGCTGAGATAAAGAAAGCTTACAGGACGATTGCAAAGAAGAATCATCCTGATATGAATCCCGGTGACAAAGAAGCAGAGGCAAGATTTAAGGAAGCGTCAGAAGCGTATGCTATTTTAAGTGATCCTGAAAAGCGTCGCCAGTATGACCAGTTTGGTCATGCAGCATTTGAAAATGGCGGAGCTGGAGGCGGATTTCAGGGTGGTTTTGATTTTGGAGACATGGGAGACATATTTGGTGACTTATTCGGAGATTTCTTCGGTGGCGGAAGAAGCAGGGGAAGAGATGCCAATGCACCAAGAAGAGGGCAGAATGTTCATGCCTCAATACGGATTACTTTTGAAGAAGCTTGTTTTGGAACAGAGAAAGAACTTGATATAACTCTTAAGGATGAATGTGCAAGCTGCCATGGTACAGGTGCAAAGCCTGGAACCTCTCCTGTAACATGTAGTAAATGTAATGGTAAAGGCCAGGTTGTATATACCCAGAACTCTCTGTTTGGAACTGTACGTAATGTCCAGGCATGTCCTGACTGCCGTGGTACGGGTAAGATAATTAAGGATAAGTGCCCTGATTGCAGGGGAACCGGATATATCAGTAATAAGAAGAAGATATTGATAACTGTACCGGCAGGTATAGATAATGGTCAAAGTATAAGGAACAGGGAAAAGGGAGAGCCGGGTGTTAACGGCGGCGGCCGTGGAGACCTTCTTGTGGAGGTTATTGTTTCAAGGCATCCTATATTCCAGCGTCAGGGGAATGATATATTTTCTACTGTATCTATACCATTTACACGTGCAGCACTTGGTGGGGATCTGAAGATTCCTACAATTGATGGTGATGTAATGTATACAGTTAAGCCGGGCACGCAGACTGATACCAGAGTCAGACTCAGGGGAAAAGGAGTTCCATATCTTAGCGGTAACAGGGACAGGGATGTACGTGATAAAGCAAACAGAGGAGACCATTACGTTACATTAGTAGTAGATGTGCCTACCAGGCTTACTGATGAACAGAAGGAGCTTATTAAAAAACTTGATGACTCATTTACAGGCATTAAGCATGAAAGTGAAGAAGAGCATACTAAGTCCGGTGGCAAAAAGAAAAAAATATTTGGAAAATGAATATGTAAAAGGACTTAAGTATTTGTTGTATTCTCCGATATATAACATAGATACAACGGTACGCATGTGCTGAGTAAAATAAGTGATCTGACAATGGATTGTTAGTGTGGAGGAGGAATTGATATGGATATCAATGCAGTAGAGAGTACTTATACTCAGATTCAGACAGGTAATAAGTCGTATAAGAATGAAAAGGCTTCAAAGGATAAGGAGCCACAGACAGGAATGGCATCAGAGGCGGCTGTATATGAAAAGTCAGGCGAGACAGACAAGAAAGCAGAAGACAGCTCAAAGAAGATATATGATAAGAAGCCTGCTGACAGGGCAGCTATTGTTTCACAGATGAAGCAGGAGATGGCTAAGAGACAGCAACAGCTGATTGATCTTGTCCGTGATATGGTGTCAAAGCAGGGAACATCATATGCTAATGCAACCGGGGATGATGTCTGGAAGATTCTTGCAAGTGGAGATTTTGAGGTCAGCCCTGAGGTTCAGGCACAGGCAAAAGAGGATGTTTCGGAAGATGGCTACTGGGGTGTTAACCAGACTTCAGAGCGTATATTTGATTTCGCCATGGCACTTGCAGGAGATGACGAGGAAGCAATGAAGAAGATGCAGTCGGCATTTGAAAAAGGCTTTAAGGAAGCAACTGGTGCATGGGGCAGAAAGCTGCCTGATATTTCTTCCAAGACATATGATGCAGTACAGAAGAAGTTTGAAGATTATTTTAATTCTAAAAAGCAGTGAGATATATAAGGATATACATAAAGACAGACAGAAGAAGCGGGGCATAAAACAATGCCCCGCTTTAATTTTGTAATAATTACATTTATAACTTATAGACACTTTCATGTGTGCGGATGTAAGTATCTTTTTTTTCTATGATGTGAACCTCTGGCTCGGGCAGGACAATATCTGATGTAACTGATCGCCGGGGCATTATACAGATTACAATAATTCCTATTAACACAATGCATAATATTATTATTAAAATAATAAATGTTATGTGTAAGGAACTACTATCCTCTGTTACTTCGGCATAAGTATAGCTGCCGTCTGATACTTCTGAGAGATAAGCGAACAGCCGGTCAGGCATATCATCTGCGTTAAGACCATTAAGTCTGCTTTCGATGTTGTCACACATATCATGTGGAATATAATCGCGCGCCTTTGTGTATCCCTGAAGTTCGCATTCATAAGAACCGTTGTTATTATATATAAGAAATAATATGGTTCCGTCTGCTGAAATATTATCACGGTAAGCGTTGTAAACATATTCCAGTTCATCAGTTGGTGAGTTTCGTTCTAACTCATTAGCTGTGATGATGATATATTGGAAGCCTGTCCGGTCACGCTGCTGATTTGCCTTGTCAAGAATTGCTACTTCTTCATAATCAGAGAATAAACCGGCCCTGTCATCTATTACAGGAACATTATTGGAGATAGAATTGATAATATTGTCTGCGGCATTAACAAGCTGTACCGGTAACAACGGAAAAAATGAGAAAATAAAAATCGTGAGTATATATCGGGTTGTTCTTGCAATGTATTTCATAGTGATGTTCTCTCCTTACACTAACAATAGAATGAAAATAATACTTAATACTACTGCCGGAATCAGAATTGACAGGGTGGCCTTTAGCTTGCTGATAACCGGGGTTCCGTATACCGAACCGGTCTGTGCATTAATGTATATTTCGTGTTTTTTGCTGTCGCCATCGGCAAAGTGCCATACCGGTACATATATTCTGCCGAGTGGTTTGGAGGAAAGTCCGGTTTCTAGTGCTTCTGTATATGAAGTTGAATATTCCTTTGTCATATCATTTAATGCAGAAGTAAGACTGTCCAGAATCTTTGCATTTACAGAATCAGGAACCGGGTTGGCAGCTCCTGAAGGTGGGAGGATGATATTATCAGGCAGGTCATCGTTTTTAACTGTATCGATATTGGCAAAGCTGTAATCATTTATCGCGTTCATGATGTGGCTTGCATCGGGATTAAATATGGCAAGCCTGCCATAGCTTAGCCTGATATCCCTGTCGATGCTGTAATAATCGTTAACTGTGGTGCGTTCTTTTTTTGTGAGTGACTCCCCGAACCGGGCAGCTGTGGCATTTATCCGTCCTGTTCCTGTGACATTATACAGAGAAGCGGGAATATATAATAGTTCCAGCCCTGATTTTTTAAAATTCCGGATAATTTTCCTAGGTGTAAACAAATTATAACGTGACCATTTTTTGTAAATTCTTAATGCTTTCCCGGCATTGACAGTGTTACGGATGACCATGCTTTCATCATCGGATACTGCAGTGTCATTATCCGGAGTATAATTATTGGCTTCTGATATATTGTTTTTTGCTTTTTCGTGCTTGTATACAGAATTCTTACGGCTTCCAAGCTGCGGAAGGTCAATATCTGTAACCGGAATTGAAATCTGACAGCTGCTGCATTCAAAAGACCCATCTGCATCATTAAACAGCATGTCATGGTTACAGTTTGTACATTTAACAGATAACATATAACATCCTCCTGCTATTTACTTTATGTAAAAAATAATATACAATCTTTTGGAGCGTAATGCAAGTGATGTGGGTATAGATATTTACATCGAAATGTTGTAGAATGCATTTAAGGTAATGCCTGATTAGATTTGATACATAAAATGAACAGATAGGAGTTTTGAGAATGTGGCTGGCAGATGGATGGAAAGATTATGAGGTGATAGATACATCTTCGGGTGAGAAGCTTGAGAGATGGGGCGATTATATTCTGGTAAGACCTGACCCGCAGGTTATATGGAATACGAAGAAGGGTGATTACAGGTGGCATAATCCTAATGGACATTATCATAGAAGTAACAAAGGTGGTGGTTCGTGGGAATTTATTGATCTTCCTGAGCAGTGGAGTGTTAATTACAGGAATCTCACATTCCAGTTGAAGCCGTTCAGCTTTAAGCATACTGGGCTGTTCCCGGAGCAGGCTGTAAACTGGGATTATATGTGTGACAGGATAAAAGGAGCAGGACGCTCTGTTAAAGTGCTTAATCTGTTTGCCTATACAGGCGGTGCCACTGTGGCATGTGCAGGAGCCGGGGCTTCTGTAACGCATGTCGATGCTTCAAAGGGCATGGTTACATGGGCTAAGGAAAATGCCGCTTCATCAGGACTTAAGGATGCGCCGGTAAGATATCTTGTTGATGATTGTGTAAAGTTTGTGCAGAGGGAGATCAGAAGAGGTAATCACTATGATGGAATTGTTATGGATCCGCCGTCATATGGAAGAGGACCGGGTGGTGAAGTCTGGAAGATTGAAGAAAAAATACATGAGCTCGTTAGTCTGTGCGCAGAACTTTTATCAGATGCCCCGCTTTTCTTTATAATCAATTCGTACACAACAGGATTACAGCCGGCGGTTATGGCGTACCTTATAAATATAGAAGTAACCCGTCGTTTTGGCGGCAGGGTGAGTGCTGACGAGATTGGGCTTCCTGTTTCGGGTAATGGGCTTGTGCTTCCGTGTGGTGCTACGGCAAGATGGGAAAAGTAATGATAATTGAACAAGATATATGGATAACAATTGAAAATGTAAAGAAAATATTAAAATTTAATAAAAAGGTTGCATAACACAAAGCGATAGTGTATAGTAGAGTTTGCTGTGTGACATTGATAGCTTTGAAGCGGAGGTTGCTGCCGGATATCACAGGATTCCGACAGGTTTTTCGTGGAGCGAATGTCAGGAAATGGACAGAAATATTTAACTGTCCCTAAAGAATGGCGACAAGTCACTGTACTAATTTTAGATTCTGCCGGGGAGCAGATAAACGTGTGAGGGGAATGTGAGCCTGATTGTTTTTTGAGGGATGACACGACACACACGGATAAGTTGTACAGTCACCGCTTGTCGTACTGTATCTAAAGTGCGAAAAGGAGGCGGCTTTTTTTATGGCAAGTCAGAAGGTAATGAGAATCACATTGAAAGCATACGATCATCAGTTAATCGATTATTCAGCTGAGAAGATCGTAGAAACTGTTAAGAAGAGTGGGGCAAAGGTGAGTGGACCTGTACCTCTTCCTACTAAAAAGGAAGTTGTTACAATCCTCAGGGCTGTTCACAAGTACAAGGACTCCAGAGAGCAGTTTGAGCAGAGAACTCATAAGAGACTCATCGATGTTATCAGACCAACACAGAAGACTGTTGACGCTCTTGCTAAGCTTGAGATGCCAGCTGGTGTTAAGATTGACATTAAGATGAAAGAAAGCAAGTAAGAAATGGTCTTACTGCACAGGTAACGATAACCTAATCCGGATGCTTTCTATATTAAGATGGAATCCGGATATAAGTTATATAAGTTCAGAGCGGAATAGATAAGTCAATCTAGTATGATTGCATGCTTAGTGAATAGAATCGCATTGGCTAAGTGCTTGATTGTTCACTATGTGATCCGCTGTAGATTATCAGGAGGTGCGAAAGCATGACGAAAGGAATTTTAGCTACGAAGATCGGTATGACACAGATCTTCAACGAAGATGGTATACTTACTCCTGTTACAGTATTGCAGGCAGGTCCTTGCTATGTGACACAGATTAAGACCATCGAGAATGACGGCTATGAAGCAGTTCAGGTTGGTTTCAAAGAGACCAGGGAAAAGCTCATTAACAAGCCGACAAAAGGACATCTTGCTAAGGCAGGTGTTGGCAATCTGAGATTCATCAAGGAATTCAAGTTTGAGAATTCAGGTGAATACGAGATTGGACAGGAAATCAAAGCTGATATCTTTGCTGTAGGTGACAAGATCGATGTTACCGGTAAGTCAAAGGGTAAGGGCTTCCAGGGTGCCATTAAGAGACATGGACAGTCACGAGGACCTATGGCGCATGGTTCTAAGTATCACAGACATGCAGGTTCTAACGGTGCTTGTTCAGATCCTAGTAAGGTATTCAAAGGAAAGAAGATGCCTGGACAGATGGGTGCTGTAAAGGTTACAGTTCAGAATTTGGAAATCGTAAGAATTGATACAGAAGACAACATTATACTTGTTAAGGGTGCTATTCCGGGACCTAAGAAGTCAACAGTAGTGTTGAAAGAATCTGTAAAGGCTATCTAAACTTTCAGGAAGGAGGAAAACACAGATGGCAAACGTATCTGTTTATAATATGGAAGGTAAAGAAGTTAAGTCAATGGAACTTAGCGATAGAGTATTTGCCGCTCCTGTTAATGAACATCTTGTTCATATGGCTGTAACATTACAGCTTGCAAATAAGCGTCAGGGAACGCAGAAGGCTAAGACACGCTCAGAGGTTAGAGGTGGTGGAAGAAAGCCTTGGAGACAGAAGGGAACCGGTCATGCAAGACAGGGTTCAACGAGATCTCCACAGTGGACAGGTGGTGGAGTTGTATTCGCACCGGTACCAAGGGATTATTCATTCAAGATGAATAAGAAAGAAAAGAAAGCAGCTATGAGATCAGTACTTAGCTCAAAGCTTGCAGAAGAGAAGCTTATTGTTGTTGATAATATCGCTATTGATGAGTTCAAGACAAAGAAGGTTGTAGATATGCTTAACGCACTTGGTGCTAAGAAAGCTCTCATCGTTCTTGACAGGGCTGATCAGAAGGTTGTTAAGTCAGCATCCAATATTCAGGGTGTTAAGACAGCTTTCATAGCTGTTGATGAAATTTCAACATCAGCAACAATTAACGTATATGACATTCTTAAGTATGACAAGGTTGTTATCGTTGAGAATGCTGTTAAGAACATCGAGGAGGTGTACGCATAATGGCAGATCTTAAGTATTATGATGTAATCCTTGCTCCGATCATCACAGAAAAGTCTATGGCAGCTATGGAAGAGAAAAAATATACATTTTCAGTTCATGTAGATGCTACTAAGGGACAGATTAAGGAAGCAGTGGAGAAGATGTTTGCAGGCGCTAAGGTTGCTAAGGTAAACACAATGAACCTTGATGGTAAGAAGCGCAGACGTGGAACAGTAGTTGGTAAGACTGCAAGAACTAAAAAGGCGATTGTTACATTGACATCAGATAGCGCAGATATAGAGATATTTGAGGGACTATAATTAAAAGATAGACCCGCAGAAAGGAGCAATAACAATGGGAATTAAAAAGTTTAACCCATATACACCTTCAAGAAGGCATATGACAAGTTCTGATTATTCAGAAATTACAGCAAGCAAGCCTGAGAAGTCACTCGTTGTTACATTACAGAAGAGCTCAGGTCGTAACAACCAGGGTAAGATCACTGTAAGACATCGTGGTGGCGGATCAAGAAGAAAGTATAGAATTATTGATTTCAAGAGAAAGAAGGATGGAATTCCTGCAACTGTTAAGAGCATTGAGTATGATCCAAACCGTACAGCTAATATAGCACTTGTTGCTTATGCAGATGGAGAGAAAGCATATATCCTCGCACCTATCGGACTTAAGGTTGGACAGCAGATCATGAACGGACCGGAAGCTGAGATTCATGTTGGTAACTGTCTTCCTCTTCAGAATATTCCTGTAGGTACACAGATCCACAATATAGAGCTCTATCCTGGTAAGGGTGGACAGCTTGTGCGTGCTGCAGGTAACAGCGCACAGCTTATGGCTAAGGAAGGCAAGTATGCGACCCTCAGACTTCCATCAGGAGAGATGAGAATGGTGCCGATCATCTGCCGTGCTACAATCGGCCAGGTTGGTAATGCAGACCATGAGCTTATTAATATTGGTAAGGCCGGACGTAAACGTAACATGGGTATCCGCCCAACAGTCCGCGGTTCTGTTATGAACCCTAATGACCATCCACACGGTGGTGGTGAAGGTAAAGCCGGTATCGGTCGTCCGGGTCCTGTTACTCCTTGGGGTAAACCGGCTCTTGGACTTAAGACAAGAAAGAAGAACAAACAGTCTAACAAATATATCGTCAGAAGAAGAGACGGTAAAGCGTTATCTAAGTAGAAGGAGGGTACACAATGGCACGTTCATTAAAGAAGGGACCATTTGCAGACGAGCATTTGCTTAAGAAGATTGATGCAATGAATGCAGCAAATGACAAGCAGGTTATTAAGACATGGTCACGTCGTTCTACAATTTTCCCACAGATGGTTGGACATACAATTGCAGTTCATGACGGAAGAAAGCATGTACCTGTATATATTACTGAGGATATGGTAGGTCACAAGCTTGGTGAGTTCGCAATGACAAGAACTTACAGAGGACATGGTAAAGACGAGAAAAAGGGTAGAAAATAAACCTGATACAGTTGAAAGGAGGTAAACATCCATGGCTAAGGGACATAGATCTCAGATTAAGAGAAACAGAAACGAAGAGAGCAGGGATACAAGACCATCTGCAAAGCTTTCATATGCGAGAATATCAGTGCAGAAGGCATGCTTCGTATTAGACGCCATCAGAGGTAAGGATGTTGAGACAGCACTTGGAATACTGGCATATAACCCGAGATATGCTTCAGGAGTAATTGAGAAGCTTCTTAAGTCAGCTATTGCCAATGCTGAGAATAATAATGGAATGAATCCGGAAAACCTTTATATTGAAGAGTGTTACGCAAATAAAGGACCGACAATGAAGAGAATCAGACCAAGGGCACGAGGAACAGCTTATCGTATCGAAAAGAGAATGAGCCACATCACAATCGTGCTTAATGAAAGATAAGGAGGGCTATCATGGGACAAAAAGTTAATCCTCATGGCTTAAGAGTCGGTGTCATTAAAGACTGGGACTCAAGATGGTATGCAGAGGACGCTGATTTTGCAGACAATCTTGTTGAAGACTATAAGATCAGAGAATTTTTGAAGAAAAAGTTAATGAAAGCGGGCGTTGCTAAGATTGAGATTGAAAGATCTTCAGACCGCATTAAGATATTCCTTCATACAGCTAAGCCTGGTGTTGTAATCGGTAAGGGTGGAGCTGAGATTGAGAAGCTTAAGAAGGAAATAGCTAAACTTACAACTAAAAAGGTTTTGGTTGATATCAAAGAAGTTAAGAAGCCTGACAATGACGCTCAGCTTGTTGCAGAGAACATCGCAACCCAGCTTGAAAACCGTATTTCATTCCGTAGGGCAATGAAGCAGGCTATGGGAAGAGCTACTAAGGCAGGTGCTAAGGGAATCAAGGCTTCTGTATCAGGACGTCTTGGTGGAGCTGATATGGCTCGTACAGAGACTTACAGTGAGGGTACAATTCCTCTTCAGACACTTCGTGCAAATATTGATTATGGTTTCGCGGAAGCAGATACTACCTATGGTAAGATTGGTGTTAAGACATGGATTTACCATGGTGAAGTCCTTCCAAACAAAGGTGGAAGAAAAAAGGAAGGGAGCGATAAATAATGTTAATGCCTAAGAGAGTAAAGCATCGTAAGCAGTTCCGTGGCAGAATGAAGGGTAAGGCTACCAGAGGTAATAAGATTACTTACGGTGATTATGGTATTGTGGCTCTTGAGCCAGCATGGATAAAGTCAAATCAGATTGAAGCGGCACGTATTGCTATGACCCGTTATATCAAGCGTGGTGGTAAGGTTTGGATCAAGATATTCCCAGATAAGCCAATTACGAGAACAGCTGCTGAAACCCGAATGGGTAAAGGTAAAGGTTCGTTGGAGTACTGGGTTGCAGTAGTTAAGCCTGGTCGTGTAATGTTCGAGATCTCAGGCGTAGCTGAGGAGACTGCCAGGGAAGCATTAAGACTTGCAACACATAAGTTGCCAATCAAGTGTAAGATCGTTTCCCGTGCAGAGTTAGAAGGAGGTTCGGGCAGTGAAGATTAAAGAATTGTTAAGTGATTTAAGATCAAAGTCAGTTGAAGAACTGAACGGAGAGTTAGTAGCTGCTAAAAAGGAGTTATTCAATTTGAGATTCCAGAATGCAACTAACCAGTTAGATAACACAAGCAGAATTAAAGAGGTAAGAAAGCAGATTGCAAGAATACAGACCGTTATCTCAGAGAAGTCTGCAGACTGATTAGTGAAGAAAGGAGGAATTCTTGATGGAAGAAAGAAATCTTAGAAAAGTCCGTGTTGGAAAAGTAATAAGCAACAAGATGGATAAGACTATTGTTGTAGCAGTAGTTGATAATGTTAAGCATCCACTTTACGGCAAGATTGTAAAGAGAACGTATAAATTAAAGGCTCATGACGAAGAAAATATCTGTGGTATCGGAGACAGAGTCAGGGTTATGGAGACCAGACCATTATCAAAGGATAAGAGATGGAGATTGGTTGAAATTATTGAGAAGGCTAAATAATTTTAGCAGTTAAGATGGAGGTTAGATTATGGTACAGCAGGAATCAAGACTTAAAGTAGCAGATAATACTGGTGCAAAAGAACTGCTCTGTATCCGCGTTTTAGGCGGCTCCACAAGGAGATATGCCCAGGTTGGAGATGTTATTGTTGCTTCGGTTAAAGATGCAACACCTGGCGGCGTGGTTAAGAAGGGTGACGTTGTTAAGGCAGTAGTAGTACGTACTGTTAAGGGAACAAAGCGTCCAGATGGTTCATACATCAGATTTGATGAGAATGCTGCAGTAATTATAAAGGATGATAAGAATCCAAGAGGAACACGTATATTCGGACCGGTAGCCAGAGAATTGAGAGAAAAGCAGTTTATGAAGATTATCTCATTAGCACCGGAAGTATTATAGGAGGTGTACCGAGATGGCAATGAATAAGATTAAGAAGGGCGATACTGTTAAAGTAATTACCGGTAAGGATAAGGGTAAAGAAGGAAAGGTTATCGCTGTTAAAGCTGGAAAGGTTACTGTTGAAGGAGTTAATACTGTAACTAAGCATACAAAGCCTAGTCAGGCTAATCCTCAGGGTGGAATAGTACACCAGGAAGCTGCATTTGACGTATCAAACGTTATGTATGTAAGCAAAGGCAAGCCAAGTCGTGTTGGTTTTAAGTTCGTTGACGGCAGAAAAGTTCGTTATGCAAAAGCAACTGGCGAGGTAATTGATTAATTAGTGAGAGGAGGTACAGTAAAGTGTCACGATTAAAAGAGATTTATATGAATGAAATTGTTGATTCTATGGCTAAAAAATTCGGTTATAAGAATAAGATGCAGGTACCGAAGTTAGATAAGATAGTAATTAACATGGGAGTTGGCGAGGCTAAGGACAACTCTAAGGTTCTTGACTCAGCTGTAAGTGATCTTGAGATTATTTCAGGACAGAAGCCTGTAACAACCAAGGCTAAGAATTCAGTAGCTAACTTCAAGTTAAGAGAGGGAATGCCTATCGGATGTAAGGTTACACTTCGTGGTGATAAGATGTATGATTTTGCTGATAGACTTATTAATCTTGCACTTCCACGAGTTCGTGACTTCCGTGGAGTTAATCCTAATGCATTTGATGGAAGGGGTAATTATGCACTTGGTATCAAGGAGCAGCTTATCTTCCCTGAAATCGAATACGATAAGGTTGATAAAGTAAGAGGTATGGATATTATATTTGTAACTACAGCTCATACAGACGAAGAGGCACGTGAACTCCTTACTGAGTTCGGTATGCCGTTCAAGAAATAGTTAGGAGGGAAATCATGGCTAAAACGTCTATGAAAATAAAGCAGCAGCGTAAAGCTAAGTTCTCAACAAGAGAATACAGCCGTTGCAGAATTTGTGGTCGTCCACATGCTTACCTTAGAAAGTACGGAATCTGCAGAATCTGCTTCCGTGAGTTAGCATACAAGGGTGAGATACCTGGTGTTAAGAAGGCAAGCTGGTAAGAACAAGTCGGAAGGAGGCAAAACAAAATGACAATGAGTGATCCAATTGCAGATATGCTTACAAGAATCCGTAATGCAAATACTGCAAAGCATGATACAGTTGATGTACCTGCTTCTAAGATGAAGATATCTATCGCAGAGATTCTTCTTAAGGAAGGTTATATCAAGAATTATGAGTTAATTGATGTTGATAATTTCAAGACAATCCATATTACACTTAAATATGGCGCAGACAAGAGAGAAAAGGTAATTACAGGTCTTAAGAGAATTTCCAAGCCTGGTCTTAGAATCTATGCCGGTAAGGAAGAACTTCCTAGTGTACTTGGTGGATTTGGTATTGCTATCATTTCAACCAATAAAGGTGTTATGACAGATAAGCAGGCCCGTAAAGAGAATGTTGGCGGCGAGGTATTAGCATTCGTATGGTAATGCTAACTAATATATATACATTTAAGAATTGGAGGTAAGGCGAAATGTCACGTATCGGAAGAATGCCTATCGCGGTACCGGCAGGTGTAACTGTAAGTATTGCAGAAAATAATAGTGTGACGGTTAAGGGACCTAAGGGAGAACTTAGCAGAGTGCTTCCATCAGAGATGACTATTGAGATGGAAGGCGATACAGTAGTAGTTAAGAGACCAAATGACCTTAAGAGAATGAAGTCATTACATGGTCTTACAAGAACTCTTATTAATAACATGGTTATTGGTGTAACTGAAGGTTACCAGAAGGTTCTTGAGATCAATGGTGTTGGTTACAGAGCTGCAAAGCAGGGCAAGAAGCTTGTTCTTAATCTTGGATATTCACATCCTGTAGAGATGGAAGATCCGGATGGATTAGAGGTTGTTGTTGAAGAACAGAACAAGATTATCGTTAAGGGTATTGATAAGGAAAAGGTTGGCCAATATGCTGCTGAGATTCGTGAGAAGAGAGCACCTGAACCATATAAGGGTAAGGGTATTAAGTATGCTGACGAAGTTATTAGACGTAAGGTTGGTAAGACCGGTAAAAAATAATTAAAGGAGTGAATAAACGATGGTAAGTAAGAAATCAAGAGCTGAAGTACGTGTAAAGAAACACCAGAGACTTCGCAACCGTTTCGCAGGAACAGCAGAAAGACCACGTTTGGCAGTATTCAGAAGTAATAATCATATGTATGCTCAGATTATTGATGATTCAGTCGGAAATACTTTAGTTGCAGCATCTACCCTTGAGAAGGACGTTAAGGCTCAGCTTGAAAAGACTAATAATGTTGAAGCAGCAGCTAAACTTGGTGAAATAATTGCTAAGAAGGCATTAGATAAAGGAATCACAAATGTTGTCTTTGATAGAGGTGGATTCATCTATCAGGGAAAGGTTCAGGCTTTAGCTGAAGCAGCTAGAGAAGCCGGACTGAATTTCTAAGCAAGGAGGAGAATTCATGAAGCGTACAATTATTGATACGAAGGATATGGAATTAGAAGATAACGTTGTTGTCATCAAGCGTGTAACAAAGGTTGTTAAAGGTGGACGTAATATGCGTTTTACTGCACTTGTTGTTGTTGGTGATAAAAACGGTCATGTTGGTGCCGGACTTGGAAAAGCAACTGAGATTCCTGAAGCAATCCGTAAAGGAAAGGAAGATGCAATCAAGAAGATGATAGAGGTACCTATCAATGAGAATGGCAGTGTACCACATGATTACACAGGTAACTATGGCAGTGCTTCTGTTCTTATGAAGAGATCTCCAGAGGGTACTGGAATTATCGCAGGTGGTCCTGCCCGTGCCGTATTGGAGCTCGCAGGATTCAAGAACATTCGTACTAAGTCATTAGGTTCTAACAATAAACAGAACGTTGTACTTGCAACAATTGAAGGTCTGAGCAAGCTCAGGACTCCGGAAGAAGTAGCAAAACTTCGTGGAATCAGTGTTGAGCAGGTATTGAACTAGTAGATAACAATACAATTTGGAGGTGTTATCATTGGCAGGAAAGTTAAAGGTTACATTGGTTAAATCACCGATCGGTGCTATTCCTAAGCATAGAAAGACTGTAGAGGCTCTTGGTCTTCGCAAGCTTAATAAGACTGTGGAGATGCCTGATAATGAGTCTGTTCGTGGAATGATATGGCAGGTAAAGCATTTGGTTAAAGTGGAAGAAATCTAATACACATTACAATAGTAAGGAGGTGTAACAATGAATTTATCAGAGTTAAAGCCGGCAGAAGGTTCAAGGCATGGTGAGAGATTCAGAAAAGGACGTGGACACGGTTCAGGTAATGGAAAGACTGCAGGTTACGGACATAAGGGTCAGAAAGCCCGTTCAGGAGCTCCAAGACCAGGTTTCGAAGGTGGTCAGCTTCCATTATATATGCGTTTGCCTAAGAGAGGATTTAAGTGTATCAACTCTAAGACAATCGTAGGAGTAAACATTGATAAGCTTAATATTTTTGATGACGGTGATGTTGTTACAGTAGATTCATTAATAGAAGCACGCATCGTCAGAAATCCTAAGGACGGAGTTAAGATACTTGGAAATGGAGAATTAACTAAGAAGCTTGAAGTTAAGGTTAATGCATTTAGTGCATCAGCAGTTGAGAAGATTCAGGCGCTTGGTGGAAAAGCAGAGGTGATCTAATTGTTGGAGACAATCCGTAATGCTTTCAAGGTTAAGGATATTAGAAAGCGTTTGCTTTACATGTTCGCAATGCTTATAGTAGTCAGAATAGGAAGCCAGCTTCCTATTCCTGGCGTAAGCAGGGACTACTTTAAGGATTTCTTTAGTCAGCAGACAAGTGCCCTTAATTTCTTCAATGCGATGACAGGTGGATCATTTACTAAAATGTCAATTTTTGCTCTTAGTATTACACCTTACATCACATCATCCATTATTATGCAGCTTCTTACAATAGCTATTCCAAAGCTTGAGGAGATGCAGAAGGATGGAGAGGATGGAAGAAAGAAGATAGTTGAGTTTACACGTTATCTTAATATTGTCCTTTCAATTATTGAAGGTGCGGCATTTGCGATTGGCTTTGGTAACAGTAATCTTCTTCAGGATGGAATTACAGTTAAGAGTGTGACCGTGATGGTATTGTCACTTACTGCCGGTTCTGCATTCCTTATGTGGCTTGGAGAGCAGATTACAGAAAAAGGAATTGGTAATGGTATATCAATAATACTTATGTATAACATTGTATCCGGTATGCCTGAGGACTTTGGTAACTTGTATACAACATTTGTACAGGGTGCTTCAAGTACTACTAACGGATTGCTTGCAGCAGTTATAATTATTGCGCTTATTGTTGCAATGGTAGCTTTTATCATTGTATTGCAGGATGCAATAAGAAAGATACCTGTACAGTATGCTAAGAAGCTTCAGGGAAGAAAGATGGTAGGTGGACAGCAGTCATTTATACCTCTTAAGGTTAATACTGCAGGAGTTATCCCTGTTATCTTTGCAAGTTCACTTCTCTCACTGCCTATTATCATCTCAAGCTTTGCAGGAATTCAGCCTGCATCAGGAAAAGGTGCATCATTATGGCAGAAGATTTTGAAGCTGTGTAGTCAGGGTAACTGGTGCAGTTTTAAGAGTATAGGAGAGTTCAAGTATACATTGGGTCTTCTTGTATATATTGCAATGGTAATATTCTTTGCATATTTCTATACCAATATTACATTTAATCCGGTTGAGGTATCAGCCAACCTTAAGAAAGCCGGCGGACTGATTCCTGGTATCAGACCTGGAAAGCAGACAACTGACTATCTTAATAATGTATTGAACAATATCATCTTTATCGGAGCTATTGGTCTTACAATTATTGCTGTTGTGCCAATATTCTGTTCAGGTGCATTTAATGCAAATGTAGGATTTGGAGGAACATCACTGATCATCGTAGTCGGAGTTGTTCTTGAGACTATTAAGCAGATAGAATCACAGATGTTAGTTCGTAATTACAAGGGATTTTTAAATGATTAATATAAATGGAGCATCACCATATGGTGATGTTCCGTTAATCAAAATAAGTAGCGTGGCATTCATACTGGCAGGCTACTTTTTACTGATTTTATGGAAAGGACGAATATAATTATGAAGATTATCATGCTTGGTGCACCTGGTGCAGGAAAAGGAACACAGGCGAAGCTTATTGCCCAGAAATACAATATACCACATATTTCAACCGGAGATATATTCAGGGCTAACATTAAAAACGGAACGGAGCTTGGTAAGAAAGCCAAGACATATATGGATAAGGGTGAGCTTGTCCCAGATGAGCTCGTTGTTGACCTTGTAGTTGACAGAGTGGCAAAGGACGATGCCAAGAACGGATATGTCCTTGATGGATTCCCAAGAACAATCCCACAGGCAGAGGCACTTGATGCAGCACTTGCAAAGCTGGGGGATAAAGTTGATTATGCAATTGATGTTGACGTTCCTGATGAGAATATAATAAATAGAATGTCAGGAAGAAGAGCATGTGTTGCGTGTGGGGGAACATATCATATTGTAAATATTCCACCTAAGAAGGAAGGAATATGTGATGCATGTGGAGGAGAATTGATTCTACGTGATGATGATAAGCCTGAGACAGTTAAGAAACGTCTTGATGTTTATCATGAGCAGACACAGCCGCTTATTGATTATTATACAGGTAAGGGAATTCTTAAAACTGTTGATGGAACAGTTGATATGGCAGACGTGTTTAAAGCAATTGAGCAGATTTTAGGATAAGGACAGGAGATGACCGGAAGTGGCAGTAACAATAAAATCACAACACGAGATAGAGTTAATGCGTGAGGCTGGAAATATACTGGCAACTGTACATGATGAATTGGCTGGGCTTGTAAAGCCGGGAGTATCTACAATGGAACTTAATAATTATGCAGATAAGCGTATTCGTGAATTTGGCTGCATTCCATCATTTCTTGACTATAATGGATATCCTGCATCATTATGTGTATCAGTAAATGATGAGGTTGTCCATGGTATCCCGAATAAGAAAAGAAAGCTTAGGGAAGGTGACATTGTCAGCCTTGACTGTGGAGTTATATACAAAGGATATCAGTCTGATTCGGCAAGAACCTATCCGGTTGGAGAGGTATCTGCCGAATCACAGAGGCTGATCGATGTTACGAAGCAGAGTTTTTTTGAAGGAATAAAGTTTGCAAAAGCCGGTAATCATTTGTATGATATTTCAAAGGCAATTCAAAAGTATGTAGAAAGCAATGGTTTTTCAGTTGTGAGAGATCTCGTAGGACATGGAATTGGACAGAATATGCATGAAGATCCGCAGATTCCGAATTTCAAGCAGATTGGAAGGGGAATTAAACTTAAGCCAGGTATGACACTTGCAATTGAGCCAATGGTAAATGCTGGTGTATATGATGTATGGTTCCTTGATGATGACTGGACGGTAGTAACCCAGGATGGAGAATATTCAGCACATTATGAAAATACAATTCTTATTACAGAGGGAGAACCTGAGATTTTGTCACTTAGAACGGGCAGGACTTTAGAAGATGAGATGAATGGAAGATAGTAACAGAATTTGATTGATGGAGGTTAGTTATGTCGAAGACAGACGTAGTTGAAATTTCTGGAACAGTAGTGGAGAAGCTTCCTAATGCAATGTTTCAGGTGGAGCTTGAAAACGGACACAAAGTTTTGGCACATATAAGCGGAAAATTAAGAATGAATTACATTAAGATTCTTCCGGGTGATACTGTAAGGCTTGAGTTATCACCATATGACCTTACAAAGGGTAGAATTATCTGGCGTGACAAATAAATGTAAAAAAAATATAAAGTCCTTGAAATAATTATTATAATGTGATAGACTGTAAAACGGACTTTTTGAAAGGAGGGTTATACTGTGAAAGTTAGAGCATCAGTAAAACCTATTTGCGAAAAATGCAAAGTAATTAGGAGAAAGGGTAAGATCAGAATTATCTGTGAAAACCCAAGACACAAGCAGGTACAGGGATAAATGTTATTTCGCCGTAAGGCGGTCATATTTATTCGTGCTTTTTGTGTTACAGACATGGCGTAATATCTTATGCTGTGTGATTGTGATACCATGGGCAGCGTGATTAACTGCCTCAGAATTGTATGTGTCCATTTTATGATTCTGGTGATAACGATGGTTCTCTCCCATCAAAAGTTATTATTATGGTTTAAAGCGGCTGGGGCAATATTGCAGTCAGGTTTGGACGGCCGGTGCCGGATTGGCAGAGTGCAGATATTGCAGTAATCAAACATTTATTATTATATATCGGAGGTGTAAACACACATGGCTCGTATCAGTGGTGTAGATTTACCAAGAGAAAAACGTGTAGAGATAGGTCTTACTTATATTTATGGAATTGGAAGAACTAGTTCTAAGCGTATCCTCGAAAAGGCAGGCGTAAGTCCTGACATACGTTGTAAGGATCTTAGTGATGAAGATGTTGCTAAGCTTCGTGAAGTTATCGACGATACAATGATCGTTGAAGGTGACCTTCGCAGACAGATAGCACTTAACATCAAAGGATTGCAGGAGATCGGATGCTACAGAGGCATCCGTCACAGAAGAGGTCTCCCTGTCCGTGGACAGAAGACTAAGACTAATGCAAGAACACGTAAAGGTCCAAAGCGTACTGTTGCAAATAAGAAGAAATAGGAGGATATGTTAAAATGGCTAAGAAAGTAGTAGCAAAAAAGTCGACTAAGAAACGTGTCAAGAAGAATATTGACCGTGGACAGGCGCATATTCAGTCATCTTTTAATAATACAATTGTAACTCTGACTGACACAGAAGGTAATGCAATATCATGGGCAAGTGCCGGCGGACTTGGATTTAAGGGTTCAAGAAAGTCAACACCATATGCTGCACAAATGGCAGCAGAGGCAGCTGCACAGGCAGCACTTCCACACGGACTTAAGTCAGTGGAGGTTATGGTTAAGGGTCCTGGTTCAGGACGTGAGGCAGCAATCCGTGCACTTCAGGCATGTGGAATTGAAGTAACAAGTATCAAGGATGTTACTCCTGTACCGCATAACGGATGCAGACCGCCTAAGAGAAGAAGAGTATAATTGATTATTATTGATGATAGGAGGATATTGAAATGGCAAGAGATATGACACCAGTTCTTAAGAGATGTAGATCATTGGGTCTTAATCCAACATTTTTAGGAATTGATAAAAAGTCCAATAGAAGTGCAAGAGCAGGAAGAAAGCCTAGTGAATATTCATTACAGCTTAAAGAGAAACAGAAAGCAAAGTTTATATATGGAGTACTTGAGAAGCCTTTCCGTAACTATTATGAGAAGGCTGGTAAGCTTAAGTATGGAACAACAGGTGAGAACCTTATGATCCTTCTTGAACTCAGACTTGATAATGTTATGTTCCGTCTGGGATATGGCAGGACAAGAAAAGAGTCAAGACAGATCATTGGTCATAAGCATGTACTTGTTAATGGTAAATGTGTTAATATTCCATCATATCGCGTAAAGGTTGGCGACGTGATTGAGGTTAAAGAAAAGTATAAGAGTGCACAGAGATATAAGGATATTCTTGAGGTTACAGATGGCAGACTTGTTCCGGAGTGGCTTGAGGCTGACCATGAGAACCTTTCAGGAGTAGTTAAGGCTGTTCCTACAAGAGAGCAGATTGATGTTCCTGTAAACGAAGTGCTTATTGTCGAGTTGTATTCTAAATAATTAGATGCTCATAATCATAAACCCAAAAGGAGGGTCCGGAATTGTTTGATTTTGAAAAGCCTAAGATTGAAATTGCAGAGATTTCTGAGGATAAAAGATATGGACGTTTTGTAGTAGAACCTTTGGAAAGAGGTTACGGCACAACTTTGGGTAATTCGCTGAGAAGGATTATGCTTTCATCATTGCCTGGTTCTGCTGTCAGTCAGGTTAAGATAGATGGTGTTGTTCATGAGTTTAGCTCTATTCCTGGCGTTAAGGAAGATGTTACTGAGATCATTATGAACATTAAAAGCCTGGCTATTAAGAACAACAGTGATATCAATGAAGTTAAGACTGCGTATATTGAGGCTGAAGGAGAGCGCGTTGTTACTGCTAAAGATATTCAGGTTGATCAGGATATTGAGATACTCAATCCTGATCAGGTAATCGCTACACTTAGTGGTGGTCCTGATTGCAGATTGTTCATTGAGATGACAATTACAGGTGGCAGGGGATATGTTGGTTCTGACCGTAATAAGACAGAAGACATGCCGATTGATGTAATATCGATTGATTCGATTTACACACCTGTAGAGCGCGTTAATCTTACAGTTGAGAATACTCGTGTCGGTCAGATAACTGATTTTGATAAATTGACACTGGATGTATATACTAATGGAACACTTGCACCGGATGAGGCAGTAAGTCTTGCAGCAAAGGTACTTAGTGAGCATCTGAATTCGTTTATTGATTTGTCTGAGAATGCTAAGACTGTTGACATTATGGTTGACAAGGTAACTAACGAGAAAGAGAAAGTACTTGAGATGAACATTGATGAACTTGAGCTTTCGGTTCGTTCTTACAACTGTCTTAAGCGTGCAGGAATCAATACTGTAGAAGAACTGTGTAGTAAAACCTCAGAGGATATGATGAAGGTACGTAACCTTGGTCGTAAGTCTCTTGATGAGGTTTTGGCAAAACTTAAAGAACTTGGCTTATCACTCAACCTTGGTGATGAGAATTAGATTGATATAGGAGGTTAACACAATGGCAGGTTATAGAAAACTTGGCAGAACGGCAAGTCAGAGAAAGGCTCTGCTTCGTGGACAGGTAACAAGTTTATTATATCATGGTAAGATTGTTACAACTGAAGCTAAAGCAAAAGAGATCCGCAAGATAGCTGAAGGTCTGATTGCCATGGCTGTTCGTGAGAAAGATAATTTTGAAGAGGTAACTGTTACAGCTAAAGTTGCCAGAAAAGATAAAGATGGTAAGAGAGTTAAAGAAGTAGTTGATGGTAAGAAAGTAACTCAGTATGATGAAGTTGAGAAGACAATAAAGAAAGATATGCCATCAAGACTTCATGCAAGAAAGCAGATGAACAAGGTTCTTTACGGAGTAACTGAAGTTCCTAAGGAGACTGCAGGACGCAAGAAGAATACAAAGCGTGTAGATGTTGCTACAAAGTTATTTGAGGACATCGCACCTAAGTATGCAGAACGTCAGGGTGGTTACACAAGAATCGTTAAGATTGGACCACGTAAGGGTGACGCTGCAATGCAGGTTATAATTGAGTTAGTATAATCATTTATAATTCGTATTTAACAGTTGTTTGATATTTTAATGGCACAGTTCACTATTGTTCTGTGCCATTTTTGAGTACAATAGTCCGTAAAACATATGTCAGTATACAGGAAAGCTGCGTATAATTCAGGATTGCTATAGGATATAATACGATTGGAGGAGACTCTGTGATTAAAGCCAGGAATCTTGCATATGAATATAACCGACGTGACAGTGATAATAATGTTATTGCTATTGAAAGAGCGTTAGATGGAGTGACATTCGATATAGAGGATGGTCAGTTTGTATCTATCGTTGGGCATAACGGCTCCGGAAAATCTACTCTTGCAAAGCATATGAATGCATTGTTTGCACCGACAGAGGGTACGGTCTGGGTGAATGGAATTGACACTAAGAACAGTGAAATGATACTTGATATAAGGCAGAATACGGGCATGATATTTCAGAATCCCGACAATCAGATCGTGGCAAGTGTTGTTGAAGAAGATGTAGCATTTGGCCCTGAAAATATGGGGATACCTAACCCGGAGCTTGAAAAAAGAGTTGAGGAAAGCCTTAAGACTGTAGATATGTATAAGTACAGAGGATCTTCGCCTAACAGGCTGTCGGGTGGACAGAAGCAGAGAGTTGCAATTGCCGGTGTGCTTGCAATGAAGCCAAAATGTATTATACTTGATGAGCCGACTGCAATGCTTGACCCCGGAGGAAGACGTGAAGTTATAGATGCAGTCACAAGGCTTAACAGGGAAGAAGGAATAACTGTAATATTAATAACACACTATATGGAAGAAACTGTTAATTCGGACAAAATATTTGTTATGAATAAAGGGAAAATCGTATTTTGGGGAAGACCTGAGGAGGTTTTTGAAAAAGTGGATATGCTTGAGAGCTGTAATCTTGAAGTACCTCAAGCGGTATATATTGCACATGGATTAAGAAAAAAAGGAATAGGACTGGAGGGTTCTATATTAAATATAGATGACCTGGCACAGGCTATCAGCACATATAAAACAAAGCACAGCAGGCAGGGGTGATGTTGCATGTCGATTATAATAGACCATTTGAGTTATATATATGAAGAAGGAACTGCTTTTGAAAGGGCAGCTCTTGCTGATATTAATCTTGTGATTAATGACAATGAATTTGTCGGGATAATAGGGCATACAGGTTCAGGTAAATCAACACTCATACAGCATCTTAATGGTCTGATAAAACCGACCGGCGGAACTGTGTATTATAATGGCAATGATATATTTGATAAAGATTATTCGCTGAGAAAACATAGAGGTAAAGTAGGAATTGTATTCCAATATCCTGAATATCAGCTATTTGAAACAACAGTAATAGAGGATGTGAAGTTTGGACCGAGGAATATTGGTATGAGCAATCTGGATGTTGACCTTGCAGCTTTTGAAGCGTTAAAGAAGGTGAAAATATCTGATGATCTGCTTGATGCATCGCCGCTTGAGCTGTCCGGCGGAGAAAAAAGAAGGGTAGCAATTGCAGGTATACTGGCAATGAAACCTGAGGTTTTGATTCTTGACGAACCGACAGCAGGCCTTGACCCGAGGGGCAGGGATGAAATTCTTGGGCTTATTTCAGAGCTGCACAGAGATAATAATATGACGGTTATTCTTGTATCACACAGCATGGAGGATGTTGCAAGGTATGTTGAAAGACTGGTTGTATTAAATGATGGAAGAATTTTTGCTGATGGCAGTCCGGAAGCTGTATATAAGAATTATCAGGCATTGGAAAAGCTGGGGCTGGCTGCACCGCAGACAGTGTATCTGATGAAGAAGCTTATGGAACAGGGAATTGATGTCCCGGAAAATATAATTAAGCCCGATGAGGCGATAGAAGCAATAAGCAAAGTGCTATAATATAATCTGTAAAATATAGCGAAATATCAGCCT
>CAKSBI010000025.1 GCA_934437985.1 uncultured Lachnospiraceae bacterium
TCTCATCGCATTCCAGAACTGAATATCATATTCTGGCTGTGCCGTAATCTGTGTATTACTAATCATGTTCTTCTCCTTTGTAAACATTATATGGTATATAATATGCCATAATATCAATTATCCATTTAAAATAATCATACCGAACTATTTCCCTAAGAAACGTGTCGCAAGTGTGTGGTAGAGCACTTTTTCAACCCCAAAATAGCTTATTTATGGGCTTTGTAACAGTAATATGATAACTACCGGAAATTAACTGCCATAACAACTGTTGCCATAACAATGACAAACGCTTATACTATTCTGTATAATCATAATATACATCGGAGGATATAATGAAGTACATAATCAAGCTAATACCTGACACACCGGAATCAGGCATTAATGCACGTAATAATCAGGGATTACATAATCCATGCATTTTTGCCATCAGTTGTCTTTTTATAATATTCACCCTAAGTCTTTTCCGGGATACTCCATCAGCCAGGGCCGCCGTACACCATGGTATATGGCTTTCATATGTTGATTTTGAGGATGCAGGCTTATATAACAAAACTGAGGAAGAATTTACTGATGCAGCAGAATACATATTCACAAACCTTGAAACATATGGCTTTAATAACGTGTATTTTCATGTCCGTGCGTTCGATGATGCGATATATCCCGGCAGTTCATTTGACTGGTGCGGATATCTGTCCAAAAAGCCTCTCATATACGACACGCTCAGCATTCTTATTGATGCTGCCCACAGGCATAACATTAAGTTTCATGCGTGGATAAACCCTTACCGTATAACGCTTGACGATATATACGATCCGTCAGAGGAATCTACAACAGAGCATATCACAGCCGGTGTCCGCGAGATCATCGAAAACTATGATGTTGACGGAATACATTTTGACGATTACTTTTATCCTGCTGCACATAAAGGTAATCAGTTCTTCAAGGTCTCTGCCAAAGACAGGATGAACAATGTTAACAAAATGATCCATACCGTATATGAAACGATCAAGAGCTATGATAACAATATCCTTTTCGGCATAAGTCCGGCAGGTAATATCGAATACGCAAAAAGCATAGGCTGCGACCTTGACACCTGGTTTTCCAAAGAAGGCTATATTGATTACATAATCCCTCAATTATACTGGTCAGACAACTATCGTATAGGCGGTAAAAAGGTAAAATACTTCACACAGACACTTAATGAATGGACAAGCCTTAACACAGGCAATATACCAATGTATATCGGACTTGCACTGTACAAGGCAGGTACCAGACGTGAGGAAGACCCTGGCTGGATCAAGTCCGGGCATAATATTGCCGACCAGCTGCGGGCAATAAAACCATACAAGTGTAATGGTGAAGTGTTATTCAGCTACAAATATCTGTTCACACCTGATGGTAAAAAAGAGGCAGCAAACTATGTCAGATACATATCAGGCCTTAAAATCAGCAAGACAGCCATATCCCTGAAAAAGGGCAAAAAGTATAATCTTGCAAAGCAAATCTCTGTTAAAAAGCATTTTAAGACCGTATTCAGGTACACCTCTGCTAACAAAAAAATCGCAGCTGTCACCAAAACAGGTATAATAACAGCACGTAAAAAAGGACGCACACGTATTACCGTAAAGGGCATTGCACAAAGTAAGGTAAGCTTCATTGTGAAGGTTTTATCACACTGACATTTTTTTCTTATTCTGGTGTCTTTAATACAATGCAGCAGGTTCTATATCAGGATCCGCAAGACATGCCCAATATTATTCATCAACCGGTTTTGCCGTAAGCTTATATACATTGCCGGCAACCGTCGGAAATGATATTGCATCGTTACCAATCACTGTAGGTGTAATCCTTGTTCCTGCGGTAATATTAACGACATTATATCTGCTGATATCATTATACTTCAGGGCACATACGCTTCCACTGCCGGATTTCACTACTATATAATCAGCTACATGGTCACTCCATTCTACAGACACATCAAAATTACCTCTTGCCCTGATTCCAGAATAGCTTCCATCGCCCCAGTCATCAGGAAGTGCGGCAAGCGGTTCAATATAACAACCCTGACTTTGAAGCAGCATCTCTGCCATACCCGATGTTGCACCAAAGTTTCCGTCTATCTGGAACGGTGGGTGGGTATCAAACAGATTCTTAAGCGTAGATGACTTAAGCTGTTCACCAAGAAGCTTCTTGGCTCTGTTACCATCACGGAGCCTTGCCCACATATTAATCTTCCACGCCTTGCTCCATCCTGTGCCGCCATCACCACGTTTTTCAAGTGTAACCTTTGCTGCTTCGGCAAGCCTATCATCCTTCTCACTTCTGCCGCATACCACATAAGTACCCGGGTGGAGCACATACAGCTGATTCTGGTGTCTGTGGCCATCACTGTTCTCTATCTCAAGCCTGGTCTCATCCTTCCACTCCCTGAACTGGCCTCCAAGCGTATCGGTCTCCGGCATATATAGCTTCGCTTTTGCAGCTGTAATCTCCCCAACCTCAGAGTCCGAAGCCCTGCCAAGGACTTCTGCAGCCTTTTCAACCTCATCAAACAGCTCCCATATAACTGCCTGGTCACATACACAGCCCATTGTAAATGTTCCATGCTCAGGCGAATATGATGGATTAGCAACAAGTAAACCATCTCTTTCATCCGTCCACAGGTTATCTGTCCAGAACAATGCTGCTTCAAGCATTGTGTTGTAATATTTTTCCAGTACGTTCTTATCCTTAGTAAACTGATATGCCTCCCACATGTCCTGGCACTGCCATGCAGCCGCTGCCGGAAAATAAAATGCGGTTGTCCAGTCACTTGGATTAGTGTTACCCCATATATTATTCTCATGATGTATGACCCATCCGCGTACTTCTGATCCATCCTGCTTACAGTAATACTTCTTCGCTGTCCTCTTACCCTTTTCAACCATATCATTGATATAATCAAGCAGGACCTTATGGCATTCAGAAAGACCGGTCTGCTCTGCCAGCCAGTAATTCATCTGGAGATTAATATTGGTATGAAAATCCGAATTCCACATTGGCGACAGCCCCTGCGCCCATATACCCTGCAGATTGGCAGGAAGCTTTGAATTCTCTCTTGAAGCAGATATAAGAAGATATCGTCCATACTGGAAAAAAAGTGTCTCAAGATACCTGTCTTCTTCCTCAGTATTGCCATTGTCATATTCTGCAAGAAGTTCATCCGTCATCTTTTGCGGAACCTCCGCTGCACCGATATTAACAACACATTTATCAAATAATGCCTTATAATCCGCAACATGCTCAGCATATAAGCTGTCAAATCCCTTTTGGACAGCCTTTGTAACAGTATCGGTAACTTTAATTACCGGTTCCTCATCTTCAAAATAGTTATATTCAGCCGACGCATCACTCTTATAATTAGTTCCGGCACCCATAATTATGACAACAGAATCTGCATTTTGTACCTTAATCCCATTACCACCATCAGCAGCAATACTTCCACCCTCATTAAGCACCCTGATAACCTGGGCAAACTTAAGCCCATCAGCCCTCTGGCCATCAGGCTGTCCTTCCATAACAATAGCCGCTTCAGCTTCATTTACAACTATATTCTTATTGTTATGCTCCGTTGTAAGCCTGACTGTATTATTAATCTTACAGCCTTCACTTGCTGTTAATCTGCATACTATGACATTAGAAGGATTATTTGCAAAATATTCCCTTTTATAGCTTACGCCATCAACATCATAGCTTACGGTCTGTACAGCATTACCAATATCCGACTTTCTTAAATAATTACTGTATCCACTGCCCACAGGTTCGCTATTAACAATATTGATGTCACTTAGTGACTGATATGTACCAAAATTATCCTTAACGCCCTTAAGGATATTCAGATTATCCATAAATCCGGCTTCATCTGTAAGCTCCGGATAATCATATGCGGCTATATTACCATTATCATCCCTATGTGCGGCCTTGTTAGCAGCAAAATCATCAGACATATCCTGTATTCTCTGCCTGACCTTCTGCAAAGCCTCATGCACCTGCCCTGCGCTATATAGATTACTTCCGCCATCATAATCACTGTCAGAACCCGGTCCGCCTGACCATACTGTACTCTCATTTATCTGAAGCCGCTCATTATCAACCCCTCCAAATACCATAGCACCTATACTTCCATTACCAATCGGAAGTGCCTCCGATTCCCAGTCATCAGCCGGTTCATCATATTGAATAATCATATCCACATTCTCCTCATATAATATTTTTCATCTGCGGCACATGCAATTGTATTACATTTTTGTATCAAAGTCAATACAATCCAAAAATATCAGAATATCTGGTAGAATAGCTCAATAAAATATGTTAAAATATCGTTGTCTTTATGATTAATATTTCAGGAGAAGGAGATGCATATAATGAAAAAGTCATTCAAAAGAATCATGGCAGCCGCGCTCGCATGCACGCTTAGTATCCCTGCTGTATTTAACAGCTCTGATGTATCTGTGGCAAAGGCAGCAAAGGCACCAAAGCTAAGCACTTCAAAGATTTCATCACTTGAAGCAGGGGCCGCAAAAAAGGTTACGCTTAAGGCAAATGGCGTTAAAAAGATTGTCAGGGTCACTTGGAAATCCAACAAAAAAAACATATCCCTGAGCAAAAAAAGTAAAAAAGGGGTTACAATCAGGGGCGTACGTGCCGGCAAAGCAACATTAACAGCTAATGTAAAATACAGGGTAAAGGCAAAAACAAAAGTTATCTCAAGGAAGCTCACATGTAAGGTAACTGTAACAGACGCCGCTAAGACGACGCCAGCTGTAACAGTTACACAGACACCTGCCGCAACGACCGCTACGGCTTCACCGGTACCGGATCCGACACTCTCCCCGACACCATCACCAACACCGGGTCCGGCCAATCTGTTATCAGCACTTGGAAAGTTCGTTAAAAATGTAGGTTCCTGCATATCATACGGCGGAGGCTGGGGAGGAACACCTGCAATAGTAGCAGATGCAGATACAACTGCATTTATCAAAGAGAATTACAACAGCCTTACAGCCGAAAATGAGATGAAACCGGAATCAATCCTTGGGTACCAGGCTAATACAATCAAAGTTGAGGAAGCTAGAAAGCAGGGCTTCTACATTCCTGCCGGTTATACAGAATCAAAGGTACCGGTTCTTAACTATGACAACATTGATACTCTCTGCAAATATGCCATGGACAATGGTCTAAGAATCAGATATCACGGTCTTCTCTGGCACGAGCAGACCTCTAACTGGTTTTTCCGCAAAAACTATGATGGCAATGCAGCATATGTTACACCTGAGATTATGGATGAACGTATCGATTATTACATAACTAACGTCATGAAACACGTCTATAGCAGCAAATACAGGGATATCGTATATTGCTGGGACGTTGTTAATGAATACCATCACATGACAGAATGTATATGCAGAATTCAGGGAACATCAAGTCCACTTGACCCGGAGGGAATAAGCAAGGACAAACCGGAAACCGTGAAATGCTTCTATGAAGTATATAAGGACGCCATCTTTGAAGATCCATCTGACCCGGCACACTCACCGGTAAAGACCAATCCGGCATATGTCAAAAAAGCATTTATGGCTGCATATAAGGTTCTTGAAGAATATGGTCTTACAGACAGTGTTGAGCTTGTATATAATGATTATGATACCAACTGGCCGGAAGTACGGGCAACTGCTCTCGCAGTAACATCATACATCAACACAAAGGATGAGCTTAACCCTAATGGCGACAAACTTGTAACAACAATCGGAATGCAGACACATGACAGGCTTGGTGATACAAGATGGTCAATTACAAGCCATGAAGCTGCAATGGAAGCATTCAGGGAAGCCGGAATGAACTTCCAGGTTACAGAGATGGATCTTAATAGAAATGGCCGGTCTGACGCTGAGCAGCTTCAATACTGGAGCGACTTTGTTGCCCTTATTATCAAAGAAGCAAAGAAAGGCGCTAACATAACAGGGTTCACATGGTGGGGTCTTTATGATTCCAAATCATGGCTTGGTACTAACGGAAGCCCGCTCCTTTGCGGAACATCCGTAAAAGACAAAAAGCCTGCTTACTATAAGGTAATAAGCACGGCTTATGAGCATTACTGGGATTAATATTGATACACTATATATGCAATAATATGATATAAAAAACCGCAGGGCAAAATCATTCATACCGGATTTCTGCCCTGCGTTTTTTCGCATATTACATTATCTTCCACCTTTATCATTATAAGAGATTTTATCAATCCATTGTATGATAGGGCCTACTGTGTGAAGAACATATTTTGCTGGAAGATTATAACCTGATGTAATCTTTGCTTTTCCGGTTTCCTCTTCATATCCCTGCTTTGTCATAATCTCATGCATTTTCATCTCTTCCTACTGTTGCTAAATACTGAACTGGGTTTTTCTGTAAAGATTCTACTACTTTCTGCATCTGCTATTTTCATGACGCCTCAATATCCATGTTGCAGCCAAGCCGGTAGACCGGCACTACATTGCGCATACGTTCTATGAGGGAAAGTGTCTGCTTCATTCCGTCTGACGACAGACTGCGGTTAGTCTGCCGGACAATCATCGGATATGCGGCATGTGGCTCTGCCTGCTTGATATGATTTGTGATGTCTCTTGTCAATATACAGATGCCATTTAACGGTACTGCGGTATTTGTGCTGAGTCTGTGCTTGCCATCCCAGGGTGTACCATATGCAGTCACGCCGGAGTCTATGATATGAAGAAGCGGCTTGTCATCGTTTACCATGACGGCACGCTCCCCGAAATATTCTCTCCACAGTCGTGTATGGGTGGACTTGCCGGTACCACTTTTGGCTGTAAAAAGATAGCCTTCGCCATCTACAGCGATGACCGATCCATGAAAAAGCGGTAGTTCTGTTTCTTTTTCTTCTGCCAAAGGAATATACCGCCTATGACTGCAAGAAGCACTACAACTACGACAACTATGATAATGCCTATCATAGAAGACTTCTGCTCATCCTGCTTCTCATCTTCCCTTGTCACCGTATTTCCGTCTTTATCTGTATAGGTCAGTGTTTTTCCATCTTTATTGAGATTTACCTGTGTTCCGTCATTATCCTTGATGACTGTCTCTCCACTGTCATCTGTTGATATGGAATACTTGTGGTCTCTGTCTATTACCTTTATATCACCATTTTCGTCAATCTTGATTAAGTTGTTTGTATCGTCTACTGTGATCAGCTTATTGTCAGAGGTTTTTATTCCCGGTCTGTCCTGCATAGCATCGGCATTCTCTGCTACTGCTTCAAAGCCTACTCCTGCGCTGTCATTGTTGTTACTTCCGCTATTATCTGTATCATTATTACCATTGTTACTGCTATTGCCGATATCTTTGCCGGAACTATTATTGCCGGAGCTATGACTTCCTGAACCGGCTTCGCTATTGTTGTCTTTATTCCGGTTCTTATCCGTTGTGTTCTGATTATTGGTGTTGCTGTCACCATCCGGATTCACATAGACCGGATAATCCTGTGTCACTGTACAGCCGGACGGAACCTTAACCTTGACACCGGTTGACTGCACGACAACTTCCTTAAGCTGCTTCATATCGGCAAACACATTGTCCCCGATTTCTGTAATAGTATCCGGGATGGTTATCTTCGTAACGGTTCCTGCATCAGCAAATGCAGCATTTTCTATCTTCGTCATAGGCAACGCTGCAATATGGTCCGGTATCACCACCTCGCTCTCAGAACCAAAATACGATTCAATTGTGACACTATCCCCCGATATGGAATACTCAAAATATCCTTCGGTATGATGATTTCCTGCTGCGTATACGGTTATCTGTGTGCCTGTCCATAACATCAGGCAGATTGCTAATATGGTAACAATCCATGTTTTCTTCCTAACCTGTCTCAATTTGTTTTTCCTCCAAAATGCTTTACAGACTTCTGATATTCCTGCTGCTTTTGTAAATGTAAGAATGGCAGGCGAAACGCCTGCCACCCTGCCTTGGGATGTAATACTTTTATTCTTCAAAACCACTATCAACATCATATCCCGGTATATTACTTGTAGTAATAATATCCTCTGTTTCAAATTCTACAATTTCCATTTCTACTGCTTCATACTTTTCTTTCATGGTCATAATCCTTTCTTTGAATAATTAATTATTATATACATTTGATGTAAATGTGTCTGTATATACTGTTATCACTTCTCCTGATACAACGTTCCGATATGTTAAATATCCTCTTGCATAGAGATTTTTCTGTGCTGATACAGCACCTAATGTCAAGGTGTATGTCATCGTGCCCCCTGCTGTAATAAGCTTAGACGGATTCTTCTTAACATTCGTTTTATCAACTTTATCAAGTTCAAGCTGATTTGAATATGCATCCTCTAACGTTCTTACAAGTCCGGCTTCTATCATTTCATAGCCTTCCGGAATTGACCAGGTTACATTCATAACAACAGTCTGTTTGCCATCTGTAAGTGTTGTTCTATCACCCATAGTCATATTGACAAGCGGTTTCTGTGTAATAACTTCATCACCTTCATATTTCGCTGTGATTTCTGTGTTTCCGGTAATATAGAACGAATATGCTTTCTTATCACTTACCAGTTTATCGCCAATATACCAGCCAGAGAAATATTTATTATCCTTACTCTCATCTGCTGTTACTGTGACAAGTGAGCCATAGGAATATGTCTTTTCGCGCTGTGCTCCATCCACAGTAAGTGTAAGTCCGGATTCTGCTTCATACTCCGCATAGATGGTAACTGCCTCAGTAATTTTGATACAACCATTATCATCGACAGTCATCACCTTTCCGGATGCATCCTTCCATTGTTTGAAGGTATAGCCGGTAAAGGTGCCATGTGCCGGAGCTGTGACAGTTCCGTATTTTGTGCCATCTGCTTCCTTATCCATAGTTACATCACCAGACCAGAGAATCTTTCCGCTCATATCCTTAAAGATTACATATTGCGATTCTGCCTCACTGCTTTCCGTTTTCTTATAGCAAGCCTGAAGTTCCATGTTATCTCCCAGATAGAAGCTGTAGGTCAGTGAATCTGAAATCACCCTGCCATCCTGATTGATCCAATATAGGAAAGTATATCCATCACTAGGCTTGGCTGTTAGTGTAAAATAAGAGCCTCTGGCAAATCCATTATTTGTAAAGTCGTTGTTCCATGTACCGGTTTGCGTTCCGTTCTGATAGCTGTACTCTACGCTACCATTGCCTACTGTTACGCTGAGTTTTCTATTTTCATTTGATTTATAAACCGCATACAATGAAATCTCAGAAGGTGTCTGTTCATTCACTGATCCATAAGTGTAAGTCGTCTCTTTAGACAGTGGTTTAGCAGACTCTGTAATCTGTTCTGTATCATACCAACCAACAAATACAAATCCATCGACTGCCTGTGCTTTCAGTATGATTTCATCACCAATCTCATACTTGCCACCGCCATCTAAGATACCGGAATTGGCAGGATTGCAAGATACCGTTACTATGGTATGTGCATTTTTAAGACCGTTTAAGGCATTTAACAGGTTGTCACTGGCAGTCTTAATCTCGTCCTGTGAAGAAGCATCATTAATATTCCTTGCATTATCAAGTACCTTCTGCAAACTCTCTATTGCAACTTTAGAATAGGTATTGTTCACATCGATAATGATAGTCTCTGCCTTTGTGATCAGGACATTCAGATATCCAAGACTGGCATAAGATGTACCGCACTTATCACAGAATCCATCCGGCTCATTTGTTTCATTACCTTCACTGTCTGTGCCTTTTTCATCCACATGATTGCAGTTGTTTGGGTCTGCGATTCTTACTGTGACCGTCTTTTTGCCGATTTCTCCATCCTTATTTTTGAGATAATAGGTAATTTCTCTGCCATTGTCATCGGTCGCCTCCGAATAGGTAAATGAGGAACCATATGTGCCATCTGCAGCATCATTGATCGTATATCCTTCCGGTGCTGTCAATGTTACCGAAGTTGCCCACCATTCCATATCAGGATTTAGTGTTTTGCCATTCTGGTCTGTTAATGTAGCAGCTACATCATCCAAATACAGCCATTTAATCTCAAGTGTCATAGTACCTTCTGCTGCAGTGTAATTACCGCTTGCCGGTATTGATGCCTTGATCTCATAGGTACCACGTTCTGTCGGCAGACCGGAACTGAACTCTCCGGATGCTATACCATATTCTAATTCACGATAAGAATAACTGATGTTGTCTGTATCACTGAAGGTTTCGCCATTCAAGAGTGTGACCGTTGGTGCTGTGAGCTTGGATACATCAATCTCATCTCCTGTATAAGCAACAGACTGTTTTGTCTGGTCTTCTGCCCATGCAATCGTCGGTGTTGCCTGCTCAATGGTAAAGGTTACACTGACTGTTGCAGTATTATTATCTGCACCGGTCAGAGAAACCGATGCTGTATAACTTCCTGCATCCATCGGTTTTACTCCTTCGCTTAATGTCTCTGTCGTATCCGAACCATCCGCCTGATAGGTATATATAACTTTTGGCTTTACTCCTTCGATCGTATTCTCTACCTTTACATCCTTCGCACTTCCATCATAGGTAACTGCCTTCTCCCCTTCCGGATATTCCGGTGCGGTAATCATAAGCGAACCTCTGTCCTCGCTGCTGTCATACAGACAGCTTGCTGTTATCTTGTGGTTATCTTCCTCCACAGAATATACATTTTCGTGCTCCTGCTCGGAACCACATACAGAGCAGACATGCTTTCCTTCTTCATTTTCGTTCCATTGGAATTGAGTGACAAATTCCGGCTTCGTCTGCGTATTACCAAACGAATATTCTATAACTCTATTGGCATTTTTCTCATCTGCATAATCAGTTGGCTCTTTGACATGCTCACACACCTGATACTTACTCACATTGCGGTATACTGCATTTCCTAAGCTTTCCTGATAAGCCGATGGATAAGAGGTCTGATTCTCTCCAGTCAGGACTTGTCCCCAAACCATTTTAGCATCCTTCATATAATCGTAGTCCTTAATGCTATCATTATACTTATAGGTCACATTATTCTGATTCAGCCGCCATGCCGCCTCACCGCTTGCAAGTGCTTCCGCACTTACCGCCTCAATTCCCTGATAACTTTGTATATTCTGAGAATCGATACAATAGCAATTACGAATAAGGCTACCTTTCTTCGCTTCTCCTATCAGTCCATATGTTGAATGAGCTTGTTGCATAATTAGAATTCCCTGAAAATAGCAATTATATATCTCGCCACTATAATCTATTATTCCTGCAATTCCTCCTACCCCAGAAGAATCACTTGCCATAACAAAACAAGAATTGACAACTCCCAGATTTTTTACCTTGCCCCCACAATCTCCGAGAAATCCTGCATATCGTCCACATTGACCATTATACAACCCACTGATCGTATGATATTGTCCATCTATTATGCCTGAATAGCTGTTATGATTTCCTCCAATCGGAGTCCATTCCCTTGGCTTATTTGAATCCGAAATCGCCTCACCATTATACAGCAGTTTTCCATCTTCCGTCTGTGTAAATGTCCCTTCATTGACTACGATATCCTTCATAATACGTGCTTTTAAGGTGTCCCTTCCACCATTGACCTGTTCGGCAAACCAGTATAACTCCCCTGCATTCGTGATCTCATAATATTTATCCGTAGATAGATGCGGTTCTGCATACTTGCCGCAAACCGTACAGATTCCAAACGCATCAATCTTATGTGCGGTATATTTGACAGACTCATCGATCTGTTCATTAGTATATCTACTTTCCTCACTAGGGGTTCCATCACAGTTAATCACCGCCTGAGCATATACCTCCTTGCTGCCCTGTGCAAGAACCGGATACGAATCTTCCCCTATCGTCTGACGGAATCTTATCGTCTGCTTCTTTTTGTTATATATATTCAGCAGATACGCCGCCTCTCCACTTGCAAAGGCCTCTGCATTCAGACCGGTTGCACAGGTATCGTCCGCACCACTGCTGTTATCATAATAGCAGTCAGAGATACATGCTTCCGATGCTGCATCCACCCATCCCGCTATCATATGTACATTGTCTTTCTTGCCGCTTACCCTGCCTGTATTATAGCAGTTCCGCATGCGCACCATACTTCCAGCAAAACTTCCTGTGATACCCCCCACATAATCTGCTCCTGTTACACTGCCCCTGTTATAGCAATAGGTAAAATCATTGTATGTACTGTTTGATGTAAATTTTCCCTGAATACCGCCGGCATACTTCCCTGCTGCCACCACTGTTCCGGTATTGTAACAGGCATAGACACTTGCATAACTAAGACCTGCCAGTGCTCCCACATAATTGTTCCCTTTGATATAGGAATCCTCGATTCCAAGCTGCTCCACCGATACACAATAATAGTTGCCGCCACTATATGAAACATATGTATTTGACTTTCCAATCAAGCCCACATAGTCTCTATCCTCATCGGCATATAAGCCGCGGATCACATGATGGTTTCCATTGATCGCACCATAGAATGTATTGCCATCCCCGCCAATCGGCGTCCATTTGAGAAAAGACGACTTATCCGCTTCATTCAGTTGTCCATCTGTTGTCAGCACGTTCTGGTTGATGGTAATATCTGCCGTCAGTATAGCATTGACTCTTGTATTCTTCGGCACACCCCCCTTGCAGACGTTCTCATCACCATTCACCACTCCCGCAAACCAGTAGAGCTGACCAGCATTTGCAATCTCATAGGCGGATGGCAATGTAACCTCTTCTTCAAAAGTATCATAAAATTTAACTTTCTCCTTTAGCACCGCCGGCTCATAGCCGCAGCAGCCACCATAACTGCAATCTGCGTTATGGACATATACCCCATTCTCTACCTTACCATTGACACAGAAGCCGTTCTGGTAATGGTCGTTCTCCGCACGCAGTTCATTGCCCGATGTGGTCTCCTCCGCCCCTGCCTGCACCGGTGTCATACCAAACACCAGGCAGGCACTTAAGAGTACTGCCAGTCCTCTTTTTATGCTTCTTATTCCATTCATCATAAATTACCTCCTAGCCACAATTTTCATTGTAATCCGTGTTTTATAATTATCTGGTAACTGTTCAGAGCCAAGCAGATTTATCTATTTGGCAGATACGCCACACCGACGAAATGCAAAGCATTTTGGAGGTGGGCTTTGAACATCTGCATAAATCTTACCACTTCATCTCGATTTTTTTCAAGATATTATGTGACTATTTGTTCTTTTTTTTCTAAAAAAAATGTCATTCCACCACTTTTTTGTGATGAAATGACATTTTTTAGTCCATTTACGTAATTCGTCACAGCATTTATTCCTGCTTTAACAGGTAATTCTTCCATATCTGTGACAGCTCATCTTGTTTTTGTGCACAGTGTATCTCGTCCAACGGGAATAACATACATCCGCAGTGTCCCGAAAATGTCGGGAAACAGATAATCTTAAGTTCGGTATCTATCTCCGGACTATATGCCATAATCTCAAGACGTTCTCCATACAGTGTTGCCCGTTCATAGGTACACAGCCATTTATCGTCCATATTGGAGAAGATACTGCCGAAGGTATTCCCGATGAGTCCACTTAGAGGTACATGCTCCACCTCTGCCAGCTTCTCATTGCCATAGCGGAATATCCAGTCCACTGCATGCCTGTCCTCATTGAATATCATTTCAATATCCGCAAAGGCAAACGGCATCTGATCAAAGCTCCGATAGAACGCATGATACTCTTCCGGTGTCTTTGGTGTATTTGGCAGGGCAAAGCTCTCAATCAATTTTTTCTGCTTCTCCTGCAGCTGGGCAAGGATTTCCTTTCTCCTGCGGGTTGCGTAGTTGAGCTCTTCCCCATTGATAAGTGTCAGCGTATCTTCTAATGCATGGATTGCCATGATACTCACCAGATAGGTACGGTGCACTTTCAGAAAATATTCCCCGACCTGTGCCTCCATTGCCTCCAAGGTGCTTCTGGTCTTATATACGCTTCCGCTTGTCACATGAATGTAACAGTCATTCACCGATGCCTTGATATATAGGATATCTGCGACATCGATCTCCATATGCTTATGATTTGCCTTGATTTCCAGTGTTCTCTTAAACTGCATGATAACTGTTACTCCTTGTGTCTTACGTATTTGTTGTTATTTTACTGTATTTTAAGAATTATGGCAATTGGAAGTTTAGTCAAGTCTTGGAATATATGACGATTTTTTCACCATGCGGTATCCATCAAGGGATAGTGTATTGGTTGGTTGGTTTCTTTCTCCACCCACGCCTGCCTGATTCTCTTAGGTTTACGTTGTGTTTATTCTGCTAACACTAATGGTATATCCATTGATTTCATAGAAAAATTTGTGTATAATTTTGTCATCAAACAAGGAGGTGTTTTCTACGAAGAACTGACCAGCCGCCTTGAACTTTACAGCCAAATTAAAGAAGGAATGGACGATATTGCCACAGGCAATACAAGACCATTTTCCGAAGCTATGGCTGATATCACGATATTATGCGTGCTGCGGATTACATCGAATTTACCCTCAAAAATCCAACTGCCGCAGATAATCTGTTAGATGTTGCGACTGAACAGATAGGCTCATTAGCCGACCTGCCACAGAAGTTCCGTCTAGTAGATGATCCGGTACTGGCAAGCTGGGGCATTCGTTTTGCTATTAGCCCTATAAGGGCTATGTTACCGCTCGCCCAAAAGGCTTTACTCCACTTACTTTGAAGTTCAGGATGCTTATCATATATCATCAATGCACTTTTACCCTTTAAATATCCCATAATACTTGAAACACTCATTTTAGGCGTAATACATACACATAAATGAACATGATTACTGCACACTGCTCCTTGAACCATCTCAACATTTTTATAAGCACATAACGATTTTATTATACTCCTAACATCTTCTCGCAATCTTCCATATAATTGTTTTTTGCGATATTTTGGAATGAATACAATATGGTATTGGCATTTCCATCTTGTATGTGATAAACTTTTACTGTCCATATGGACGCCTCCTTTACAATGAAATATGGCTTGCGACACCATTCTCATTGTATCACAGGAGGCTTTTTCATGCCGTCCTTATCGCTACTGCTTACTCTATTCTCCACAGCATAGCTGGGGGATTAGCGTTTTCATTTATAAACTCTGCTGCTCAGCTTCATATTATTATTCCTCTCAAAGTATGATAAATGTATAAAAAGACCATTCGGCCTGTATTAACTCCAGGTCGAATAGTCTCTGATATCATTTTTCTGTATAAAAATACACAAACACTTCTTAAAAATGATTAGTAATTAACAATCTTACCAAAATCAGCCTTAAGTGAAGCTCCACCAACAAGACCACCATCGATATCAGGCTGTGCAAAGAGCTCTGCTGCATTACCTGCGTTAACGCTTCCACCATACTGGATACGTACTGCATCAGCTGTTGCCTGGTCATACATCTCAGCTACACACTCGCGGATTCCCTTACATACTTCCTCAGCCTGCTCTGTTGTAGCTGTCTTACCTGTTCCGATAGCCCAGATTGGCTCATAAGCAATTACCATCTCTTTAACCTGGTCAGCTGTTACACCAACAAGGTCAGACTTGATCTGGAATCTGATCCAGTCCATTGTAACGCCCATTTCCCTCTGCTCAAGTGTCTCACCGCAGCAAAGGATAGGTGTAAGACCAGCCTCAAATGCCTTCTTAACCTTCTTATTAAGAAGCTCATCATCCTCTTTGAAATAATCACGACGCTCTGAATGACCAATGATCACATACTTAACGCCTGCATCCACAAGCATAGCTGCTGAAATCTCGCCGGTGTAAGCACCTTTCTCTTCAAAGTACATATTCTCTGCACCGACTTCTACGTTAGTACCCTTAACAGCCTCAACAACAGGTACGATATCAATAGCCGGAACACAGTAAACTACATCTACAGAATCACTCTTAACAAGATCCTTAAGCTCATCACAGAGAGCTACTGCCTGGCTAGGAGTCATGTTCATTTTCCAGTTACCTGCAACAATCTTCTTACGCATAATAACTTCCTCTACTTTCTTATTATATTAATTTTATTAAAAATGATATTGGGGTCAAAAGCCTCAAACATTATTTATCATTAGCTGCTGCAATACCAGGAAGCTCTTTTCCCTCTAAGAATTCAAGAGAAGCTCCGCCACCTGTTGAAATATGGCTCATCTTATCGCCATATCCAAGCTGGTTAACAGCCGCAGCTGAATCTCCACCACCAATAATTGTAGTAGCGTCTGCATCTGCCATTGCTTTAGCAACTGCAAGAGTTCCCTTGGCAAGTATAGGATTCTCGAATACACCCATTGGTCCATTCCATACAACTGTCTTAGCATTCTTAACTGCATCTGCAAAAAGCTCTGCTGTCTTAGGTCCAATGTCAAGACCTTCCATATCAGCCGGAATATGCTCTGAATCTACAACAGATACTTCAATCTCAGCATCGATCGGATTAGGGAAATCTGCAGCTACTGTGGTATCGATTGGAAGAAGCAGCTTCTTGCCGGCCTTCTCTGCTTTAGCCATCATTTCCTTACAATACTCAATCTTCTCATCATCAACAAGCGACTTTCCAATCTCATATCCCTTAGCCTTAAGGAATGTATATGCCATACCACCACCAATGATAAGTGTATCACATTTATCAATAAGGTTGTTGATAACATTAAGCTTGTCCGCTACCTTAGCTCCACCAAGAATAGCTACAAAAGGTCTTACAGGGTTATTAACTGCATTGCCAAGGAATTCAATCTCTTTCTGGTTAAGATATCCGACAACTGCAGTGTCAACAAGCTCAGCTACACCTACATTAGAGCAGTGGGCTCTGTGGGCTGTACCAAATGCATCATTAACGAATACATCACAAAGTGAAGCAAGCTCCTTAGAGAAAGCTTCCCCATTCTTAGTCTCCTCAGCACGGTAACGTGTATTCTCAAGAAGAATAACCTCACCATCCTTCATAGCCTCTACAGCAGCTTTAGCGTTTGGTCCAACTACCTCAGGATCTGCTGCAAACTTAACCTCCTGTCCAAGAAGCTCTGTAAGTCTCTTAGCTACAGGTGCAAGTGAAAGCTCCGGCTTTGGCTCTCCCTTTGGCTTACCAAGATGTGAGCAGAGAATAACCTTTCCACCATCAGCAATAAGCTTCTTAATTGTAGGAAGTGCAGCTGTAAGACGGTTCTCATCAGTAATCTTTCCATCCTTTAAAGGTACATTAAAGTCACAACGGACAAGTACCTTCTTACCCTTTACATTAATGTCATCAACGCTCTTTTTGTTCAACATTGTAATAATACTCCTTTCAGTATCATATAAATAAATAGAGCCCGGTCCTTTCAGACCGGACCCTGAAGGTCTTATAGTTATATAAGTTACAGATACAACCTGTATATCTGTATGATAATTAGTTCAATTCAGCAAAGTACTTAATTGTTCTAACCATCTGGCTTGTGTATGAATTCTCATTGTCATACCATGAAACTACCTGAACAAGGTTGTCTTCTCCAACCATTGTCTGTGTAGCATCGAAGAGTGAACCAAATCTCATACCAACGATATCTGATGATACGATCTCTTCCTCATTGTAACCATATGACTCGTTAGCTGCTGCCTTCATAGCTGCATTGATCTCTTCCTTAGTTACTGACTTCTCTACTGTAGCAACAAGAATTGTTGTTGATCCTGTAGGAGTTGGAACACGCTGTGCTGATCCGATAAGCTTACCATTAAGCTCTGGGATAACAAGTCCGATAGCCTTAGCAGCACCTGTTGAGTTAGGAACGATATTAACAGCACCTGCACGTGCTCTTCTCTTATCACCCTTTCTCTGTGGTCCGTCAAGGATCATCTGGTCACCTGTGTAAGCATGGATTGTTGACATAATACCTGACTTGATTCCTGCAAGGTCATTAAGAGCCTTAGCCATAGGAGCAAGACAGTTAGTTGTACATGAAGCAGCTGAGATGATCTTGTCATCCGGTGTAAGTGTCTCATGGTTAACATTATAAACGATTGTAGGAAGATCATTTCCAGCCGGAGCTGAAATAACAACCTTCTTAGCACCTGCATTAATATGAGCCTGAGCCTTAGCCTTTGATGTATAGAATCCTGAACACTCTAATACAACATCTACATCAAGGTCTCCCCATGGGCAGTTATTAGCATCCGGCTCACTGTAAATCTTAAGAGTCTTACCTTTAACTGTGATTGTTCCAGCCTCATCATCAGCTGTAACCTGGTCTTCTTCACCAATACCAACGTATCTTCCCTGTGATGAATCATACTTTAAAAGATGAGCAAGCATTGATGGCTTTGTTAAGTCGTTGATTGCTACTACATCATAACCCTCTGCCTCAAACATCTGTCTGAAAGCAAGACGTCCAATACGTCCAAATCCGTTGATTGCAACTTTTACTGACATTTTAAATTCCTCCTAAAAAAGTAATTTACTAATCAGTTTGGGAGATTGATAAATTTTCCACAAACTTTGATTATCATTGTACATAATAAAGCATAAAATTTCAAGGGGTAATTTTAAACTTTCTTAATATATTAAGCAAAATCTCCATAAATATAATTAAAATCCGTCTGGTTTACTGTCCGCAGGTTAAACCGGTATTACCTTAGCATCCCAGTAATTCATCATACAGCTGCCCATACTCCTTCGCAGACCTTCTCCAGGAGAAATCTGCGAGCATCCCCCTGTCTGCGATCTTATTCCACTCACGTTTTCTGTTATAAAATACATCCTTGGCATAATTAACTGTTGCAAGCATCTCATGTGCATTATAATTATGGAATGAAAAGCCTGTTCCGGTGGACTCATATTCATTATAAGGTTCAACCGTATCCTTAAGCCCTCCTGTCTCCCTTACTATAGGTACCGTGCCATATCTGAGACTCATAAGCTGGCTCAGTCCACACGGCTCAAACAGTGAAGGCATAAGAAATGAGTCACACGCCGCATATATCTTATGTGACCTTTCATTATTGTAGTAAATGCTTGATGATACCCTGTCATGATACTTCCATTCATAGTGCCTGAACATATTCTCATACTTAGCCTCTCCTGTACCAAGTATTACAAGCTGGACATCCTCTGCACATAGCTCTTCCATAACATAATCAACAAGGTCAAAGCCCTTCTGGTCAGTAAGTCTTGATACCATACCGATCATAAACACCTTTTCATCCTCTTTGAGCCCAAGCTCCTTCTGAAGCATACGCTTATTCTTCGGCTTGTCTTTACGGAAGGTCTTCCGGTCATAATTCTTATATATATACGGATCAGTTGCCGGATTATATTCATCATAGTCAATTCCGTTAACTATTCCCACGAGGGAATTGGCCCTTGCATTGATAAGTCCGTCAAGACCCTCCCCATAGAATGGATACCTGATCTCTTCAGCATAGGTCTTACTTACGGTTGTTATCTTATCCGCATATACAAGCCCGCCCTTAAGGTAGTTGGCGCTTCCATAGGCCTCAAGCTTATCAGGCGTAAAATATGACTCATTAAGTCCTGTAATGTCCTTAACAGTATCAACATCCCATATACCCTGGAACTTAATATTATGAATTGTCATTACTGACTTAATGCCACGGAAGAATTCCCCCTGGCTGAATGTATCCTTAAGATATACAGGAACAAGTCCGGTCTGCCAGTCATGGCAATGTATAATATCAGGCCTGAACCCGATAAGCGGCAGTGCCGACAATGCAGCCTTGCAGAAAAACGCAAACTTTTCAATATCTTCATATATATTGCCATATGGTTTGTCACCGGCAAAATAAAATTCATTGTCAATGAAATAAAATATAACTCCTTCATACTCCATCTCAAGTACGCCCACATACTGCTTTCTCCATGCAAGCTCAAGATAAAAATGTGTCTTATACTGCATCTGCTGCTTGTATTTTTCAGGTATGGCCATATATTTAGGTAAAACCACCCTGACGTCATAATTATCCTTATCAAACTGTCTTGGCAGCGTTCCCACAACATCTGCAAGCCCACCTGTCTTGATAAATGGAACTGCTTCAGAAGCAATATACAGAATATTCTTCATATACATCCACCTTCCATAAACTATGTAAAATAACTTTCATATAATTCAAAATTTCTGAAAACACATCAAAATATAAGGAAATTATACAACATTATCAACGCTTTTGGAAGATATTATTTCTATATTTTATTTTTTATTATTTTTTCATGGGCTTTTATATGTCCCCTATGCCCTGAGCTTATATTCAAGCCTGATCTTATCTGCAATAAGTGCAACAAATTCAGAATTAGTAGGCTTGCCCTTCCCATTATTAACAGTATATCCGAAAAGCTCGTCTATCGTATCCATTTTCCCCCTGCTCCACGCTACTTCAATCGCATGTCTTATGGCACGTTCCACCCTGCTCGGTGTGGTCTTGTGCCGCTTTGCAATTGACGGATATAACAGTTTGGTTATTGAATTAAGCATCTCCCCATCATTTACAGACATCATGATAGCATCCCTCAGATACTGATAACCCTTAATATGCGCCGGAACGCCTATCTCATGGATTATATTGGTTACATCAGATTCAAGATTATGCTCTCTTCTGTTAATATTATTTTCATGCATCGCAGATGCCATAGTTATATAACTGCCTTTAAAGCTTGACCGTAATTTTCTTATCCTTGATATAACTACCCGGTCATCAAACGGTTTTAATATATAATATGAAGCCCCAAGCTCAAATGCATTTTCAGTTACAATATCCTGCCCAATCGCAGATATAACAATAAATTCCGGATGTTTAAACGACTTATCGGACTTGCCGACATACTCCATGACACCCAGCCCATCTAACCCCGGCATAACAATATCAAGCAGAACCACATCCGGCTTACATTCCCCTATCTTCTTGCATGCATCATTTCCATCAGCCACTACAGCCACAACCTCCATATCCGGTTCTGCATTAATAATTTCCTCAAGATGCTTATTCATTCTCTCATTATCATCAGCAATCAACACACTAATCTTAGACATAATACTTTTCCTCCTGATTTTGAAATTTTACCTTCTCGGTAATTTATGGTAATTATTGTTACTTTTACAATATAACCAATTATTGCCATTTTTTCAAGAGGTTTTTTCGCTTTTTTCAATTTTTTTCTATTATATCCTTATAAATATCAATTTTTATATGTCAGATTTCTGACGAACCTGTGGACTTTGCTATAAAAAGGACCCCAAGTGTTCCCGGACCGCAGTGGGATGATATGACCCCGCCCGCTCTTGTAATATGGATCTCTTTAAAATAACCAAGCTCCTTAAGATACGTATAAACTTCATTGACCACAGCTTCTTTACAGCCCGAGTGCGTGATAAATACTCTCTCCGGCTCTGCAGATAACAGCTCATTTTCAAGATCCTTAGCATAATTAACTATAATATTGCTGTATCGCCCCCTGTACTTTTTACCGACGTCCATCCGTCCGTCCTCTACAACTATCATAGGGTGCAGCTTCAGTGCTGTACCAAGAAGGGCGGCAACCCCGTTACATCTTCCGCCACGATATAGATATGTCATCGTATCAACAACAAAGCTTGACCTTACCCTTGGAATTATATCTGTGACTGATTCATATATTTCAGGTGCACATATTCCTGCCTGTGCCATCTGCGCCGCCTTTAACACAAGAAGACCCACTCCTGTAGACAGATTCCTGGAATCAACAGTAAAAACCCTGTCTGCGGCCTCAAGCTCCTCTGCGGCAAGCTTCATATTATTAACGCTCGATGACATATCACCTGATATTCCAAAGCATACTACTCCGTCAGCTCCGCATAATGTCTCCTTAAGTATATCCATTGCCTCACCAATACCCGGAGCTGCCGTCTTAGGTGTTGTTTTATATCTGTCAGAGTATTCATATATATATTCCGGTGTAATATTCTTACCGTCAAGATAATCTTCTTCACCAAGAACAACATGAAGCGGAAGAATTGTAATGTCATATTTTTCAATCAGCTCCTGTGACAGGTCACATGTACTGTCAGCAATAATTCTAACCATTTTATATCTCCTCTCACCTTTTTGTAGTCCATTCACTGCAATCCCATTTTTTATCAACAATATCCATATAGAATTCCGGCTCATGGCATATAAGTAAAATACTGCCTTTATATGCCTGCAGCGCCCTCTTAAGTTCATCCTTTGCATCCTGGTCCAGATGATTAGTCGGCTCGTCAAGCAGCAGGATATTCGTCTCTTTGTTAATAAGCTTACACAGCCTTACCTTTGCCTGCTCCCCACCACTCAATACCCTTACCTGGCTTTCAATATGCTTCGTTGTAAGTCCGCACCTTGCAAGTGCCGACCTCACCTCATACTGTGCCATAGAGGGATATTCCGACCACATCTCTTCAATACAGGTCGTGCGGTTATTATAATCACCCTCCTGCTCAAAATACCCGATATACAGATAGTCCCCAAGTACAGCCTTGCCACCAAGTGCAGGAATTAATCCGAGAATACTTTTTAAAAGTGTCGTCTTGCCAATACCATTAGCCCCGGTAAGCGCAATCTTCTCACCACGCTCCATGCGTATATTAAGCGGCTTTGAAAGCGGTTCATCATATCCGATAACAAGGTCCTGCGTCTCAAATATCACCTTTCCCGGTGCCCTTGCCTCAAGGAAATTAAATTCAGGCTTTGGCCTCTCAGCCATTAATTCAATCTTTTCCATCCTGTCCAGCTTCTTTTGCCTGGACATTGCCATATTACGCGTAGCAACCCTTGCCTTGTTACGTGCAACAAAGTCTTTCAGCTCACTTATCTCCTGCTGCTGTCTGCGGTAAGCTGCCTCTAACTGCGCCTTCTTAACCTCATACACCTCCATGAACTTATCATAATCACCAACATAACGGTTAAGCTCCTGATTTTCCATATGATATATAAGATTAATTACACTGTTAAGAAATGGAATATCATGTGATATAAGAATAAATGCATTCTCATATTCCTGCAGATATCTCTTAAGCCATTCGATATGCTGCTCATCAAGATAATTCGTCGGCTCATCAAGAAGAAGAATATCAGGCTTTTCAAGTAACAGCTTTGCGAGAAGGACCTTCGTACGCTGTCCCCCGCTAAGCTCAGATACATCGCTGCCAAGCCCGGCCGCATCAATACCAAGTGCCTTTGAAACCTCTTCAACCTTTGAATCTATCAGGTAAAAATCGTGCACATCAAGCATCTCCTGTATCATTGCAAGCTCTTCCATGTATTTTTCCATTGCCGCCTCATCTGCATCACCCATATTATCGCATATTTCATTCATCCTTGCTTCCATATCAAATAAATATGTAAATGCAGATTTCAGCACATCCCTGATCGTCATTCCTTTTTCAAGGGCTGCATGCTGGTCAAGGTATCCGACCCTTACATTTTTTGCCCATTCAATCCTGCCCTCATCCGGCTGCAGCTTTCCGGTAACAATATTCATAAATGTTGATTTGCCTTCTCCGTTAGCTCCAATAAGCCCGATATGTTCACCCTTTAACAGTCTGAATGATACATCATTAAATATAGCCCTGTCACCAAAGCCATGTGATAAATGTTCGACATTTAAAATACTCATAATTCCTCCCATATATCTGTAGTCAAAGACACCTCATGAAATTGCTTCCATGAGGCACATATTATCAAATATCCTGATTAAGCAAAATAACTGTCTATTGCTTTAATAACTTCCTCACCCTGAAATGGCTTGACAACAAAATGCCCTGCACCAATCCTTATTGCCTCGATTACCCTCTTCTCCTGTCCGGCTGCGGTAATCATTACCGCATTCGCATCATGGTCAAAATCCTTAATCTGCCTTAACGCCTCAACCCCATCCATAACCGGCATTGTAATATCAAGGGTTATGATATCCGGTATATACTTTTTGTACACTTCAATTGCTTCCATGCCATTAACAGCCTCACATACGACTGTATATCCCTCATTCTCAAGTATCTCACGGAGCACCTTTCTCGCAAGTGCAGAGTCATCAACAATGACTATCCTGCCCTTACTGTACTCACTGGCAATACTTCCCTGTGTTGTCCTGATATTAAGGGAAAGCGGTTCTTTGTCAAATGTAAGCTCACTGTCAACTGCAATATATATATTCAGCCTTGCGCCATGAATATATATAGGAACTACATATGCCCTGCCATGTACCGTCTGGTCTCCGTATGCACATGGCGGCTCCATATCCATTGTAATCCCCTCATATGACAGCCTGGTTGCAAACAGGCCACTTATGGTATTGATAAACTCACTAAGTGAATCATATACCATACCGCTCATATCCCTGTAGTTATCCCTTGCGTACTCAGCAGCCGTGGCAAAAAAACACTCGTCCGTATCTGCCGCGGCAAGTCCGAGGTATATGGAATAATCACCAAATGTATGCTGCATTACCATTGCACTGCTTGTAAGCTCATCTACACGCTCTATATGTCCAATATAATAATCATCCGTTATAAATCTGGTAATATTACGCAGCAGCAATGCAGTCAGATCTGTTACATGTGCCTTGGATGCAAATGCGAACAAATTAACGATCTGGTCAATATCTTCATGCTTAAGGGCATCCATATCAGCATCCGTAAACCCATTCTGTTCCTGGAAATCCCCAAGCATCCAGTCAAGCTCTGTTGACGAAATACATCCTTCATCGAACAGTATCTGTATAAACTTCATAAACGGATTCCCCTGAAGGGACAAAAGATAATCTACCTGTTCCCCATCAAGATATCCCTTTTCAACAGCTATATCCCCGAACCTCTTATCGTAGGTTGCCTGCAGATGATTGATCTCATCAGCCTGCTTCTCTGTAAGATAGCCCTCCGCTACGGCAATCGTTCCAAGCTTAACCCTTTCTTTACTTGTCTTTTTTAAAACTTCATTTAATTTATCAGATGATATTTTATTTTCATTAACAAGATATTCCCCAAATAACTGACTAAACATATATACATTCCTCCCATAAATATTGCTTAGTTTTATTTTACATTTTATTGTTTTAAAGGTCAATCATTTCACATAATATTTAAAATATTCAAAAAAAATATGCAAAAAAGCTACACAAAAACAGGTAAATGTATTATATTGTACTGCCGGAGGCACAATAATGATATACAGGAATGAAAGGGGTATTGGCATGTGTACTGCAGTAACTTATAAGACTAAGGATTTTTACTTTGGAAGAACTCTTGATTATGAATTTTCTTATGGTGATGAGATAACAATCACACCACGCAATTATATATTCAGGCTTGCCCATATGGGTACCCTGGATTCCCATTACGCAATGATAGGTATGGCACATGTCGCATGCGGCTATCCGCTGTATTATGAGGCCGTTAATGAGAAGGGACTGTGCATGGCAGGTCTTAACTTCGTTGGCAATGCACACTACAATGGACCACAGCAGGGCAAAGATAATGTTGCAGTTTACGAGTTAATACCATGGATTCTTGGAAAATGTGCGAGTGTAGCTGATGTACGTGGTCTCCTTGACAGCATCAATATATGTAATACTCCATTTAACGAACAGTATCCTGCTGCCAGTCTCCATTGGATCATTGCAGACAGTTACGGAGCCATTACCTTAGAATCAGTTAAAGAGGGGCTTCTGGTATATGATAACCCTTTTGGTGTGCTTACTAACAATCCTCCATTCGACAGACAGATATCTGCACTCAATAATTACAGACATCTGTCACCACGAACGCCTGTCAGTTCATTTTCGCCTTCATATGCGCTTGATGCTTACAGCCGTGGGATGGGCGCAATCGGCCTTCCGGGCGACCTGTCTTCGCAGTCACGCTTTGTAAGGGCTGCATTCGTCAGGGCTAATTCTGTCTCAGATGACAGCGAGGAAGCAAGCGTCAGCCAGTTTTTCCATATACTCGGTTCGGTTGACCAGCAGCGCGGGCTCTGCGGGCTTGATGACGGCAAATATGAGATAACTATATATACCTCCTGCTGTAATGCAGCAAAAGGTATATACTATTACACTACTTATAACTGCCACCAGATCAATGCGGTTGACATGCACAGGGTGGAGCTTGATGGTAATAAGCTCAGCAGGTACAGACCGGTTACAGGCGAAAATATTAATCTTCAGAATTAATATTTCCGCCTGTATGTCTGCCCTGTCCAGCGCACTTTCAGACCGTATTTTTACTTTATTTACTATATTTTACTCCAATGCTTTCGTCCCTATCACTACCGTATCGTCAAGCATATCATCCATACTGCTGCTAAAAAAGCTTTTGTCCACCTTTTCAAATGTTATATTCTTATTGTTGGTGAGCACAATATACTTTGAATCACAGGCAGCATTAGGAGACCTGCCCGTAAGCACCTTCTTATATCTGAATACCATATCACCATCTACAACATAGTGCCCTTCACTGCCTTCATACACTATACCCATATTTTCGTCAGACAGGTCATTGAACACAGACTGATATGACGACCTGCTAAGCGCATCAGAATACCCAAGCTCGCCAATCGTATAATCATTTACCAGAATAATATCCTTAACCTTCCCATCCTCTTCATATGATGCAAGCTTTGTACCAAATTCATCAGTACTCTGTCTGTTCTCATACAGTTCATAGCCATCAAGGTTATAATCCTTCAGATACATTGTATTCTTTGCAACGTTATACTCGTACATCTCTTTTGTGCCAATCGGATGCAGTAATACAGTCATTCCATTCTTAGTTACATTTACCTCACATGCATTATCCCCCTGGGTATAATTACAACCGACAGGCTTTAAGTCTACACTTCTTATTACACGTTTTTTAACCATATCATAGACAAATAAACCATAACAGCCTCCAAATATGAACTTATCCTTATCCGCATAATATATAGAACTTCCATCCGCACCGGTTGTATCCGTCATATCCAGTGCCGGAACACTGACCTCAACCTTTTCTCCCTGTATATCTTTATGTCCGTCCTCCTCTGTCTGTGTCTGCTCCCGGGGTTCCTGCTGCCCGGAGACCATGTCCCGGCCTGCGCCGTCCGCAGCATTGTCTGTGGTGTTACCGTTCTGTCTATTCTTCCCATCTGAACCGGCTTTGGGACTTGTCATAAATAATGCTGATGATATTACGACCGCAGCAATGGCAGCCGCTATTATCCAAAATGATGGTTTTTTATAATTCATAACTGACCTTATCCTTTCTCTAACTCCTATCTCACCAAACGCAAGCGGACAGACTGAAATATGCTTTTTCGGCTCACTGAATGATAAAAGGACTCTTGAATATACCTTTCTCTGTTCAGTATCCATATCCTTAATTACCTTTTCATCACACGCAAGCTCAATATCCCTGCATAACATAATATATGCAAACCAGCACAACGGATTAAACCAGTATACTGATAAAATCACATAACCGAATGGCTTCCACATATAATCATATCGTTTTATATGGGCTTTCTCATGTGCAGCCACGCTTCCAAGCTGCTCGTCTGTGATTGAAGACGGCACATATATCCGCGGTCTTATTATTCCGAATATAAATGGGGAACCAATATTATCACATGCATATATATTATCTCTGATCCTGATTGATAACCGTATTCTCCTGTACACCCTGAAGCTGCTGATAAATGCATAACCGAGCATTACTATAAGCCCTGCTATCCAGCCTGCAGCAAGCACCTTTGCCGGGTTAATGCTTTCCGGACCTGCACCCTTAAAATCCGCATTCCTGTTTTTGCTGTCCTGCGGCAGTACAGCTTTTGGATCCGTATTGACGTTATCCCCTGCATGAACATCCGGGCTGACAATGAAATTATCCATATCTATCACTGTATCTGCCGGAGCCATGCTGACATTGCTCTCCAGCGAAAACGGACAGACCAGCCTTAAAGCTACAAGTCCCCACAAAAGACAATGAATCCATTTTGGGGATTTTCTCAAAACTACCCTTAACAATGCAACAACTGCAATAAGTATTGAAGCCTGTATGCTCATATTAAGTAACTTAAAAAATACCGCTTCCATCATCATTCCTCCCCATACGAATCTATCATCTTCCTTATCTGTTCAACCTCTTCTTTACTAAGCTTCTTTCTTTTTGTAAATGCTGCAAGAAATGCCGGCAGCGAACCATGAAATGTCTCTTCAACAAACTTCTCACCCTGTGCCGCACAAAACTCTTCCTTACTCATTAGCGACGAAACAATTCCACCGTTATTTTGGAATAATCCACGTCCACATAATCTTTTTAACATTGTGTACGTTGTGGACTTCTTCCACTCAAGCTCCTTTTCACATATCTTAACAAGCTCACCTGACGGTACGGGCTCATTAGCCCATATAATATCCGCAAAATGTGACTCAACGGCTCCAAGCCTTAATTCCTCCATATTAATCCATCTCCTTTCCGGTGGAGTGATTTAATAATCCAGTGCAACGATTTAGTTAAAATGTATAACGTTGGTCTACAACCGTTAGACTTTAAATGTAACGTTAGTCTACAGACGTTAGACTTTAAATGTAACATTAGTCTACAACCATTAGACTTTAAATGCAATATCGGTCTACAGCTGTTAGACTTCCGTTATAATGTTAGTCTACAGCTTTTAGACCGATATGTCAAGTTATATTTTTCATGGATTAATACAATACATAATTTTCACAGATCAATACATTCTTATCCTTCATATAATGAATAGTACACTCCGCCTTTTCTGATCAGTTCTTCATGGGTACCGGTTTCTTCAATTCCGTTTTCAGTAAGCACAAGTATCTCCTCAGCATTCTGTATCGTTGAAAGTCTGTGCGCAATAACAAATGTTGTTCTGTTTTTGGCAAGTCTTTCAAGCGAATTCTGTACAACTCTCTCACTCTCATTATCTAGTGCGGAGGTTGCCTCATCAAATATGAGTATCGGAGGATTCTTAAGAAATACCCTTGCAATTGATATTCTCTGCTTCTGTCCTCCCGAAAGCTTGATCCCACGCTGTCCGATATCTGTATCATAGCCATCGTGGAATGACATAATGAATTCATGGGCATTAGCATTCTTCGCCGCCTCTATCACTTCTTCCCTTGATGCATCCGGTTTACCATACAGAATATTGTCGTATATCGTTCCCGCAAACAGATATACGTCCTGCTGTACAACACCGATATGTCTTCTGAGGCTGCCAAGTGTTATATCCCTGACATCTGTTCCATCAATCTTTACTGCGCCTGCCGTAACATCATAAAATCTTGGGATAAGCGAACACAGGGTAGTCTTACCACCACCCGATGTTCCAACAAGTGCCACATATTTACCGGCTTCAACATTAAGATTAACGTTATTTAATACATTAACAATTCCATCATTATATCTGAATGAAACATTATCAAACTCCACACTTCCCTTAACATTATGAATATCCCGGGCACCCTCCCTGTCCCTTATCTCAGGCACAATATCCATTATCTCGCTGAATCTCTCAAATCCTGTATATCCATTTTGGAACTGTTCAGTAAAATCAACCAGTGTTCTGATAGGTTCAGTAAATACACCGATGTATAAAAGGAATGTTATCAGGTCTGATACATCCAGACTGTTATTCGCTATCAAAACCGCGCCAACAACGATTACACTTACCTGGATCAGCGTTGTAAAGCTCCCTACACCTGACTGGAATGTTCCCATGTATCTGTAACTGTCTTTCTTTGCTTTAAGGAAATTATCATTGCCAACACCAAATTTTTTCATCTCTATATCTTCATTGGCAAAGGATTTGACCACCCTTATTCCTGACAGATTATCCTCAATCTGTGCATTAATTTCAGCAATTGTTTCCCTGTTTCTCCTGAATGCACGCCTCATTTTTTTGTTAAGAAAATACGCAAATATAAACATCACCGGAAGTACGGCAAATGCTGCGAGTGTAAGCCATCCGCTTATTCCGGACAGTATAACAAGTGCCCCGGTAATCTTAAGAAGTGAAAGTATAATATTTTCAGGTCCATGATGCAAAAGCTCTGTAATATCAAACAGGTCTGTTGTAATCCTGCTCATTAATTTTCCAACTTTGGCATCATCATAAAATGAAAACGAAAGCTTCTGCATATGCCCAAATAATTCCCTGCGCATATCATATTCCATCTTCGCACCCATTACATGTCCGTAATTACCTATAAAGAACCTGCTGTAGCAGTCAACTGCTATAAGTACAAGCAGCCCCGCAAGTATAAACAGAATCTCCCTGATTATAGTGTCAGAATCCTTATAAATCAGCGTACCGGTAATATATCTTACAATTAACGGTATTACAAGTGCTGTTCCGGCAGATATCGCTGCAAAAAACATATCAGCAAGAAATATTGCCATATAAGGCTTATAATAGCCAAGCATCTTTTTTAAGTTATTCATTTTGTACCTCCATTACATTAACCATTTGCATTGAAAAGCCCGGGAATTATATTTTAAAACTTTCACTTTAAAATATAATTCCCGAGCAGTGTTAAGAATTTCATCATCTATCTTACATATATTATTCCGTGAATACCGGACAAAATACCTGAACAATAAAATCTCTATAGAACTTATTCTTTAGTAAAAAATATCTTTAATGTGTTGTACAGATGGATGTGCCACTGATTCATATCATGCTTTGCCCCCTGTATCAGCACAAAATCATAATTACGTCCCGGAACTAAAGTTTTTGAGCGGGTCAGTGCTTTTTCCATAAGATCCAAATGCGGATTCAGTGCAAGATCTTCAGTTCCATTACCACAATACATGTATCCAAGCGGCATGCCATTGGCTTCCCCATCCTCAATTATCTTGTTAATCTTATCTGCATCATAATCATTACCTTCCTCTGTTGCAAAGTATCCTGAATAAGGTGCAAACCACGCAAACAGGTCATAGTTTCCAAAAAATGCAGACTGATATGTTGTTGCAGAACCCATTGACAAACCGGCAAAACCACGATGCATACGGGTAGCCTTCAGGTTTTCAACAGACACATTTCCACCTGCATATGTAGAATACTTAGATTCAACAGCCGGAATCAGGTCATTACGAAGCTCATCGCGGAACAGCTTTGTAAGATCCTTTATATCATCAGGATTTTTTACCCCTTCCGGACGATAAAATGTAGGATTAACAATAATACATGGCTCACAATAGCCTTCCTGGAACAATAGATTGATCATATCCTGGTTACGTGTATAATCACCATATCCACCATCTTCCTTATCACCCTTAATCCATGTATTGGCATTCTCTCCGCCGCCATGCATCAGATAAAGCACATTATATTGCTTATCAGGATCATAATTATATGGCAGATATACATTAGCCCACTTATGAATTGCTTCCGAGCCATCAGGATCATATGTCTCCGTATCATATTCAATTCTCTCAATCGTACCTCTATGAGTAGCTGAATCCAACCTGTTAGTGACTGAATCAGGCACTTTTGTAACGAATCCATTTACAATGCTCTCATCTTCCGTTCCACGTTTAAAAATACGTCTTATAAAATTATACAGTCCTGCCTTGTATAATTCCTGATCATGAATTCCCTCCACTTCAAGATACAGGCAGTCCGATCCGTTATCTGTCAGCGCCTTATTATATGATTCGCATGCCTCTCCGGCAACATCATCGTTTTTTCCTTTCTCAATCATAAGCAATGTCTTATCTTTGTATCTGTCATCAATACGGAAGCTGGCATTATTAAAATAACCATCTAATAATCCTGCTGCCGGGGCAAATGCACCCATATATGCAATCTCATCCGGAAGTGACAATCCAAGATTAAGTGCAATACGTCCTCCAAGATCATATCCGGCTACTGCCGTGTTGTGACGACCCTTCGCTACGGAATACTTTGCTTCCACTGCCGGTTTAAGATCAGCAGCAAAATCCTTAATAAAGTCTTCATCCTTATCTCCACTGATATCAGGCATAACTACAATCATTTTTCTGGCAGCTTTAAATGCTATCGCATTATCAATAATCCGGTCTGCCGACATATTTTTCCATGTACTTTCCGAATCATCTGCTCCATGAAGAAGATATAATACAGGATACTGATTATCAGCTGAATAGTCAGCCGGAAGCTGTACAAGTGTCTTATGCGTCTTTCCGGTAGCCTTTGATGTATAAGTAAACTCCTCAACCTTTCCCATCTGTGCATTCTCTGTAACATCAGCAAAATTACATGGCACATCAGAGAACTTATCTGTCTCCGGGAATGGTCCAACTGTAGGTTCTGGTGTTGCGGTTGGTACAGGTGTCTTTGAAGCTGATGCCGATGCAGTTGCAGGAACAGCTGTAGATACACCAGTATTATTTACCGGTGCCGCCGTAGTACGGATAATATTTTTATTGTTCTTATTAACTTTAACTGTGCATGTCAGGTTTGTCTTTTTCTTGCCCTTTTTCACTGTACATATCACCTTAGTCCTGCCTTTTTTTATTCCTTTTACTAAAAATGCCATTTTACCCTTTTTTGATACAGCCGCAATTTTCTTATTCTTTGACTTAACTGTAACCTTGTAACCTTTTGCATTTTTTACAGTAACCTTTTTCTTCATCCCTTCATTAACTGTAACCTTCTTAGTTGAAAGCACCGGCTTTGATGCCTTCTTTGCATCAGCAGCTGAACCCGGTATAACTGCCTGCATTACTAATGCTGCTGCAAGCAAAAAACCAATACATCTCTTAGTATGTTTCATGTTATAATTCCTCCCCAATTAATTATATATAGTGTCCAAAACACAAGGATACATAGTCTACTCTATCGTTTTTAACATGTAATGTCAAGTAGCAGCATATCTTTTCCTGGATCAGCATTACCGCCCGAAAAATATTTTGCAAACGATGCGCAGATGCTGAGCAGCGACATCTGTACAGCATTTCCATCTTCATCCTCAACCTCTAAAGCACTCCTGTTCAATTGATAAACACTTTCCACTGTGCCACGGATCCGATTCTCTCCTACAATCATAAGTATGGAGTTGTCCGTCAGAATTTTCATATGACGGTACAGACTTGATAAAAGGCAAATGCAGAGTGCAAATGCCTTTTATTTGTTTAGATGTTCAACATATCGGCAATTTCTGAGAAGTTGATCATCAAATCATCATAAATATTGACCTTGATAATGGAATCAAAAGAGTATTGGATATTAAGCATATTTCCTTCGAAGTAGTTTATGGTAACGGTTCTTCTTCTCGGATCTACAATCCAGTATTCACGCACTCCTGCATTTTTGTAGTAGTAGAGCTTACGGATATAATCGTCTGCCGGATTGCCAGGGGAAACTATTTCGATAATGAAATCAGGTGCACCATTACATCTCTTTCCGTCCAATTTGTCTTTATCACAGACAACCATTATGTCAGGCTGAACAATGGTAAGAGGCATATCAGAGAGTTTAACATCAAATGGAGCATGAAACACTCTGCACAAGCTTTTTTTGCCTTTAATGTAGGCATTAAGCATAGTTGATAGTTCCATTGATATGGTCTGGTGTTCCTGTGACGGACTGGCCATGTCATAAATAACACCATCGAAGACTTCCACTCTTTTATCTTCGGGAAGAGCTTCGTACTGCTCCAAAGTGATTAACTGTACTTGTGGTTGCAATGCTGGCATAAGATACACTTCCTTTCTTTGTGTGTGGTGCTTTATTCAGTAAAACTTATATTTTTCATAAACAATTCGTTGCGGCTTTGAATGTAGTAGAAAACTATATCATTTATAGAATCACTACGGTCCTGCCTTAATTTGTTGTGAGCATCTGAAAGCTCTTTATCAGTAATTTTGGGATAGACCACTCTGACTATTGTATCAAATACTTCCTCTGCGAATTCGATGGAATCTGTATCCAGATATATTCGGATGTTCTGATCATAGAGGAAATCACTTGTGCTGACAACATCAATGGATGTATAGTATAACAGCAGACCGCCGATAAAGCAATAAAAATTTAGGTGCAAAGCTGCTTGGAATCAACCGTACCAGTGTGTATTACGGTGTACTCCCTGTTTCTCAGAAAGAATTGGAATACAAAGCTATCATTGACCATCTGCATACGGATAATCCTGCCTGGGGAGCCTGTCAGATGTCTGCCCAGCTTAAACTACGCGGATATCAGGTTGGTCGCAGTAAAGCAGGCAAAAGTTTGTCCATATCTGCTTCGTAACGCAGTCATAGACCGTCCCAATCAGGCATGGTCGATTGACAATTACATACATTCCAATGAAGCACGGATTTCTTTACCTGACAGCCATTATCGACTGGTACAACCGTTGCCATTTCTTTACCTCCTGACTTTATATCCATACTTTCTATATTGGAATATATTATCTGCTTCCATACTAAAACTCTAAACTATCCACATTTAACAGAAAATACTTCATTCCTATAATTACAAAGCCTTCATCATTCCTCCACGGCTTTTTAGTTCCGTTTACTATCACGACCTTCTTAAATGAATCCGGGATATTTCTAAATGAATTAAGTTCCTGTGTCTGTTTTTCCTCAGAAGTCATATCATACGCTACCTGAATATAGTATCTCTGACTGCCCTGGTTTACTACGAAATCAACCTCTAACTGCTTATGAATTCTCTTTCCTTCACCATTCTTTGCAAAAACATCAACTATACCAACATCCACATTATAACCTCTGATAAGCAACTCGTTATACACGATATTCTCCATAATGCGAGCAGGCTCCTGCTGTCTGAAATTCAGTCTGGCATTTCTAAGTCCTATATCTGAAAAATAGTATTTCAGATTTGCCCCCACATATTTCCTACCTTTAATATCATACCGATCCGCCTTAGAAATCAAAAATGCTTCAGCGAGATAATCTATATGGTTGGATATAGTCTTATTGCTGTAATTGATACTCCGTTCACTTTTAAAGGTATTTGATATTTTGGTTGGATTAGTCTGGGCTCCTATTGCAGAAGCGAGAATATCTACCAATGTACCTATTTCATCAACATTTTGAATCCTGTTTCGCTCTACTACATCTTTGATGTAA
>CAKSBI010000026.1 GCA_934437985.1 uncultured Lachnospiraceae bacterium
ATAACTTAATTTTCTTAAGAATACTATACAATAATACTGATATGATCATGGCTGCCACACCCTGGACAATATTAGCCGGGATTCCTGCTGCAGCACCGAGACCGCCGCCAAGGAATACGCCTGCATATACAAAGTATCCGAAGACCATGATTGCTTCTGCGGCAAGTGCAGCTGATGTGGCACTGATGAAATATGGGATTTTGCTGCTGTTTGAAAGAAGCTTGTATATAAAGAAAGCAGCTACAGCCATGAGCAGTTTGATCGTAAATGTTCCGGGTGCATAATACATATAACCTGAAAGTACATCCGCGAGCATGGAACCGATACCTGCTGCAAGACCTCCATATACAGGGCCAAGCATCAGGCCTGAAAGAATGACTATACAGTCACCCAGATTAATGTATCCATTGGTTGGGGAAGGAATCTGGATTAGCATTGTTGCAATGCATGCAAGTGCGGCAAACATTGCAGTGATAGTTAATTTGTAAGTTACTGTTGCTGATTTTAATGGTGTGTACGTGTTTGTCTTCATATTATTCTCCATAATATTCTCTCCTTTTTTGTAGATTTCTTAGACAATTATAAATAAATATGATATTATAACAATGTTCATTTTGATTAATAATTATAATACCAGATTGGGTTAGAAAGGTGATTTGGATGAAGTATGTTGGAATGAGGAAGATTAATGAGGGCAGATTCATATCAAGGTATGACCTTACATATGAGACTGTCGACCATAAGCTTAAGGTATATGAGATGATAAGCCGCCATAAGGATATGGAGACAGAAGAGGATCTTAAGGATACTGATCCTGAGGCTGTTGTTCTTATCATGCATGATGAGAGTGGTGAGAAGATTCTTCTTAATAAGGAATTCAGGATGGCTGCAGGGCAATTCATATACAACTTCCCGGCAGGGCTTATTGACCCCGGCGAGAGCTTTGAACAGAGTGCAGCAAGGGAGCTTAAGGAAGAGACTGGCCTTGACATGATATCTATTGATGATGTTATGGCCAAGAGTTACAGTGCCGTAGGATTTTCTAATGAATCCAATATATGTGTTATTGGAACTGCAGGGGGTACATTTGCCCCAAGCTCATCAACATTTGAGGAGATAACAGCAGCGTGGTATACAAAAGAAGAGGTCAGGATATTATTAAAGAGTCCCTGCTTTGCAGCAAGGACCCAGGCGTATTGTTATATGTGGTCAAAGAATTGAGACCTGCCGGTAATCAAGCCATATGCCAGGCACGTAATTAATTGACTTTTACTGTATCAAGATACTTGAGGAACTGTGGTTTGAGTTCCTCATATTTTTCGGTCAGGCATCCGAACTGGATCAGCCAGCAGGCATCTGTTGATGTTGTTACATATCCGATGTAAGAATAGTCCTTGTCTTTGATAGTCTTATTCCACTCAAAATATACGGCATTATCATTAACCGGGGTTGGCTCTGCTGTGATTCCTGACTTTTCCATGATTATGGAAGCATAATCATTAATGCTGTTAATCGTAATATTATTAGAAGATAATTCTTCTTTGGTTTCCCTGATGCCGATGCATATTGCAGAGCTGCTTGAATAATAGAAGTTATAATCTTCGGTAACACTTTTTCCGAAATCAGCAGTAAGGGTAATGGAAAGGTCATCTGATGTAATCTCTTTTGGTTCGTTTTTTGCTTCATCATCCGTGGAGTTGTCTGATGATTCACCGGCTGTATTATTATCAGCCTTGTCAGAACCGCCACATGCGGTAATTGATACGGTCATTGCAAGTGCAAGCGCGCACATATATAATCTTTTTTTCATATTGATTAACCTCTGATTTTCTTAGAATTTAATTACTGTATAATATTATATTATATGGATTATTAATGTCAAGGTTAGAAAAGTGTCAGAATAGTATTTGGTAACAGACCGGCAATACATGCATAAATATGCACACTATACATTGTTGATGCATAAAATATAAGCGTTTTATAATGAATTATGAATATATTTGATAAAACATCTAAATTATTGTGAATAATATGCAATGAATACTTGCATATTTTCGATAACAGGAGTATAATTCGTACATTATAACTGTTAATTAACATTAATGTAACCAGCATTAGGGTGAAGATTATTATTAAGAGGTGAAATGAGATGAATATAATTGAAGGTGGCGTAACTGCCGCAAAGGGCTATAAGGCTTCAGGCGTCGAGGCTGGTATTAAGTATCAGAACCGTAAGGATATGGCTCTGGTATATTCTGAGTATCCGGCACAGGTCGCAGGCACATTTACCAGGAATGTTGTAAAGGCATCCCCTGTTACATGGGACATGAAGTTGGTTAAATCAGATAAGCCGGTAAGGGCAGTTGTCCTTAACAGTGGGATTGCCAATGCATGTACCGGTAAGACCGGGGATGAATATAATATGTGGATGGCAGGTGAGATGGCTGCTGCACTTGGTGTTACACATGATGAAGTGTGTACGGCTTCGACCGGGGTCATCGGGATGCAGCTTAGGAAGGAACCTATTGCGGCCGGATGTAAGAAGCTTGCTGATTCAATGCAGGCTTCAACCGCAGCCGGAACACTCGCGGCAGAAGCAATTATGACAACGGATACAGTATCAAAGCAGGCTGCAGCAAGCTTTGATATTGACGGAATTACGGTTACTGTCGGAGGAATGTCAAAGGGTTCGGGAATGATCCATCCTGATATGGCTACAATGCTTTGTGTAATAACAACAGATGCCGTAATATCAAAGGGGCTTCTTCAGAAAGCATTATCTGAGGTTGTCCGTAATTCATTTAATATGATATCAGTTGACAGGGATACTTCAACTAATGATACTGCGCTGCTTCTTGCTAATGGTGCAGCCGGTAATAAGGAGATATGTGAGGGAACACCGGAATATGATAGCTTTGTTAAGGCTCTTAAGCATGTAGCGGTAACACTCGCCAGGATGATGGCTTCAGATGGTGAGGGTGCTACGAAGCTTCTTGAGGTTACTGTTGTCAATGCGGCTGATGAAGATGGTGCGCGTGTCCTTGCAAAGTCTGTCATTACTTCTAATCTTGTTAAGACTGCTGTATACGGAAGCGATGCCAACTGGGGCAGGATAATGTGCGCCCTGGGATATTCCGGAAAAGAATTCAACCCGGATATTGTTGATATAAGTATTAACAGTGTATCCGGAAGTCTTCAGCTTGTTGAGAATGGAATGGCTGCCGATTACAGTGAAGATATTGCAACTAAGATACTGTCTGATAAGGAAGTTTCAGTAATCTGTGACATGAAGTCAGGGGATGCCCGGGCTGTTGCATGGGGTTGTGATCTTACATATGATTATGTTAAGATCAATGGAGACTACAGATCATAGATGATTTGAATAAAAGGGGAATATATACAATGGATATTAAAAGTAATGAGACAATGGATGAGATGTTTATGAAAGCAGAGACTCTTATTGAGGCGTTACCTTATATAAGAGATTTTAATAATAAGGTTGTTGTTGTAAAGTATGGCGGAAGTGCAATGCTTGATAAGAAGCTTGAAGAGAGTATGATGAAGGATGTTGCACTTCTTAAGCTTATCGGTATGCAGCCGGTCATTGTGCATGGCGGTGGTAAGGAGATCAGCAAATGGGTTCAGCTCTCAGGCAAGGAAGCAAAGTTTGTTGAAGGCTTCCGTGTGACTGACGGAGAGACTATGGAGATTGCCGAGATGGTTCTTAATAAGGTTAATAAGCATCTTGTTGCAATGATCGAAGGCCTTGGTGTAAAAGCAGCGGGAATCAGTGGAAAAGATGGGGCGACGATAAAGGTTGACAAGAAGATTGTAAATGGTCAGGATATCGGGTATGTGGGTCAGGTAAAGTCGGTTGATACCGAGCTTATCGAGACGCTTCTTGTTAATGACTTTGTACCGGTAATTGCGCCTATCGGACTTGGTGATGATTATAATACATACAATATTAATGCCGATGATGCAGCCTGTGCCATTGCTGAGGCGCTTGGTGCTGAAAAGCTTGCATTTATGACTGATATTGAGGGAGTATGCACGGATCCTGCAGATAAAAGCACACTTATTTCAGCACTTACACTTAAAGAGGCATATCAGATGATAGAGGATGGTTATATCGGAGGCGGTATGCTTCCAAAGCTTCGTAATTGTATTGAGGCTGTTGAAAATGGGGTAAGCAGGGTACATATCCTTGACGGACGTAAAGAGCACTGCCTGCTTTTGGAGTTCTTCACAAAAAAGGGTATCGGAACTGCCATCATTGATGATAACGAAGCACTATATTCACACGAGAAATAGGAGGTATTATAGTTATGGATGAGCTTATAGAAAGGGGAGAGGCCTGTCTTCTCCATACATATAACCGTTTCCCGGTTGTATTTGACAGGGGTGAAGGCGTTAAGCTGTATGATACGGATGGAAAAGAGTATCTTGATTTCTTTTCGGGGATTGCTGTAATGGCACTGGGTTACACGCATCCTGAATATACTAAGAGACTGCATGGGCAGCTGGATAAGTTGACACATATTTCTAATTATTTTTATAATGTTCCTGCCATAGAGGCTGCTGAAAAGTTCACAAAGGCTTCAGGAATGGATAAAGTATTTTTTACTAATAGCGGTGCGGAGGCAATTGAAGGCGCCCTTAAGATGGCGAGGAGATATTCGTATGACCATTATGGAGAAGGTCGTACGGATGTAATCGCAGTCAACCATTCATTCCACGGAAGGACGATGGGTGCTGTATCCGTCACCGGAACGGAAGCCTACCGTACGCCTTTTGGAACAATGGTTGATGGGGTATCATTTGCTGAATTTAACGATATAGACAGTGTAAAGGCACTTGTTACCGATAAGACCTGTGCAATTATCATGGAGACTGTCCAGGGTGAGGGCGGAATACATGTTGCCAATGCCGGCTTTATTAAGGCGGTCAGGGCATTATGTGATGAAAAGGATATAGTTATGATCCTTGACGAGGTACAGTGTGGAATGGGAAGAACAGGTAAGATGTTTGCATACCAGCATTATGGGATACTTCCTGATATTATGACATCTGCTAAGGGAATTGGTAATGGTATGCCGGTTGGTGCATTTGCATGCCGGGAAAAGTTTGCTGCCCTGGTAGCAGGTGACCATGGCTCTACTTATGGTGGTAACCCAATGGTTACTGCTGCCGTCAATGCTGTATTTGATATATTTGAACAGGAAAATATACTTGATAATGTCAATGAAGTGGGCGGCTACCTTTACGGTAAGCTTGAAGAGCTTGCTGCTGCTAATGATAAGATTGCAGCCCATCGTGGAATGGGGCTCATACAGGGACTGGAATTTGATTGTGAAGTAAAGGGCTTCGTTGGTGCTGCCCTTGAAAAAGGTCTTGTCCTTATATCAGCAGGCAGTAATGTTATTCGTTTTCTTCCGGCGTTTATCATTACAAAGGATGATGTTGATAAGATGGTCAGAATTCTTAGTGAGGTTATTGCGTAAATGAAGATTGTGGAGATTAAAGTTGACGTAAGAAGCATTATGGAAAAATGCGGAATTGATTATCCGCTTGATTTTGATGAAGCATATAATGAAGAGTTCGGGATGATGCGCCTGCGTGGATATATCCATGACGAGGATAATGCAAGACCTGCGGTGATAGTGTGTCCGGGTGGCGGTTATGTATATATCACCCCACATGAGGGTGACCAGTCTGCCATGTCGTTCTATGGCAGGGGCTACAATGCTTTTGTATGTGTATATCCCACAAGAAGGGCGGCAGTATATCCTGCGCCGCAGTTTGCAGCATTTTGTTCAATTCTTATGATACGTACATATGCTGACCGGTTTAATACAATACCTGATAAGATTGCTGCTGCTGGTTTTTCGGCAGGTGCGCATGTTGCGGCATCAACAGGTACGTTATATGATGACAGCCTGATATGTGATATTTTTAACAATGGTGCGGTATTGGAGCCTGAGGGACTTGACGGGAAGCTTGAGTTTAAAAATGTAACGGCGGGGCAGTTAAGACCTGATGCAATGCTGTTATTTTATCCGTGTATTGGTGCTGACCTGCCGGGTTATACAGATTCAGGTAATACACATGCAATGCTTAGATGTGACAAGCTTGTTACTGCTGATACACCTCCGGCATTCATACTGACAAGCTTTGGGGATAAGTTTGTATCATGTAACCAGTCCCTTAATATGGCAAGGGCAATGTCAGATAATGATGTGCCGTTTGAGCTTCACTGCTTTGAGGCAGGAGACCATGGTGCGCTTAATGCGGATAATCTTGCCAGTAGTGATGTTACCAACAGAAGCACCGGACTGTCATCATGGTTTGAATTATGCATGGGCTGGCTTAAGGACAGGTTTGATGACAGTGTGGGCTTTGGCTGTAATGTTGATACCCAGGGCAGGATAAAGGATGATTACTTTAAGATAAAGCTGTGTGGATATCCTGATGGAGAGTGACAGCCTGTATGAAAACAGTTTATATGGAATTAGCTGACTGATAATGGTTAAATTACTGAATAAAGTTACAACGGATGGTTATAATTATATTAGATTTTTCAGTTATATGAATGTGTTGTACATTAACAGGATTGATTATAACAGGTGGTGGCTTTATGATTTGGGGATTTATTTTAGCTATGATATCGGGAACACTTATGAGTGTTCAGGGTGTATTTAATGCAGAAGTGACGAAGCAGACCTCGGTGTGGGTATCTGCTTCGTTTGTTCAGTTTACGGCACTTATTGTGTGTCTTGCAGCCTGGTTTTTCACAGGCAGGGAAGGAAGCTTTGGGGGAATTATTTCCGTGAATCCAAAGTATATGCTTCTTGGTGGCGCAATGGGTGCATTTATCACATTTACTGTTATTCAGTCGATGAATCAGTTAGGTCCTGCCAAGGCGACGATATTTATTGTTACCCTGCAGCTTGTTGTGTCTTATGTTATTGAATTGTTTGGCCTGTTTGGCGTCGATAAAGTGGACTTTGAGTGGAAAAAGCTATTGGGTCTTGCAGCAATAGTTGCAGGTATCATAGTATTTAGATGGGATTAGTATGTTATATGGCGTGCAGGCAATATGCCATAGTGGTGTGCTGCTAAATTTTGTTGTTAAAATTTAATGATTATTTTCAAAAAAATAGTTGTAAGAATTAATTAAATTAGGTAATATATATTTTATATCCCGCATTCTGTTCCAAATATATCCGGAGGAGAGTGCATATGAAGAACAGGTATAGCTTTGAAGAGAAGAAAAAGTATATTGGAATAGCAGCGGCATGCATACTGACAATTATTGCAGGTGTTATATATATAAGTAACAGAGGTGATATTTCAGGTGGTGAATCTGCTGTATATTCAGAGGTTGTGCCGACACAGGGTACATATAATGATGATGCGGAACATGTAAGCAGCAGTGAAGGCAGCATTGTGCCTGACAGTGACGATATGGGTGACATGGGGCATGGTAGTATCTGTGTCCATGTCTGTGGTGCAGTTAAGGATCCCGGCGTTTATGAGCTTGGTGTGGATTCCCGTATTGCAGATGCAGTCCGGGCGGCTGGTGGATTTACAGATAAGGCATCGAAGAATTATCTTAATCTCGCTGCAATTGTTACGGATGGACAGAAGATTACTGTCCCAACTAAGGCTGAGATCAGAAATGGTGGCACGGATGGCAATAACAGCCTGACCGGTAATGCAGCAGATAACGGCATGGTTGACAGTACGGGTAATGCACCGGATAATAAGGGTACGGCTGTGAATATTAATACTGCCGGCATCGAAGAGCTTATGACTATTCCGGGAGTAGGGGAGTCAAAGGCAGAGAGTATAATAGAATACAGACAGAAGAACGGCAATTTTAAATGTAAAGAAGATATTATGAATATTACCGGTATTAAGGAGGGTGTATTTTCAAAGATATCGGATTATATTGTTGCTGATTAGAATTATTATAATGAATTATTGAAGGCAGGGTTTTGATATGGCAAAGAGAATTCTTGTTGTTGATGACGAAAAGTTAATTGTTAAGGGTATCCGTTTCAGCCTTGAACAGGAGGGAATGGAAGTCGATTGTGCATACGATGGTGAGGAAGCGCTTGAGGCGGTTAAGAATAATGAGTATGATGTTGTCCTGCTTGATGTAATGCTTCCGAAGCTGAATGGGTTTGAAGTGTGTCAGAGTGTCAGGGAATTTTCAGATGTGCCGATCATTATGCTTACAGCCAAGGGCGATGATATGGATAAGATACTTGGTCTGGAATATGGTGCAGATGATTATATTACCAAGCCTTTTAATATACTTGAAGTCAAAGCAAGGATAAAAGCGATTATGAGACGGAGCCGTGATAAGGGTATAGTAAAGGAGTCCGGCAAGTTTGTCAGGTTTGGTGATCTTAAGGTGGATTATGATGGCAGAAGGGTATTTGTAGGAGATGTGGAACAGAATCTTACTGCGAAGGAGTTTGACCTTCTGGAGCTCCTTACGAACAATCAGGGCAAGGTATATAGCCGCGAGAGCCTTCTTAATACTGTATGGGGATATGATTATCTTGGGGATGTAAGGACTGTTGATGTTCATGTCAGACGTCTTCGTGAGAAGATAGAGACAGAACCGAGCAATCCAAAATACATACATACAAAATGGGGTGTTGGCTATTACTTCAAGGTTCAGGGATAGGCTGTCCATATTCAGAAGTCTAAAAGTACGTATATTTATAATATTAGTATTATTTGGAATGATTCCGGTCGGGGTGTACAGTGGTATATCAGTCAGACTGTTTCTTAATAATGCAATTTCACAGCGTGTTTCGGAGCTGCAGTCGCATGCATCTATCATATCCAATCTTGTTGTCAATTCTAATTTTTTTACAAGTGATGATCTGACGGATCTTAATACGGAGCTTAACCAGGTAGCTGATGTGTATAAGGGAAGAATTCTTATAATTGATAATAATCTCAAGATTGTCAGGGATACATATACACTTGAAGATAATAAAACAATTATATCAAAAGAGATTATTGAGTCATTCAAAGGAAGGTCTAACATTTATATTAATAATGATGGGCAATATGTGGAGATTACCATGCCGATCAATAATCCAGAGAATCATGATATTATTGGTGCGATATTCATGAGCTTTTCAACTGAGAATATTTTTTATCTGTATGATACAAGAAGACATGAGGATATTGTATTCATAATTGTATTTTTTGTCGTGCTTCTGGCACTGGCTTTCATATGTGTTAAATATCTGTTTATGCCATTTAAGGAGCTTACGGCATCGATCATGCATATTGCAAACGGAGATGTGACGCTTGACCCGGATTATAAGGGGTATACGGAGCTTGAAAGTATTGCAGATTCTTATACCGGAATGCTTGAAGAATTGAAAAAGACCGAAGAGTCAAGGCAGGAATTTGTATCAAATGTATCGCATGAGCTTAAGACGCCTATCACATCAATAAAGGTGCTGGCAGAGTCACTTACTATGCAGGAGGATGCACCTGCTGAATTGTACAAAGAATTCATGGTTGATATATGTGATGAGATAGAGCGTGTTAACAATATCATCAATGACCTGCTTACAGTTGTTAAGACTGACAGGGGAGTATCTACAATAATTGTTTCGTCGGTTAATATTAATGAATTCATAGAGAAGCTTCTTAAGACACTCCGTCCAATCGCAGCACAGCGAAATATAGAGCTTGTGTATGAGAGCTTCAGGCCGATTACCGCAGAGATTGATGAGACAAAGCTTGGTATGGCAATCAATAATCTGATAGAGAATGCCATCAAGTACAATATGGATGATGGCTGGGTAAGGGTTTCGCTTAATGCAGACCATAAGTATTTTTATGTCAAGGTTGCAGATTCAGGTGTTGGAATTCCTGAAGAGCTTCAGGAAAGGATATTTGAGAGGTTTTACCGTGTTGATAAAGCCAGGTCAAGGGAGACAGGCGGCACAGGACTTGGCCTTGCTATCACACGTAATGTTATTCTTATGCACAGAGGGGCGATAAAGGTATACAGTAAAGAGGGTGAGGGTTCTTTGTTCACAGTAAGGATTCCGCTTAATTTTCAGGCATAGACGTCCTGTGTATATATTATTGATGATTAATTTTGGAAAGGTGATTTGGCGTGGGCATATCAGGAGTAAAGGTTAATTATTATAAGGGATTGTTTTTTGCAGCATGTATATGTGGCATACTGCTCTTATGCTCCTGCAAGTCAGAACCGGAGCAGTATGATTATAATCTGTATTATATTAATAAAGATGTGAATGGATTGATCTCTGAGGGTTATAATGCAGCTTCTGATAACGTTTCTGACCTGATAGACGAGCTGCTTGATAAGCTTAATTCTGCCCCTGAGGATGATAATGCAGTGATTCCGGGACTTGATGTTTCCAGTGTTAAACATTGTACGTATACAGAAAAAGGATATGTAATATTAGATTTTGATTCAGAGTATTTTACGCTTGACAAGATAAAGGAGACTCTCTGCAGGGCTGCTATTGTAAGGACCCTGTGCCAGATTAAAGGTGTTGAAGGCGTTGAGTTTTTTATAGATGGTATTCCGCATAAGGATTATTCAGGTAATCCATATGGATATATGACAGAGGAGACCTTTGTCGATAATACGAGTGGTGAGACAACCTATAAGCAGACCATATCTGTCAATCTGTATTTTGCAGACAGCAGTGGCAAGAAGCTTGTCAAGGTTCCGACAAATGTAACATTTGACGGAACAATATCGATAGAACAGCTGATCATGCAGCAGCTTATCAGTGGACCGGACAGTGTAAATGGAGTTGATACCAGCCTTAAGGCAGTTGTACCGGCAACAACTGTGGTTAATCATATTACTGTCAGGGAACAGATATGTTATATTGACCTTAATAAGGACTTCCTTACTTCGGTAGATGGTGTAAGCAGGGAGGTTTCACTGTATTCTGTTGTTAATTCTCTGGCAGAGCTGCCTGACATTAATAAGGTACAGTTTACCGTAGATGGGGAGACTGTTAACTATTATGGAAGCAGCTCTATAGAGTTTGACTCACCGTTAGAGCGTAATCTTGAGATAATTAAGGAGTGATGAAAAGTTAAAAGACCATTAGTTATTATATATATAATTGTTATGCTGGTTATATTGTATTCGAGATATACGATTCCGCTTAACACAGAGTATTCCGAGGTGGAAGAGAAGGTACAGGTAACCGGCAGGATTGCCGGTATTACAGATACATCCTCAGGTTGTAAGTATGATATCAGTAATGTTAATGTCATCCATGGCACACATATAAAGTCATATGAGCATCTGCTTATCTATTCTTATCAAAATGAATCAGATTATAATAATTCAGATTTTAAAATAGGAAATCACATTAAAGCATCCGGTAAGGCAAAAGCATTTGAACACCCCGGGAATCCGGGACAGTTTGATACATATTCGTATTACAGGAGCAGAGGTTATGCTTATCAGATCAAACCCACTAATATGGAAATTATTAACAATAATATTAACCGTTATGCAGAGTTTACACGTAATATCAGTACACGTATCAGTAACTCATTTTCACAGACACTTCCACAAAAGGATGCAGGAATGATGTCAGCAATTGTGCTTGGCAAAAAGGCATCTCTTGATGCAGATGATAAGGAATTATATCAGGACAATGGACTTATGCATCTCCTTGCTGTTTCGGCACTGCATGTATCCATGATATCTGGGGTTATATTGTGGATTGTCGCGCGGCTGCCAATAAGCTTTGTAAAAGGAAGAATTATAGTTATAATATTTCTGTGTATATATGGAAGCATTGCAGGATATGGAGTGTCATGCCTGAGGGCAATTATTATGATAGTGTGCAGTATTGGTGCTAATATAACCGGTAGGACATATGATAATCTCTCGGCTCTTTCCCTGGCCGGGATAATAACGTTACTGTATAATCCGACAGCACTGTTTGGTGTTGATTATCAGTTGTCATATGGCTCGGTTATTGCAATTAATCTGACCGGCAGAATTATTAAAAGGGCGGATATTTCGTCAAAGTATTTGAGAATGTTCATTAATTCCTTCGGGATTTCTGTTGGAATTGCCATGTTTACATTACCGGTTATTCTTGCTAATTACTATGATGTACCTTTGTATTCATCTTTTCTTAATCTTTTAGTTATTCCTGTTATGCCAATGCTGTTTGTGTCGGCTGTTATTAGTGGGTGTTCCGGTGCACTGGCTGATTATATAGGACAGTGCATTGCAGGGGATGCAGCCATATTTATTTACATAGGAAATATCGGCAAATGTATAGGCGGTATTATATGCGGAGGATTATCCGGGATTTCGGGATTTATGTCAGGAATCGTTCATTACACACTTGAATTTCAACGTATCATAATGCAGTATTCATCAAAATCTGCATATCAGTTCAGACTGACCGGATGCCCGGAAACTGCATGTATAATAGCATATTATGTTATTGTATGCATACTTATTATATTGCTTATATCAATTAATAAAAATACATTAAAGACAGTATGTCTGCTCGCAGGTATTATGATATTGTCAGCCGTAATAAGCTTTAAACCGTCTGATGATAAGCTTAAAATAACCACGCTTGATGTCGGGCAGGGTGATGGGATATTCATAGAATTTCCGGGGGATAAGAATATGTTCATTGATGGTGGAAGCAGTGATGTGGCTTCACTTGGCAGATACAGGCTGCAGCCTTATTTATATTACAAAGGCGTCCGCAGTCTCGATGTATGGGTTATAACACATGGTGATAACGACCATTATTCCGGCTTTATAGAGATTCTTGATATGGTATCAGCAGGAAAGTTTCATATCCGGGAGGTATGGCTTGCGGATGTGCGGAATCCAGGAGATGGATACCGCATGATAGAAGACAGACTCGGGACGCTTAATATTCCGGTAGTCAGGATGTCGTATGGAATGGAAGCTGAGCCCGGCGGATGTCATATAACATGTCTTAATCCTGTACGTGGAATGAAAAGTAACGGTGAAAATGAATACTCGGTTGTACTGCTTTGTGAGTATAAAAGCTTTTTGGCATTATTTACGGGAGATGCCGAGGGAGCCGGTGAAGAACAGGTTACAGATTACTTTAAAAAAATGTATTATAAATCAGGCAGATACCCAAATGGTGTGTCAGTTCTTAAAGTTCCGCATCATGGCTCGGGTAATTCTTCTTCGGAGCAATATGTCAGGATGGTACATCCGTCAATATCAATAATATCATGCGGAAAGGACAACAGATATGGTCATCCGGCTGAATCTACACTTGAGAGACTTAATGCTGTGAACAGCAGGATATATGACACGGTTCATAGTGGGGCGGTAACGGTCATAAGTGATGGAATACAGATGTGGACAGAGGGCTTTAAGAATTAGTGTAAAGCTCTTATTGTACCCTAAAAATAAATATGCTAAAATATTAACTGACTACGAGTGGATATATGAATTAAAATTATGGTGAATAATAACTGATTGCCGGGGTGTGATTGTATGCATGTAAGCATAATTGATGATGATTTGGCTGATAGTGGATACGGTATTTATGGTGAATTTATTGATGCACTATTTGATATTGCCATCTGTCTTGATATTGTTAATAACAGACTTAAGCTGTTACGTGTTAACAGCGTATTTGCCGGCTATTTTCCTGAATCGGGCGATTGTGACCTGTCAGAAGTCATGGGTTGTTATGCAGGTGACCATATACAATCTGAATATGTTGAAGGCTTCATATCATTATTTGATACTGAGAGCCTGGAGAAGGCTTTTCTGAAACGTGCTTCAAAGTCATATATATATTGTAAAAAGGATGGGACATTTAAGAAGATATGGCTTTGTATTAAGGAGGATGACCGGAAGCCGGGAGCATGTATCTATATATGGATAAGGGATATGAAGGATGATATAGGGCTTGAACTGAAGCGCCGGTCTGAGCATAATATAATGAAGCTGTTTTCAGGAGATTATTATACAATTTTACTGATCAATCTCAATAATGATACATTTACAGTCCTTAAAGGAAGAGAAGAGAATCATGTATTTTTTTTGCTCTATACGTCATTCTCAAAAATGATGTATGATTACTCACGTTCATATGTTGAGAAGGAGTATGCGGACATGGTCAGTTATGTGTATAGCAATGATAATATGATCAATGAATTTGATGCCGGACGTAACAGAATTGATCTTGTATACAAGAATCAGGATGGCTGGGTAAGTGATAATGCGAGAAGAATGCCTGATTACAGTGAGAATAACAGGATGATTCTCTATGCAACCAAGAGTTATGAGAAGGAAAGGGCACAGGAGGAGAACGAAGAAAGGTTAAGACAGGAACGCAGTAACCTCCAGCGTATATATAATCTGCTTGGTGATACGTATTTTACGATACAGCTTGTTAATATTGATAAAAGGTCTGTATTTGTATTTAAGAATCCGGAGGATTCACCATTTGAGGAGTATATTGAAGTGCCGGAATATAGACAGCTGTATGAATATATTGAGTATAATATATATGAGGCAGACCGTGAAATGGCTGCAGAGCTTTATTCGGAAGAGAATCTTTCGGGTATGTTCAGTAACATGAAAGAAACACGTTCTGTAGAGTACAGGCGGTATATTAATGATGAGCTTCAATGGATTAATATGCGTATACAGCCGGTAAGGATAGTCAATGGAAGAACTGTCGAGGTAATTCTTGCCGCCAGAAATATTGATGGGCAGAGACTGCAGTTTATCAGGAAGCAGGAAGAGAATATGCGGCTTCTTAATGAAAAAAGATACATGCTTGAATTCATGGAAGCCGTGTCTGACAGATATCATGATGTGTATATTGTCAATTATACAAATGCCGGTGCGCGTCTGCTGAATGCAGGTTACAAGAGTGAGCTTGAGAGGTTTGGTGATGGGGCAGACTTTTTTACGGTATTCAGGGATTATGTCCGCCGGTACGTTTCAAGGGAATACAGAGACCAGATAATACGTGCCTTGGAATTTGATAATATTGACAGGGCATTTGGGCACAGTAATGTGTGTGAATATACGTACCGTAAAAAAAATGGTGACTGGATTACAATGTATCTGTGCAGGACAGGTAAATATTCTGATGATAATAAGGAGTTTTTGTTAATATTTGGTGATTCAAATGAACGTGAAGAGGCAAGACTAAAACTGCAGGAGGCACTTGAGGAGGCGGAGAATGCCAACCGTTCAAAGACTGCTTTTTTTGCAAATATATCGCATGATATCAGAACACCAATGAATTCAATACTTGGAATGGTTAATATTGCGCAGAATAATATTGATGACAGGGAAAAGGTCACCGAATGTATTGAACAGATATATGTGTCCGGCAGGCATTTGCTGCAGCTTATTAATAACGTGCTTGATATGACGAGTATTGAAAGCGGTAAACTTACGCTTAATACCGGTGAGATTGAGCTTATTCCGTTTTTGGATAATATCGTGGCTATTCTGGAGCCGATTGCAAGGTTTTCGGGAATCACCCTGTCAATTACTTATGACAGAATCACACACAGTACCATAATTGGTGATGAACTGAGACTCCGGCAGATACTGATCAATATTGTTGCCAACTCATTAAAATATACAAAGGACGGTGGTAATGTTTCGATTGAAGTTGATGAGAAATATAACCCTGTTAAAAATAAGAGTGAGTATATTATTATAATAAAAGATGACGGAGTTGGCATGAGCCGGGAATTCCTTGCAAAAATATATGATCCATATGAGCGCAATCATGATGTTACCGGGTCAGAGGGAAACGGACTTGGAATGAGTATTACAAGGTCATTTGTAGAGCTTATGAATGGAAATATCATAATTGACAGTGAGCAGGGAATGGGAACTACGGTATTTGTTAAGATTCCGTTTGAAATTGTTGAAAATAATACACATGTTGATAATACAACTGTAACAAATTGTGATTATGATATAGCAGGGATGCATATCCTGGTTGTTGAAGACCATGATATCAATATGTTTATAATGGAGAATTATCTTCAAAATGTTGGAGTTACAATGAAAGGTGTATATAATGGCAAGGAAGCTGTAGAAGCTGTAAGTAAGGCTGCTGATGGTGAATTTGATGCTGTTCTGATGGATATCCAGATGCCGGTCATGAATGGATATGAAGCAACAAGGCAGATTCGGGGTATTAACAGGGAGTATGCAAAGCAGCTTCCGATATATGCCCTGTCAGCTAATGCATTTGATGAAGATATCCGTAAGGCGATTACATCCGGCATGAACGGGCATATTGCAAAGCCGGTGCAGCTTGATATATTATATAGTGTTCTCAGACAGATAAGGTTAATGAAGAAATGAGGCTGTGGATTTGAAAGAAGAATTAATCAGAACGGCATTACTGCTTGGTAATGATGCGGTAGACAGACTTGGTAAGTCAAAGGCTGCGGTATTTGGTGTCGGCGGTGTCGGCGGATATGTAGTTGAGGCACTTGCAAGGAGCGGAGTAGGTTCGTTTGTGCTTATTGATAATGATACTGTTGCCGCTTCTAATATTAACAGACAGATAATTGCAACAGTTGATGTGATCGGGCGTAATAAGACAGAGGTAATGCGTGACAGGATATTAAGTATTAACCCACAGGCGCATATTGATATATATAATATATTTTACCTTCCGGAAAATGCAGATTCAGTCGATCTTTCGGGATGTAATTATATTATAGATGCAGTGGATACGGTATCGGCTAAGCTTGGGATCGTGACGCAGGCTAAGAAGCTTGGAATACCTGTTATAAGCAGTATGGGGGCAGGTAATAAGCTTGATCCGACCCTTTTTGAGGTTGCGGATATATATAGTACCAGTGTCTGTCCGCTTGCAAGGGTAATGAGAAGGGAGCTTAAAAAACGTGGTATAGATTCGCTAAAGGTTGTATACTCAAAAGAAAAACCGATTACACCCGGATGCAGTGATAATAATGCTGATGGCAGAGTGCCCGGAAGTGTTGCATTTGTTCCATCAGCTGCAGGACTTATTATAGCATCGGAAGTAGTTAAGGATATAACTCAAAACTTATAATAGGATGGTGTATGGTTTGTGAAGAATAGACGTGTTGTAATTAAAAGGGCAGTATGGGTTTTGTTTATAGTATACCTTTCATGGCTTATATATTTTTTGTTTTTTTGTGATGCGTATGGACGCCACCAGTCTGATACATACAGATATAATCTGGAGCCGTTTTCAGAGATTAAGAGATATATTAATTATTATGATAATATAGGATTTAAGCTGTTTATGCTTAATATTGTCGGTAATATTGCGGCATTTGTTCCGTTTGGTGCAAGTCTTCCGGTCATTAATAAGAAGCATAAAGGATTTTTGTCCGTTTTTTTAATCGGAGTGCTGTTTACTGCTTCTATCGAAACTGCACAGCTGATTATGCGTGTGGGAAGCTTTGATGTAGATGATATGATCCTTAATACAACAGGTGTTGTTATTGGATTTGTATTGTGTAAGATAATGAAGTTTATATATAACAGAGGTTAACTGATATGGATAAGAGAAGGGTCAACAGAAAAAGGATTGCCAGAAAAAAAAGAAGGAAAGCCTTGCGGATATCGGTAAAGAGGGTTCCTGTATCGGTATATATAGCATTGATTATAGGATTGTTATCTATAATATCATTTTTTATTATATGCATAGTTTCAGCATTTGATAAGGGCAATACAGGATTGATAGCAGGGGCTGTACCGGTTGTTGCGGCATTACTTAATGTGATAGGTCTTGTATTGTCATATAGCTGCTTCAGAATGGATGATGTACGCAATAAGTTTGTAAGCTTTGCAACCATCCTTAACGGTTTCATGATAATTATGTATCTTCTGTTATATATATATGGGATGATCTGAATCCGGACAAAACATACTGTATAAAGAGGAGGAAAGGCCAACCAGTGTGGTGATCGGCCTTGATAATATGAAAAAAAACGTAATTGCTACTGTTCAGTAGACTGTTTCTTATCGGTTAATTAAGTGGGATGATTAAGATGTTTTCTTGCTCATCTCTATGTTAAGCAGTATATTGTTCATAAATGAAATAGCAATGATAAAATGGTAAACAAAGTGTTAACAATTGGATGAAAAGTATTAATTAACCATGTTTTTGCATGAATTCATAAGATTTTTCGACAATCTGATGCCCTTATACAGCTCCATGTATTGTCCGCTGTCCAGTTCTTCAATGTAATTTTTAGAATAATTTATCTGGATTCCAAGAGTATTAATGTAGTCGGCTGCTTTGTTGTAAGCAACAGCGGCTGTCAGTTCATCATCGAAGCGGCCGATTATAAAATCACCGTTAAGATGTATAATGGCAGTGTAGGTTGTAACATTTTCCGAAATGCCCATACGGACACCATTATAACGGTTGATGATATGAATGTTAGAATATCTGAAATCACGGTTGTCACCATTAACATGAATATAGTCCCGGCCGCATACAGCATGATTCTGTATTCCATAACGCGACATAATATTAACCTGCATTCCGTATTCATTCACGAACATATGGCCGCCACGTCTTGTGATCGTATGTTCTGAATAATAGAACAGATCGTCTACATCAAATATGTAATAATCGTGAATGTCATAATAATATCTGAACATCCTGTTCTGAAGATATATCGGTGTTCTTATATATATACCATTATCCCTGAAATTGATGATAGAGACCCATTTTGCGAATAAAAGAGAATTCTGCCCGGGCTTATAGTCTGTGATTCCCGCATCAGAGGCTATAAGCCGGCATGCTTCCATATAAGCTTTCCCGGCTTCTGCTTCCGTGTTATAGCTTCCAAGACTGATATGCTTGTTTTTATATGTAAAAGATGAACGGTAATATGTTGTTCCATCTTTTTTTACTGCCGTATATACTCCGGATAATGTGCCCAAATAAATCACCGTTCCCTGCTTTATTAAAGTCAATGTCAGTGGAGAGACCTGTACCAATATTAAAATATTATCACAAAAATGTTACATAAATGTTATATAATTGCATATAATAATTGTAACAACTTAGAATTAAATGAGGTGATTACTATTATTAGAAATAAAAAGAAGCTTATAATGTGCTGTATGTATATGTCATTTTGCGTATTTTTAACAGGAATGTATTATATATCGGATAAGAATAATGATGATGTGGCATATGCGATGGTTGATGATGAGGCAGTTATATATAATAATGTTAATACTTTGGGAAGTGCAGGAAGGGTAGTAGAGGCTTATAGTGAGAAAAAGGTTGTGTCTTCGGCTGTTGATGAATATGATGCCCTGGCTTATATCGAACAATGCAGTGAAAAAAATGCAGCTGCGGTTATGAATATCCATGAGCCTGAATTGTATGTTAACGGACTTAAAACAGTTTACAGGGACCGCGTTAAGCTGAGCAGCGAGGATAAAAATATAATGTACAGAATTGTAGAAGCGGAAGCCGGAGGTGAAGACATATCCGGCAGAATGCTGGTTGCCAATGTAATTATCAACAGAATGAAGAGCGGCCATTACCCTGAATCAGTAAAAGAGGTTGTATTTGCCCACAGTGGTAATGTATACCAGTTCTCCCCTATCAGTGATGGCAGATATTATACAGTGGATGTATCAAAGACAACCAAGGAAGCTGTTGATAAGGCACTTGAAGGGGAAGATAATTCATCAGGTGCGGAATACTTTATATGCAGATCACTGGCTGATAAAGGTAATGCCAGCTGGTTTGACCGAAGCCTTAATTATTTGTTTAAGTATGGATGCCATGAGTTTTTCAGCAGATAGACTCCTACGCATGGAGGAAAGAATGTATGTGATTCAGTAACAATACACATACATTCTTTTTTTTTTGCAACGGTTATATCATAAAAAACAAGAATCATTTTCAAAAATTTGTCTTGACAATTGTACCATTACAACTGTATAATTTACATTATATTACTTTATAATGTAATTTATACAATGGGGATAAGCAAAACATTCAATTTAATTCAATTTAATTCAATTTAATTCGATTCTATTTTATCTAAAGATATTTCTGAGTGTATGTTTTGGAATTTTATAAATAGTGTGTATTTGGACATATTGAAGTCTTATATATACTATTACAACAATTATTTTTGGAAAATGAGTTTAAGACGCTACATTCGCAAAAAGGAGAAGATTAAATGAAAAAGAACAAGAAATTATTGAAATTAACAATTGCAGTTGCAATCTTTTTAAGTACTTTTACGATGAACTTTTATGTAAGTAATGCAAGCAATAGTATTTCGAACATAAAAGAAAAATCAGGTGATGATATAGTTTGTTTTGATAAAACATATAGTTTGGATGATATGCCTGATGTTGTAAAAAATATTGTGTTTTCATCTGATAAAAAACCATATTGTATAGAAAAAAACAAATCAGAAGAAATGAATTCAGTTACTGTTAAAAATATGGATGGAACACTTACAACACATATTTTTCCATATGATATTAAAGAAAATAATGATGGTTGTGTATCATTTATTAGTAATAAAATTAAATTCGTTAGTAATAAGGAATATTCATATATTAATAATGAAGGAGATATAAAAAGAAAGTTTTCTAAAGACATAGATAAAGGAGTAAAGATTACTGCAAATAGTAAAACTGTTCAAATTAATCCTGATGTTTCACATTCTAATATTAATAAATGTAAACTATTAAAAGATGGTATAAAATATAAAGATGTATATACCAGTAATATTGATGTAGAATATATTTCGGTAATAAATGGAATTAAAGAAAATATTATTATAGAAAAATACGAAGGTATTAATGAATTTTCATTTACAATTGATACTAATGGTCTTATACCGGATAAAATGAGTGTTTCTAATGGAGAGATAAAACTGTTAAATTCTGAGAATAAAAACTGTGAAATGGTAATAAATCCGATATATGCATTTGACTCATCAGAAATAAAAGGTAAGAGAATTACAATAGATAATTCAATGAGTTTATTTAAAATCGATGATAGCAAGTATGAGTTAACTGTTAAAGTAGATGAGGATTTTTTGACTGATAAAAATACTGTTTATCCTGTTGTTGTTGATCCTTCGGTAACTGTGCCAGCTACAAAAATGGATAATGCAATGGTATTTGCAGATAATCCAAATGAAAGAATTTCATGGAGTACTATTATGTTTGTTGGGAAACATAATGTTGAAGATTATGGAATGACGGAAATGTTTATAAAAGTTAAAGATATTAAAGATAATTTATGCATTTCTCCAAGACTTATTGATTCTGTTTCCTTTAATATTTATGAATGGTCTGGTCATAGTTTCCCAGCCAGAATAGAATTATATGATTTATCAAGTGCTAATTGGAACAAAGATAACATTACATGGAATAATAAACCTAAAACATATGGTTCTGCAGTAAGTTATATTGATTATCCACCTTCAAACGCATGGAGTAATTTTGATATAACATCTTTATTTAAAAAATGGTTATCTTATGAACTTGGTGAGGGTGGGTTTACAAAAGATTATGGATTTTGTCTTAAGGCGACGGAAGATAATGAGCATAGTAGATATTTTTATTCTGTAAATGACCCCAATAATCCACCATCAATTGCTATTAACTATAGAGAAGATACAACTCTTGAAAATGATGTTTATTATATTAAAAACAAGGCAAGTGGAAAATATCTTGATGCAAATACTGTAACAGAGAATGTTATATCATATCCTTTTAAGGGGCAAGATAATCAGGAATGGAAAGTTTCGGTTGATTCGCAGACCGGATTATATACATTACAAAATATGTGGTTTAATGATGAGGGCGAAGAGAAAGTATTAGATACTGATACGATATATGAAAATTCAAGTGTTGATTTGTGGAGTGCAACTACAAGACCGTGGACACAATTTAGATTAGTGAAAAATAAGGATGGATCATACAGAATAATGTCTACATATGGTAATACTTATAGAGCACTTACTGCAATTGCAGAAAATGGTGTAGAGGTTAATAATTGCTGTTTTAAAACATATGATAAAAATAATGATAATCAAAAATGGTATTTTGAAAGAGCGACATTGCTTAATATGCCAAGTAGAAATATCAATGTTAAAGTGGTGGTTGATAAAACATATAGAGAAAATTACGGTGTAAATTATTTAAACAATCTTAGAGAAGATTTTGCAAATGCAAATTTCCCATTTAGTCATATATTTCATATAGATTTTAAAGAAACATATTATGCGGATAATTATTTGCCTAATTATTTATGCTCATTAGCTGGCAGAGAGCAAATATGCACAACTGAAACATGTGGTTCCGATTGTACTCAGCATCACAAAAGTTATTCAAAAACCAGACAAATTTTAAATCAGTATTATAGGCCGTCGACTAATCCGCGTGAATTTTCCATTGCAATAACTGCAACTGGATTGTGCTATGATTTTGGTAGTGAAGGGCATCAAGCTGCTGGTGGTTTAGCAGAAATGGAAGGACAATATGCAGTTATTCCAAAACCGGTTGTATGGGATGATTTTGGTAGCATAAGAAGACATCAGCACGAGGTATCGCATTTGTTTGGTGCTGATGATGGGGGAGAACCATGTACTCCGGGACAAAGATGTATTATGAGTGGAGGATTTGATAATATTTCATATGAAAATCTTGGAAATATATGGTGTGATGCCTGTAAATCAAAAATTAAGAGTGTTATTGAAAATTATTGGAGGTAGAATTGATGAATATAAAGTCGAAAATATTAGGTGTGTGTATTATAATTGTATTGATTATTATTGGAAATGTTAGTTCTCAATTAACATATAATTTTAATGACGTTAATAGCAATAATGAAGAACACAGTGATAGTGTATCATTAAAACGCACTGAAATTAAAGATAGAGTTACTAAATTATCAGAAAAACAATTAAAAGGTATAATTCAAGAAGGTGACAATAATATAGACAAATATTACTATGAGAGTTCTTTAGAAGATAAATCAGAAAAAACAGAATACATTTATTCAGAAGACGAAGTTATTGCGGACTATATCATTGATGGCGAACAGATAAATTTTGTGTGGGAGTATTCTGAAGAAAATGCCAATGAAAAGTTTAGAAATACAATAGAACAATTATCATTGATAGAGTTGTATCCTGATTCTGGATTGTATTCATATGGAAATTGGTATGAATGTGATAAAATGATAGATGTTTTTTGGATCGAGGGTAACTATAGTTTCATAGCAAACATTCCAGTAGCTTTGTTAAAGACTGATGTTGACTTTGTTCGTGATTTTTGTAGTTCGAAAAAAGTTAATATCAATTAAGTGTATTATATTAGATTGGAGGTGTTATACAAAGTATGCATTGATTTCAGTTGGCACTTAACAACTGGATAATCATAGAATAATATAGTAAATTAATTATGCTATTTGTTATTGAAATCAAAGTAATTGAATGAGGGAGGATTTTTGTGTATGAAGAAGATGAACATACTTATTATTGGTGCAATTATTGTAACGGTATCGGTTTCTGATATTATTCCGGCCCTGGCAAAAGAAAGTAATAATAAGCTGAATAAGTCGGGTATTACTTTGACGGCAGGAGACAGCTTCAGATTAAAGCTTTCCGGTGCTAAGAAAAATGTCAGGTGGAAGAGCAATAAGAAAAATGTTGCTTCAGTTGACAAAAAAGGAGTTGTTAAAGCCAGGAAAAAAGGAAAGGCCCGGGTAACGGCGGAATACAAAAAATGTAAATATATCTGTAAGGTAAAAGTGGTTAATAAAAAAACCGGCAGTAAAAATCATGAAAATGATATACAAACGTCGGGAACACAGGCTCCGATAAGTATACCGGCTTTAACACCGGTACCTTCAGTATCACCGACATCACCGGCAGTAACAGAAGCCCCGGTAAATACACCGGCTTCAACACCAAAGGTAGCAGCAGATGCATGGCTGTATTTTTCGGTGGATCAGACTGAACTGACAACTGACACCACAAAAATAACAGGAAGGATACAGTTAGATTGCGCTGATACTGTTATAGAAGTTAAATCAGGTGGACAGCTGCTTGGAAAGACAGATATAATTGAAACAGGTAAAGATGAATTTGCTGTAAATGTGGATTTGTCAAAGTGTAAAACCGGAGATGAGATAACAATCCGGAGAAAATATGTGGGAGAACAGAAAACCGGGATGAAGATATGGGATGTGACAAAAAGCATTAAGATAAAATAGGTAATAAGAAAACAGATAATCAGGGAACACTTTTATAATCAGGGGTCAGATGGAATACAATGCCATCTGGCCCCTGATTATATGAATACATTATGTCCCTTATTAAATGAATGCGTTATATTGAAGGACGGTTCTTCATATTCTGTATATACCATAATATGGGCACACACTTAAGAAAAAAATAATAAGCACTAGCATTTCACAAATGGTAGTGTTATAATCTTAAACTAGTTATGGATATTAAAATAATATATATGAAAAGGAGATGTACTTATGAGTAATATTATGTATAGAAGTACAAGAGGAACTGCAGGAGAGGTTACTGCTTCAAAAGCAATATTGCAGGGTCTTGCAGAGGATGGCGGATTATATGTTCCTGTAACAATTCCAAAGCTTCCTGTTTCACTTGATGAGCTTGCAGGTCTTGATTACAAACAGACTGCATATATAATTATGAAAGAATTCTTTACGGATTTTACGAAGGAGGAGCTTGAGAACTGTATTAACAGGGCATATGACAGTAAGTTTGATACAAAGGAGATTGCCCCGCTCCGTAAGGCGGATGATACTTATTATCTTGAGCTGTTCCATGGTGCAACAATTGCATTCAAGGATATGGCACTGTCCATTCTTCCTCATCTTCTTACAACCTCTGCACGTAAGAATGATGTTAAGAATAAGATAATTATCCTTACTGCTACAAGTGGTGATACCGGTAAGGCGGCACTTGCAGGCTTTGCTGATGTTGAGGGTACCGGAATTATTGTATTTTATCCAAAGCATGGTGTAAGTCCGATCCAGGAAAAGCAGATGGTTACACAGAAGGGTGATAATACTTACGTAGTCGGAATTGAGGGTAATTTTGATGATGCCCAGACCGGTGTTAAGAATATGTTTGGTAACAGGGAGCTTGCTGAGAGACTTGCTGCCAACGGCTATCAGTTCTCATCAGCTAATTCAATTAATATAGGAAGACTTATACCACAGGTTGTATATTATGTGTATACATATGGAAAACTTATTGCTGATGGGGTTATTAAGAGTGGTGATAAGGTTAATTATGTAGTTCCTACAGGTAATTTCGGTAATATTCTGGCTGCATATTATGCAAAGACTATGGGAATTCCGGTTGGAAAGCTTATATGTGCTTCCAATGAGAACAAGGTATTGTATGATTTCTTCCGGACAGGAACCTATGACCGTAACAGGGACTTTATCCTTACAAGCTCACCATCAATGGATATACTTATTTCAAGTAACCTTGAGAGACTTATATATACTATCGCAGGAGAGGATGGAAAAGCAACTGCAGCATTTATGAATGAGCTTTCAACAAAAGGCTCATATACTATCAGTGATGATATGAAGTCAAAGCTTGATATTTTCTACGGTGGTTATTGTGATGAGAAGGCTACAGCGGCGGCTATTAAGAGAATATATGATGAATCAGGCTATATTATCGATACCCATACAGCAGTAGCAGCCGGAGTGTATGACGAATACAGGAAGAATACCGGAGATAAAACTACTACTGTTATTGCGTCAACTGCAAGCCCATACAAGTTTACAAGAAGTGTAATGAATGCAATAAGCCCGGAGTATGATTCAATGAGTGATTTTGAGCTTGTTGATAAGCTTAGTGAGCTTTCGGGTGTAGCTGTGCCTGGTGCGATTGAAGAGATAAGGACTGCACCGGTGCTTCATGACCGTGTCTGCGATAAGTCAGGAATGCAGAAAATGGTTGAAGATATATTGGGAACGAGATAATTCATGGAAATAAAAGTGGCAGGTGATAATATATGAGATTCAGACCATGTATTGATATTCATAATGGAAAAGTTAAGCAGATTGTAGGTGCATCTCTTAAGGATTCTGATGGTGAATCTGTTGCAAAGGAAAATTATGTCTCTGAAGATGGCGCTGCATACTTTGCAGAGCTATACAGGGAGAATAACCTGGAGGGCGGCCATATAATACTGCTGAACAGGCCGGGTACAAAGGAGTATGAGGAAGACCTGTGTCAGGCACGCGAGGCCCTTGAAGTATATCCGGGAGGTATGCAGCTTGGCGGAGGCGTTAATCTTGATAATGCTGAAAAGATGCTTGATCTTGGAGCTTCACATGTTATTGTTACATCAGCTGTATTCAAGGATGGAAAGATTAATTATGATAATCTGAAAAGTCTGTCGTATATTACAGGCAGGGACAGGCTTGTCCTTGACCTGAGCTGCAGACTGATGACAGATGATTATTTTATTGTTACTGACAGATGGCAGAAGTTTACCAATGTAATGCTTGGGCTTGGGATTATGATGCATCTCGGGGAATATTGTGATGAATTCCTTGTACATGCGGTTGATGTAGAGGGATGCGCTACAGGAATTGAGCGTGATGTTGTAAGGCTTTTAGGCGACTGTCAGAACACTTCGATAACGTATGCCGGTGGTATAGTAAGCATGGATGATATTGAAGAACTGAACCAGCTTGGCAATGGACATGTGGACTTTACGGTCGGCAGTGCGCTGGATATATTTGGCGGGCATTTAAGCTTTGCAGATATAGTAAGCAGATATAATCAGGATTATAATGTTGAAAAAATGACTTTGTAACAATCTTGTAACATTTTGACGAATTATCTGTATTTTAGTATAAATAATACTATACAAAACACTGGATTTTTTGCTGATTTATTGGCAGAAAATCCAGTGTTTTTGCGTGTTTGCGGCTTTTTGAAGTGTCAAAATATAATTTTGGGGTTGCAAAGTTGTTAAGGTTCGGTTATAATTTGTTACAGAGTTGTTAAGCAGACCGCAATACATTTGAAAAAAATACCTGACAAATGTAATAATTATCTGCTTAATGTAACAAATGGAGGTTGTTATGAATTTTAAAAGAATCGCATTATGTGTAATGTATGTTATGATAACAATGTTTGTTGTCAATACAGCTACGGCAGATGCAGAGGAAGTGTCACTTGTTAATTGTACAACAGAGGAAGCTGTGGTAATTGCAGGCGCAGATGGACAGGGGAATTCAGATAGTGTGGCTCCGGCAGGGGAAGCTGCTGCCGGCGCAGAAGAAGCAGTTGCAGCTGAGGTTACACCGGTTCCTGATGATAATACCGGCGATAATGCGGACGCGGATAATAATGATAAGAAGGCTGATAAGAAGAAGGCAGATAAGAAGAAAGCAGATAAGAAGAAAGCAAAGTACACGAAAGCAGAACTCAGACTTTTGTCTGCATTAATATATTGTGAGGCAGGCAATGAGCCGTATGCCGGTAAGCTTGCAGTTGGGATTGTTGTAATGAACAGAAAGGAATCAAAGGATTTTGCTGATTCCGTAAAGGGAGTTATATATCAGAAATGCCAGTTTTCACCGGTACGTAATGGTTCCCTTAAGAGAGCGCTTTCAAGATACGATTCGGGAAAGTTTAATTCAGCCGCAGAAAAGCAGTGTATTAAAGCGGCTAAGGAAGCACTTTCAGGAGAGAAGTTTGTTGTACACAATGGTAAGGACAGAAACTTCAAAAAGTATAAGTTCTTTAATGGCCACGTAAGAGGGGCAAAGTACAGGATCAAAGGGCACATGTTTAAGTAGTGCCGGTTATGCTTTGGCTGCATATTAATAATTGATCACATTAAGATATATATTCTTTTATAATGGGTCATTATGACATTATAATTGAATATATATCTTTTTACATTATAATTGAATATATATCTTTTTACTTGTTTTATGTAACTGATTATTGTATACTAATACGATGTGGTTATAATAATGACGAAGGAGAATTGTATTATGGATGGATGTCTGACATCAAAGGAAACTGTGGAAAAATATATCACAGGCTGTGATGCAAAGGTGAATATGCCTGCGTATAAATTACTTATTAAGGCGGTTATGGCAGGAGCAATGATCGCACTTGGTGCGGCAGGAAGCAATGTTGCTGCACATAATATCTCAAATGTTGGGTTGTCAAGGCTTGTAGCCGGTGTTGTTTTCCCGATGGGGCTTATGATGGTTGTTATGATGGGTGCTGAACTGTTTACAGGGGACTGCCTTATGATCATGGGTACGGTTGAGAAGAAGCACAGGGTAACAGACCTTATCCGTGTCCTGTGCGGTGTGTATGTTGGTAATCTTGTTGGCGGCATACTTATTGCTGCGATGGCATATTACTGTGGACAGTTCAATTATACATCGGGTCTTCTTGGAGCCTATACTATCAGGGTTGCAGCAGGCAAGACGGCACTTGATTTTGGACCGGCACTGGTATCCGGTATTCTGTGCAATATTCTTGTATGTGCTGCTGTACTCCTTGCACTTAGCTCAAAGGATGTTACAGGCAAGCTTCTTGCATGCTTTTTCATAATACTGTTATTTGTGACGTCGGGATATGAGCACTGTGTTGCTAATATGTACTACATAAGTGCGGGACTTTTTGCTAAGCTTAATCCGGATTATGTTGCAAAATGTATTGAGGCATATGGTATGACACAGGCACAGATAGACGGACTAAGCATTGGAGGGTTCGTTATGAATCTTATTCCGGTTACAATCGGTAATATAATCGGCGGAAGTGTGTGTGTAGGGCTTCCGATGGTTAAGACAAAGTAATCATATATATTTGATATAACATGAAAATTATGCTATCATATTAATTGTATGAACAGGAGTAAACTCTCGGCAATTGATCCGGGGTGTTCATTAGATATATAAGGAGGAAGACGGCAGATGGATGAAAATGTTGCCATTTCAAAGAATTTTATTGAGCAGGAGATTGATAAAGATCTTGCGGAGGGAGTATATAAGAATATCATGACAAGGTTTCCGCCGGAGCCTAATGGATATCTTCATATCGGACATGCAAAGTCGATCCTTCTTAATTACGGACTTGCAAAAAAGTATAATGGTACATTTAATCTCCGGTTTGATGATACTAATCCAACGAAAGAGGATACTGAATTTGTAGATTCGATACGTAAGGATGTAGAGTGGCTATGCGGAGAAGATAATATTAAAAATGTGTATTTTGCATCAGATTATTTTGATAAAATGTATGAGGGTGCAATAAAGCTTATTAAGAAAGGCAAGGCATATGTTGATGATCTTTCTGCTGAACAGATAAGGGAGTATCGTGGAACACTTACTGAGCCTGGTAAGAACAGCCCCTACAGGGACAGAAGTGTGGAAGAGAACCTGGAGCTTTTCGAGAAGATGCGTGCCGGAGAGTGTGAGGATGGTTCAAGGGTACTTCGTGCAAAGATTGATATGTCATCACCTAATATTAATATGCGTGACCCTGTAATATACCGTGTGGCACATATTTCACATCATAATACAGGTGACAAATGGTGTATCTATCCAATGTATGACTTCGCCCATCCTATTGAAGATGCGGTCGAGGGTATCTCACATTCCATATGTACACTTGAATTTGAGGATCACAGGCCTTTATACGACTGGGTTGTAAGGGAGCTTGAATTTGAGGTTCCGCCAAGACAGATTGAGTTCGCCAAGATGTTTGTTAACAATGTGGTTACCGGTAAGCGTTATATTAAAAAGCTTGTACAGGATGGTGTTGTTGATGGATGGGATGACCCAAGGCTTGTTACAATTGCAGCATTAAGAAGAAGGGGATTTACTTCTAATTCACTTAAGATGCTGATGGATATGGTAGGAGTATCTAAAGCCAACAGTTCGATTGATTATGCAATGCTTGAGTATTGTATAAGAGAAGACCTTAAGCTTGTAAAACCACGTATGATGGCAGTGCTTGACCCTGTTAAGGTTGTGATTGATAATTATCCGGAGGGACAGGTTGAATATCTTGATGTACCTAACAACCAGGAGAATCCTGATATGGGTACCAGAAAGGTTCCGTTTGCGCGTGAGCTTTATATAGACCGTGATGATTTTATGATCGAACCGCCTAAAAAGTATTACCGCATGTTCCCTGGTAATGAAGTCCGTCTTATGAGTGCATATTTTGTGAAATGTGAGTCATATATTACAGATGATAATGGTAATGTTACTGAGATTCACTGTACTTATGACCCGGAGACAAAGAGTGGAAGCGGTTTTACAGGACGTAAGGTTAAAGGAACAATCCACTGGGTAGCTGCACCTACAGCAATTGAAGCAACAGTGTACCTGTATGAAAATCTTATTGATGAAGAAAAAGGTGTATATAATGAAGAAGACGGAAGTATGAATATTAATCCTGATTCGATGCAGATTATTGAACACTGCAAACTTGAGCCGGCTCTTGGAGAGGCGAGGGTTGGAGATAGTTTCCAGTTTTTGAGAAAAGGATATTTCTGTGTTGACAACCGTAATACAACGGAAGGGCATATTGTATTTAACAGAATTGTATCACAGAAGAGTTCGTATAAACCGGCTTAGCATGTATAGGAGGACAATTTTATGGCTAATATTTTGTCAGGGCTTGAGAAGTTGGGCCTTGGTGGTGTAAAAAATGTTGAAGTATATGGTAATGACTCAAAAGAGGACGCAGGGAAAAGCAGGAATGCCGTTAATAATAGCAGTGATAATGGTGCCACAACAGCTTCCGCAGCTAATGAGGTTATCCCGGACGAGGATGAATTTATATTTGAAAAAGGATATTCCTGTCCCTGCTGTTACGCAGATTTTAAGAGCAAAAGATTAAGAACAGGTAAAGCAAGGGCTTTAAAGCCTGACAGTGACTTACGCCCAAGACATAAGTATATAGACACTGTTAAATATGATGTTGTAGCCTGTCCTAACTGTGGTTATGCTGCTATAGGGTTATATTTTGACCAGCTTAGCAGCTTTCAGGCAAAGCAGATACGTGAGCAGGTCAGCAAGGATTTTAAGGGCTTTGGAAAGGGAGGAAAGACATATTCCTATGATGAGGCTATCTTAAGATGTAAGCTTGCAGTACTTGATACAGTTATTAAGAGAGGCAGGCCAAGTGAAAAAGCATTTACCTGTCTTAAGCTTGCATGGCTTTACAGAGGGAAGGCAGAAGAGCTTAGCCTTGCATCAGGGAATGTGGATAATGCGGAGCTTGAAGCACTGAATAAAGAAGAGCTTGAAAATCTTGAGCTTGCATATGAGGGCTTTAATGAGGCTTATTCAGCGGAACGTTTTCCTATATGCGGTATGAATGAGCCATCTTACCTTTACCTTCTCGCTGAGCTTGCAAGAAGGCTTGGCAAGATTGATGATTGTAAGAGATTGATTTCAAGAATACTTGTTGAAAAGCATGTCAGCCATAATGTCAAGCTGCTTGTTGAACAGCTAAGGGAAAAGATTAAATGATATGTATACATAATAATAAACGGATGTATCCGGCGTTATATGCGTGGGAGACATCCGTTTTCTGTATTATATATTTCCGGGTAGTATGCTTTAGCTGTTAAATGATTATTGTTTTAAATATTATATTATCATTTTAAATTCTAAGTATTATTCTACGAATGTGCTGTTAGTTTTTATTATCGTTCGTGGAAGTGCATCCTTTGAATTTTTCCATGGGGCGTCAGCGTTACGGTAATCAAACTTGTCTGTAAACCACTCAAGCTCTTCCTCAACACGCTTAAGGTTATCAATGAATACTTCGCATATCAGACTTAAAAACTCCTGGTATTCAGAACCACCAAGGTATACTGATGCGCTGTCATATAAAAGCGTAAAATGCTTTGAACACAGCCCCTTTGAGCCTTTTATTTTGGATGCAAATTCTTTATCATTAGAGTACAGGTAGAATATTGTAGCAATATAGCGTTCAAAGGTACCGCTTATTCTATCGCATATGTAACATGATTTGTTAATTTCCTTCAGCCATTCAATCCTGCCTGCACCTGAGGCCTTCTTAAATAATGACGGTGCCTTTGCGGAAGCAGGCCTGATTTTTTCAAATTCATTTATTGTCCTCTTTATATGTGTATCAAGCATAAGTGCGAGACCGAGCCTGTTCTGGTGCCTGTATAATTTTGTTATATGATTGCTGCAGAACCCCTTTTTATCTGTCACCATCCTGATGTCATCTTCCATATAACTTGGACCCATGGTGAATTCTATGGCATCCTGTTCGATATTTCCATACATTTTACATATAGGGCATTCGCAGTCAGAGGCGTATGCATCATTTACCGGTATTGTATAAAGCTTTTCTTTCATAATAGTTGTCAGTCCTTTCTTTTTGTGTATTATTATAGAAAAAAGATAACATTGTTGCAACAATATATATAAAATAGAGTAATAGTAAGAAAAAGTGAGTATACATGAGGTTGTGTGAGATAGTGAAAGAAATACGGCAAATATACATATGCGTACAGTTTGCATTTAATAATTAATTTTAATAATATAATAAGCAACATTTAGCACTCGTGTTAATTGAGTGCTAACAACAATAAATGACAATAATTTTATCATAGGGAGGAATCAGTCATGAAGTTAGTACCTTTAGGAGACAAAGTAGTATTAAAGCAGCTTGAGGCTGAAGAGACAACAAAATCAGGAATCGTATTACCTGGACAGGCAAAAGAAAAACCACAGCAGGCAGAAGTTGTTGCAGTTGGTCCGGGAGGAATGATCGATGGCAAGGAAGTGACTATGCAGGTAAAGGCCGGAGACAAGGTTATTTATTCAAAGTATGCCGGAACAGATGTTAAGCTTGGTGATGACGAATATGTTGTTGTTAAGCAGAATGACATTGTTGCAATTGTAGAAGATTAATTATATATTCAGGAGGTAATTTGACATGGCAAAGGAGATTAAGTTTGGCGCAGAAGCCAGGAAAGCATTAGAAGCAGGTGTTAATAAGCTTGCAGATACAGTAAGTGTTACAATTGGTCCTAAGGGAAGAAATGTAGTTCTTGATAAATCATATGGCTCACCACTTATTACTAATGATGGTGTGACAATTGCCAAGGAAATAGAGCTTGAGGACGGATTTGAGAATATGGGTGCCCAGCTTGTAAAAGAAGTTGCAACTAAGACAAATGATGTTGCAGGTGATGGTACTACAACTGCTACTGTGCTTGCACAGGCAATGATCAATGAAGGTATGAAGAATCTTGCTGCAGGGGCTAATCCTATTATTCTTCGTAAAGGTATGTTCAAGGCAACAGATTGTGCAGTTGAAGCAATCAAGGGCATGAGCCAGAAGCTTTCAGGAAAAGACCAGATTGCCAAGGTTGCAGCTATATCAGCAGGAGATGATACTGTTGGTGAGATGGTAGCAGATGCTATGGAGAAGGTTAGTAACGATGGCGTTATTACAATAGAAGAGAGCAAGACAATGCTTACAGAGCTTGACCTTGTTGAAGGTATGCAGTTTGACAGAGGTTATTTATCAGCTTATATGTGTACAGATATGGATAAGATGGAAGCTAATCTTGACAATCCATATATTCTTATTACTGATAAGAAGATCAGCAATATCCAGGAGATACTTCCACTTCTTGAGCAGATTGTCCAGTCAGGTTCCAAGCTTCTTATCATTGCTGAGGATGTTGAGGGTGAAGCACTCAGTACTCTTGTGATCAACAAGCTCAGGGGAACATTCCAGGTTGTTGCAGTTAAAGCTCCTGGTTATGGTGACAGACGTAAGGATATGCTCCGTGATATCGCAATCCTTACTGGTGGTTCAGTTATTACTGAAGAGCTTGGCCTTGACCTCAAAGAGACAACATTAGACCAGTTAGGACGTGCTAAGTCAGTTAAGGTTCAGAAGGAGAATACAATTATTGTTGATGGCCTTGGTGATAAGGCAGAGATTGAGGCAAGAGTTAGCATGATTAAGAAGCAGATTGAAGAGACAACATCTGATTTTGACCGTGAGAAGCTTCAGGAAAGACTTGCAAAGCTTGCAGGTGGTGTTGCAGTTATCCGTGTCGGTGCTGCTACAGAGACAGAGATGCAGGAGAAGAAGCTCCGTATGGAAGATGCCCTTAATGCTACAAGGGCTGCAGTTGAAGAAGGAATCATTGCAGGTGGTGGAAGTGCTTACATCCATGCTTCAAAGAAGGTTGCAGAGCTTGCCAATACACTTGAGGGTGATGAGAAGACAGGTGCCAACATAATCCTTAAGGCACTTGAGGCTCCATTGTTCAAGATTGCACAGAATGCCGGTATGGAGGGTTCTGTTATAATCAGCAAGGTTAAAGAAGGCGAAGTAGGAACAGGCTACGATGCACTTGCTGACAAATACGTTAACATGGTAGATACAGGAATACTTGATCCTGCAAAGGTAACAAGAAGTGCTCTTCAGAACGCAACAAGTGTAGCTTCTACATTACTTACAACAGAATCAGTTGTATCAACAATAAAGGAAGACGTTCCGGCAATGCCGGCCGGAGCACCGGGTATGGGAATGATGTAATCCCACAGGTTTGTCGGAAAAAATTATCCAGCTTTTTTGTGCCTGCACAAAAAAGCTGGATTTTTTTCTTGTGGAAGCCGCTTTGTCTGCTGTGGATGCTTGGTCACGACAAAACACATGAGTAAGTTGGTTTTAGGATTAATGTTGCACCCCTCTCAGCCTGACTTACAACTAACCTAGTTGCCTGTCACAGAATTAACCGATATACTGTCACTAAAGAATAAAATGGAAAATTGAATTACATTGAATTAGTCGAATTAGTAACAAGAATAAATAATCGTGTCAATACACAGGTAAACCA